>JAZDOA010000214.1:0-28089 GCA_043799175.1 Pseudomonadota bacterium | reverse complement strand
GTTCAGTATCAGATCAAACCAGCCCGCGGTTATGGCGGGCCGCTTGTCGGAGAGAAGTTGTGCGAACGTCATATTAAGACCATTCCTCTGCAACCGGCCATTGCAACCGAAAAAAACATGGCGGTTTCAACCAGCCCCTGGCAAATAGGAAAGGCCTGGACTGCCAGGGGTTGCCTTGGCCGAACTTGGAAACTGAACTGTGGTTTAAAGGCAGCTACCGCGACAGCTTCGTCCTGCCGGCATTGAAAACACTGAAATTTCCCCTCTCGCCATATAGACAAATCCCGCTTGCCTGTCAAGCAAAAACAAGGGAGACCCGCATTTTGGGACCGAGGCCGGCCCGATGCCACCTCATTTTTTATGGGCGGAAAGCGTTTCGCCGTCAAGGCGTTGACAGGAGCGGCAGGGGCAATGTAGCCTTCAGATGGTAGTTCCTACTTCTTGGCCGAGCGGCGACACGCAGGCGGCACATGCGCAAAAACCCTTTTGAAGTGCTGGGCATAACGCCGGAAATCGCCCGCCGCCTGAATGAGCGGGACCTCTTCAGGCTGGTGAAGGCCAACTACCGCCTGCTCCAGCACGTTTACCATCCTGACAACCAGCGCCCCCATCTGCGCGCGAGCCGCCGCGTTCAGGAGAAGGCCATCCAGCTAAACCTTTCCTACGAAAAGATCGACCTGGAGAGGAACCCCGAGGGCTTTGCCGAACAGCGCGGGTTGTACGTTGGCCGCCTGAAGCGCGGCATGCGCAAGGTGGTGCGCGACCTGGAAGAGCAGGTGCGAAACCAGGACTGCCGGTCCCAGGAGATCCGTGACAGCTTCATGGCCTATATCCTCACCAACCTGGACCACCAGGTCAGCGTGCTCGGGCTGAGTAACATCCGCCTGGGGCTCAACGACGTGGCCCTGGGCTACAACGTGCGCCACAGTTCCTGGAACATCGGCAAGAACTACAAGGAGATGGAGTTCGACGACGAGGGCAGCCTCTTCCTTCGGCCCACGGGGCGCAGCCAGTTCTCCTTTGTAAGTACCGTGCGGCTGGTGGGCACGATCGCAGAGGACCAGCTGGACCCCCTGGAGGTGCTGGACAGGCGGCCGCTGCCCGCTGAAAACCTCTTCGAGGTCGTCGCCCCCCGAGCCTATCGGCCCGAGAACCAGCCCTTCGAGCTACGCAACAGCCTGACCATGACCGCCTTCAAGCGCAAGTGCCTCCCTTTTCTCAAAGCCGACCTGGCCGAGCGCCGCTACCTCTTCTCCGTCCACGTAAGCCCCTCGACCAACCAGGCCCAGTTCTTCTGCGAGGGGCTGATCGTCAAGGTGGACGTCCGCTAGGAGATTTCAGGGGCAGAAAGGCCCCGGCGGTGGAGGGAGCCGCCGAGGCCTCAGGGGGTGAGAATGAAACGATTTTGTTCTATTTCACTCGCTATACAAGCCCTGACGGAAAAGGGTCACAGGGCGGGCGACAAAGATAGGAAAATAGTTTTGCCGGGACGCGAGCCGCACCGGGGCAGACTCAAAAAACCCTCGGGTACGTCTGACGTGTATTCAATGTCCGAGAGAGGGCGGCCTGCCCACGCCCCGTCGCCAGCGGCGGCGGGCAGCCGGCACCCTTGTCGGCCTTCAAATAGCCACTGAGAGGCCACGGGTGCCGGAGCTTGGCCGGCGGCCCAGCCGCCCCGCCCTTTCCCTTGACAATTTGCCTTCCGCCTCAATAAAATCCGCTTCTTTAGGAGGGCAACCATGAGGGCAATCAAGGCAGATCGCAGGTTCACTCTTCGCTCGCTGGCCGCGTCAGCACTGATTTTCGGTCTGGCGCTGGCGGCCGCGCCTCGCCCCGCGATGGCCGAGGAACTGGCCGAGCGCGTTGACAAGCTCGAGGCCAAGGTCAACGAAATCACCAAGGAAGAAACCAGCAAGGACAAGGGCATCACCCTGGGCGGCTTCCGGTTCCAGCCCTACGGCTTCATCAAGGTTGACGCCTGCCACGATGACTCCCGGGCCTTCAACGGCGACTTCATCGCCTGGGTGCTCCAGGAAACCAACAGCCCATCCGATCTGCGCTTTCAGGCCCGGCCGGACACCAACGAGTTCAGCCTCACCGCCAACCAGTCCCGGCTCGACCTCAAGGTCGTCGCCCCCAAGTACAACGACATCGAGACCACCGGGCTCTTCGAGATCGACTTCTACGGCAACGTCATTAATCGTGTCAGCAACACCGTCACCGAGCTGGGCGGCCCCGACAACAAGCCCTCCGTCCTGGTACGCCATGCCTTCGTGGAGATGAAGCAGGGCACCTGGGGCCTGCTCCTGGGCCAGACCCACGACCCCATCTCCCTGCAATGGTGTGACACCTGGAACTACTTCGTGGGGTGGAACGCCGGTAACCCCGGCTACCGCCGGCCACAGGTGCGCGTCACCAAAGACGTCCCTCTGGGGGACGGCTCCAGGATAGCCCTCTGGACCGGCTTTATGCGCACTATAGAGGACCTGAAATTCACCCGCGCCGGCGAGGACGTCGGCTGGCCCACCCTCTTCGCCCGCGCCGCCTGGCAGAAGCCGATGTTCGGCAAGGAGCTGCTCGTCGCCGCCAGCGGCCACTACGGAAAAGAAGAGGTTCAGAGCGGCTCTACGACTCTGACGCCACCAGCGGTCGCAGGCGAAGCTCGCCGCCAGATAGAGAGCTGGTCGGGCAACCTGGAGCTCATCGTCCCCCTGCCCCATGGGCTCTGGCTCAAGGGCGAGGGCTTCTACGGCGAGACCCTGGGCAACTACTTCGCGGGCATCGGGCAGAGCTTCAACCCCGACAGCATGCGGGGTATCCACTCCTGGGGCGGCTGGGGCCAACTGGGCTGGGTGGCGAGCGACAAGCTGCGCTTCCACGCCGGGGCCACCATAGACAACCCCCGCAACGGCGACCTGATCCGCGACTCCGAAAGCGCCAATCGCTTCACCGCCAACCGCAGCCTGAACCGTTCCTTCTACGGGAACTTCATGTATAACCTTACTCCGGCGGTCACCGTGGGCTACGAGATAAGCCACTGGCTGACCCAGTACTCCGACGGCAACGGCAATGGCACCGACCTGCGCCACCAGGTTAGCGCCATGTATAAGTTCTAGGTGGCTCCGCCACCAACCAAACTCCGGCACCCATGAAGTCTGGCGACCCTTTTCCAGTTGAATTGAGGCCCCGGTTACCTCTAACCTGGATTAAGGGGCACGGCAAAAAGAGCCAAGGCACGCCACGCGGAGAGCAAAGGCCTTGTTTCTCTACCCGCGGCATAGCCCGCCGCTGGTGGCAGGTGAAGAGGCCTCGGCGGCCATCCGCGAGATTTACGTTGATATCGCCGCCAGCCTGCGAAGCACCTGGACCCCCGACGTCTTCAAGGCCCTGGCGGTGTGGCCCGCGCTACTGCAAGAGGCCTGGAGGCAACTTGCGCCCAACGTAAGGACGCGCTTCTTCGAGGAGAGCGCGGACAGGCTGCGCCTGAAGGCCGCCGAGACGGCCGCGCCACTGCTGCGAAGTGATTTTTTTTCGGCCGCCCTGGGCAAACCGCGCCTCGCGCCCGAGGCGCGGGCTTTAATCGCCGGCTACCATTACGTATGCCCCAAGACTCTGCTGGCCATCGCCACCCTGAGGCGGGCACTGCGGGCGGAGGGGTTCGGCCTGGCGCCCACGGCCTGGGAAGAACTGGTCGAGATACCCTCTGCCCCGCCCGAGGGCATGCCCCCCCTCGACCCACCGGCCGCTGAAGACATGGCGCCGGCGGCCCGCGTCGTCTTGAGGGACGTCAGGCGTACCCTGGAAGGCCCGCCGCCGCCCCTTCTCCAGTCTCTGGGCAGATGGCCGGATCTGCTCGAAGAGACCTGGGACGTCCTCGGCACCGCCCGCGGCCATGAGCTGTACGGTACCAGGCTGGCTGATCTGCTGGAGTTGGCCGAGCGGCAGGCGGCGCACCTGCCCTATGTTGTTGATCTGCGGCCCGAGAAGATGATAGGCATGGGTTACTCGCCCTCGGAAGTCGCCGCCGCGGTGGCATACTTCGAGTCGTCCTCGGGGGAAGCGGTGCTGCTGACCGCCGCGCTTCAGGTCGTCGTCCGTGGCCGCGCCGCGGCTATGGCTTCACCTTATCCAGTGCCCGAGGAGAAACTATCTTAATATTCGAAGCCTTCCGTCTCCACGGCCTGAATGCGCGCGAACTGGCCTGGCGTCTCTACCACGAGTTGGACCATGACGACGCCCTGGGCATGGCCGGCCAGCTGGCCTACTTTGCCTCGCTGTCGATCTTCCCCTTCCTCCTCTTCCTCCTCAGCCTCATTGCCTACCTGCCCATCCCCGACCTGGCCGGCAGGCTGCTGGCCTACATGAGCGAAATTGTCCCTGCCCAGGCCATGCAACTGGTCGAGAGAATCATTATACCGGTGGTGGCCGAGCAGCACGGCAGCCTGCTCACGGCGAGCGGTCTCTTCTCCCTCTGGACGGCTTCGAGCGCCGTCAGCGCCCTGTCCGGACTGATGAACAGGGCCTATGACGTCCCCGAGACCCGCTCCTGGTTCAAGCGCAAGCCCATCGCCCTTGGGCTCACCCTGGGCCTGTCCGTTTTCATCATAATAGCTCTGGCCCTTCTGGTTGTCGGCCCTCGGCTGGCGCACACCGTCGCCGACCACGTCAGTCTGGGGTCCGCCTTCGAATTGGCCTGGCTGGCGGCCAAGTGGCCGGTGGTCTTCATAATTGTCTCCTTCGCCCTCGCCGTCCTCTACTACGCCCTGCCCAATGTGGATCAGCGCTGGCACTGGATGACCCCAGGCTCGGTGGTGGCCACCTTTTTGTGGGTGGGGTTCTCGGAGGGCTTTGCCTATTACGTGCGCAGTTTCGCCTCCTATAACAAAATTTACGGCAGCCTGGGCGCGGTGGTCGTCCTGATGATCTGGCTCTACCTCAGCGGACTTGCTCTGATTATAGGAGCCGAGCTCAATGCCGAGATCCACAAGGCGGCCACCGGGCGAGACCTCCGGCAAGCCGATCATCCCTGAATCCAAAACGCCCCTCTCAAGCCGGGGCCGCCCTCGCCCGATAAGGGAAATAGCGGCAAGCAGGAAGACGAGCGCCTCGCGCCCGTCCTTGCCGCCGCAGGATAGACCTGCCTACCGTGGAGGGAATCATTGCCCGCTAAGCCCAAGAGTATGGAAGAAGTACTGACCCGCTCTGAACGCCTGCCCACTTTGCCGGCCATAGCGCTGAGAATTCTGGAAGTCGCCCGGAAAGACAACGCCACCATAGGAGAGATGGAGAGGGTCATCTCCGTGGATCCTCCCCTGGCGGCCAAGGTGCTGCACGTCATCAATTCGCCTTTCTACAGTCTGCCCAACAAAGTGACCTCGGTCCGGCAGGCGATATCCATGCTGGGCATCAATGCCATCAAGCATTTGGCCCTGGGGTTCAGCCTGGTCAAGCTCACCAGTGGCAAGGGTACTGTCTTCGATCATACCTCCTTCTGGAAACAGTCCATGATTTCGGCCACTTCCAGCAAGATACTGGCCGACGGCCTCACCGGCATCACCCCCGAGGAAAGCTTCTTCATGGGCCTGCTGCAAGACATCGGGATCCTGGCCATCAACGGGGCGCTGCCCAAGCAGTATGCTGCCGTGCTGGCCCTGCACCAGCATCGGCAGGACCCCTTGGAACGGGTGGAGCGGGAGATGTTGGGGTTCGACCACGCCGAGGCCGGAGCATTCCTCATCAAGAAGTGGGGACTGCCCCCCATCTTTCTGGCTCCCATTCGCTATCATCACGAGCCGCACGTCCTCTCCGACCCGGTTTACCAGCCTCTGGCATATCTGCTGTCTGCCTCGGCCGCGGTGGGGATATTCTACTCCGAGGAACAACCACTGGAGGCGCTGGACTACCTTCGCGAATACCTGAAGTCCCGGAATATGACCGACGAACTCGAGCAGATCATGATTCGCGCCTTTTCCGAGGCCGTCGACGTCGGAACTCTGCTGGAAGTCAGCATGGGTCGGCAGAAAAACTATGTAGAAATTCTGGAGGAGGCCAACTACGAGCTGGGAAGGACCTCCCTGCGCCTGCAAAAGACGGTGGTCGAGCAGGCCAGGCAGAACGAGGAACTCCGGGAGCAGGTATCCAAAGACGGCCTCACCGGGCTGTATAACTACCGCTCTTTCCAAGACCTGCTGGACCGGGAGCTGGACCGCTCCATGCGCTACTGGCGGCCCATGGGGCTGATACTGGGCGACCTCGATAAGTTCAAGGACATAAACGACACCTATGGCCACCAGATGGGGGACAAGGTGCTCGTGGAACTGGCTCAGGTCTTCAAGGAAGGCGTGCGCAAGAGCGACTTCGCCGCCCGCTATGGAGGCGAGGAGTTCGCCATAGTCCTGGTGGAGACGAGCCTCGAGAACACCCTGGCCACGGCCGAGCGGCTGCGGGACAAGATATCGCGAATCGTGGTGAGCGAAGGCGACCAGAAAGTCCGGGTGACCATAAGCTTCGGGTTGACGGCGGTGGAGCAGCACCAGCAATGCCCGGTGACGAAACAAGAGCTCATCAGGCTGGCCGACGAGGCCCTGTACGAGGCCAAGAGAACCGGCCGCAATCGTTGTTGCGCCCGCCAGTTCCACCCTCACCGGATAGTGTCCCTGCAGCAGTCGTTTCCCGAACGCATCTGTCAATAGGCCGAAGGCTGGGAAGGGCAGCCATGACCATGACGGAAAGCGGCCCTTCGAAAAAAACCGTCCTCGTGGTGGATGACGAACCCCAAATCAGAGGTCTCATTCGCGAGGTACTGGAGGCGGCGGGCTTTTCCTGCCTGGAGGCCGAGGACGGTTATCGGTGCCTGAAGGCCCTGCGAAGCCTGCGGCCCGACGTCATCCTTATGGACATCAACATGCCCTACATGGACGGCTACGAGGCCGCCGCCAGGATCAAGGGCCTCGGCGCCACCAAAACCATTCCCATCATCGCCGTGACCGGCGAGGGGGGAGAACGGCAGAAAGAACGCTGCCTGGCCGCCGGCTGTGACGGCTACCTCTCCAAGCCCTTCGACCCGGACGGGCTCCTGGCCACAATCGAGGCGGCAGTCAACGGTAAGAGAGAACGGGTGGAAGACCGGGGTCTGCTCGAAGAGCACAATCGGAGGCTTGCCGGCCACCTGGAGCACCAGGTCGAGGAGTTACTCGGGGCACGCAGCCAACTCGAAAGCTACGCCAACTACCTCAGACTGGCCGCGGAGGTGACCGAACAGACCAGCGGCGGCTCCAGCGTCGATGCCACGGTGCAGGCCTTCTGCAGCCAATTGGCCACTCACCTGCGGGCGGGCTATTGTGCCCTGCTGCTCCTGGACGGCCTGGAAATGATCCGACTGGTCGGCCGGCACGGTCCCGGCCTGCCCTGGGCTCTGCATCAGGAAATACCTCTCCAGGCCGTGCCCCTGCTGAAGTGCGCCCTGAAAGCCGGGGAGGAGATGGTTTTGGGACGGGATTGCCCCGGTCTGAGACCCCATGAGGCCGGGCTACTCTTCCCCGAGCGAATAAACAGCGTTCTACTCAAGCCCTTGCTGCTCAACGGCCAGGTCCTGGGGCTTTTCGTGTTGGGCTCACCCCAACCGGGCGGGGCGGTGTTGCAGCACGACGGGCGCCGTTTCTGCCACGTGCTACTCTCCCAGATGGGCATGTACCTGGAAAACATCCGGCTGGTGGAAAGCACCAAAGACGCTTACATCGACAGTATTTACGCCCTGGCCACGGCCCTGGACGAGCGCGACCCCCACACCAGGAATCATTCCGACAAGGTCACCCAGTATGCCATGACCATGACCTTTGCCCTGGGGCTGCCCATGCAGGCGCAGAAGGACATCAAGACCGCCAGCATGCTGCACGACATCGGCAAGATCGGCATTCCGGACCGCGTGCTGCTCAAGACAGGGCGCCTGAGCGCCGAGGATCTGGCCAGCATCCGCTCCCACCCCACGCGGGCCGCCCGCATCATGCGCAACATAGCCCCGCTGCGAGCGGTGATCCCCATAGTCGAACATCATCATGAGCGCTGGGACGGCGGCGGCTACTGCAATGGTCTCACGGGCACCAGTATTCCTCTCGGGGCCAGGGTATTGTCCATTGCCGACTCCTACGACGCCATGACCTCCGACCGCCCTTACAGAGCCAGAATTTCCCACGAGCAGGCGATGACCGAACTCCGCCGCTGCGCGGGAAGCCAGTTCGACGCCGACTTGGTGGAGTTGTTCATCGAGACGTTTCAGCAGGAGTAGCGGCAATAAGCGATACGGCGCGGACAGGGGCGCGCTTCTTCCGCGGGCAAGTACCAAAACCCACCCCGTTCGCCCTGAGGTATCGAAGGGCGAACATAACGATCACCTTGACGTTCGTGCTTCGATACCTCGGCCCGAACGGAAGTAACCCGAAGAAACGTCAGGCGGACTTATCGTAACAACGAAGCGTGGTCATTCATCGGTGCCCGCATACCCCTGTCTACCTGAACATCACTTCATCAACCAGATAGTAATGAAGGCTTTTGGCCATCGACTCGTCGAGGCCGGCGAAGCGGACCCCGATGCGGCGCTTTCTGAGCACCTGGGTCGGAGTGGTGGGCTTGCTGACCTCCTTGACCCATACCACGTCACCTTTGACCACCACGGGGTCGCGGCCTTCGAAGACGCGGAACATGAGGGCAACCTGCTGGTTTACCTTATGTGCAAAGAAGGTCTCGATGCACATGCCCCCCTTGCTCACATCTATGGTGCGGCCGAAATAGCGCCCGCCCTCGCAGGTGTACTCAACCTTGGTCAAGAGATCCTTGCGGGCAAACTTCCGTCGCTCGGAACCCTTCGCTTCAACCAGCATGGCGCTTCCCTCGTCGATCATATTGCAACCCCACTGTTGACTATGCAATCCAGATAATCCTGAATCTCGCTGGCCTCTCCCTTGACCCTGCTGTCGTAGTAGGCGGTGAAGGAGAGCGGAAGCTCCAGGCCAAGCATGGCGACTCGCCCCAAGGCCTCCTGAATGTCGCTGGGGTTAGGCCGCGGCTGCGATGGATAATCGGGTTCGTGGAGGCAGCGGGTCAGCATGTCGGCCAGGTATATGGCCGCCGAGCGCCGCGGCTCCTCATCGTCCGCCCAGGGCTGATGATGAAAGGCCACGGGGCGGATCAGCTCCGGCGGGAATCTCCAGACCTTCAGCAAGGCCTCGGCCACCTCGGCGTGGCTGAATCCCAGCACCTGCTGTTCGGCCTCCAGCCAGCTCAGGGAGTGCTTGCTCGCCATTTCCAGGACGTTCACGAACCCCTCGGGCTGGAAACGGTCCAGTACCACCTTGCCCAGGTCGTGTATGAGCCCCGCCACGAAAAGCTCGGTCTTGTTCAGTCCGGCGTCGGCCGCGATCACCTTGGCCACCAGGCCGCACTTGAGAGAGTGTTCCCAGAAGCGGACACGCTCGAAGTAGCCGCGGCCCCGCTTCCTGAAAAAGCTGCCGAATACCGACATAGCCAAGGCCATGTCGCGGATTTCCTTGAAACCCAGGATGACGATGGCGTGCTCTATGGTCTTGACGCTGCTGGAGAAGCCATATAAAGGCGAGTTAGCTATGCGCAGTATCTTGGCAGCCAGCGCCTGGTCAAAATAGATGACCTTGGCCAGATCGGCCGCCGAGCTGTGCTCGTCGTTGCTGATTTCCAGTATCCTGGCCGCCGTGCTGGGCAGAGTGGGGACCTCTGTCACCTGATGGATGAGGTTCTGCAGCGCCGAGGGCGCGGCCACGACCATCGAGGGTTTTCCAGCCTCGGAAGAAGCGGCGGTGTCTCTTGCATCCATGGGCACTCCCCTCTCACTGCATGGGCCGCGCACCGTCAGGCGGCCTTGCTGTTCACCCTATCGGCCTTCGCCAGGCATCACTTGAGCAGCCCCTCCCCCGCGGCGGCGAATTTGCTGAACGCGGCTCTCCAGTTTGCCGTTCCGCCAGCCGATTCATTGAGTAGCAGATATTCCGCCAAGGACCGGACACTCTTGAGCGACAGCGACAGGTTCTATAACCTACCTCTGGCCACCCTCCTGACCGGGACCGTCCCCGACTTCCCGCTCTATCTGGCGGAGTCGGGAGGGACCCACTTCGTCCTCTATCGCCAGGAAGGCATGACCGTGTCGCCGGAGCATCTGGAGTGCCTTCGGCAACACCACGAGGATAAAGTATACATAAGAGCCGAAGACCGGGTCCGGCAGCAGCGCTACATGGTCCAGACAACCCAGGAGTGCCTGGCGGATCCCTCGCGCTCCTCGCGGGAGAAGGCCGAGGTCGTCTATGTGTCCGCGCAATCCGCCCTCAAGGCGGCCTTCGGGGAGCCGAACGCGGCCAATCTGGACACCTGCCGCCAACTGGCCACGGTTCACGTCAACTACATAGTCTCCGATCCATGCGCCCTCAGCAGCCTTTTGCGCATAGTCTCTTACGACTATTATGCTCACACCCACTCCATCAATGTCTGTACCTTCACCGTGGCCATCTGTCTGCGCCTGGGCATGGATCCCCAAAGGCTCGTTACCATAGGCACGGGAGCCTTGCTCCACGATATTGGCAAGATCTGCATAGTTCCATCCATTCTCAACAAGCCGGGGCGGCTTAACGAGTCTGAAACCGAAATCATCAGAAAACACCCTGAAATGGGCATCGAGATGCTCAACGATATAGGCCCGCTGCCCCCCGAAGGCGCGGAAATCGTTCTCAACCACCACGAAAAATGCGACGGGACGGGTTACCCAAAGGGATTGAAGCGCGACGAAACCGGTGTCGCGGCGCGAGCCTGCTGCCTGGCCGACATCTACGACGCCCTCACCACGCACCGCTGCTACAAGTCGGCCTGCCGTGGCTTTCAGGCCCTGAAACTCATGCGGGAGATGCACGGCCAGCTTGACGAAGAGCTTCTCGCGGTACTGATACGCCTGGTCGGCCGGCTGTCGCGCGAGATGGAACAGGATTCTTGAACAAACAGCCTTCTTTAATCAGGCAGGCTGACAGCCAGGGTCCAGGCCCTGGCGCAAGGAGGAAAATCGTGGCCCGAAGGACCGTTCTTGTAAAGGTGCTCGACATGGCCCGCGGCCCCATTACCTGAGGGGCATGCTCCAGAGCCACAGGTGGTGGCAACAAGGACAAGAGTGTGGAGCGGCAGGCCGATGAACTCCGAAAGATGCTCCAGGATGAATTCCCGGGGCAGGTGCTGGTGGCCTACGTGGACCTGCGCCGCAACCCCCAGGAGGTAAACAGCAGCGAGGCGGCCCTACTCGCGGCCGGCATCTATGTCCCGCCGGTGGTGTGCATCGACGGCCAGCCGAAGTTCGTATCCGAGCTCCCTTTTGAGCTTATCCGCAAGGAGGTCAGGCTACTGCTCGGCTAACACGCAATGATCTATCAGGCCGTTCAGAAATGCCCAGCTGCTAGGCGCGCGAAATCTTGAGGAATGAGGCGTACATAGAAGTACGCCGCAGTGACTCGGGATAAGCGCAACACCGCGGATGGGCATTTATCAACGACCTGGGCACATTTTTTGTAACACTCCGGCCCCAGGGGAGACTGCCGCCTGGCAGAACAAACCTTCCACTCCCTCAGGAGGCGGACAGATGTGCAAAGTCGCCTGCATCGGGGCCGGTTATTGGGGCAAAAACCTGGTCCGCAACTTCCACCAACTGGGTGCGCTGGACACCATCTGCGACCTCGATGAGACGGCCCTGGCCGGCTTTCGGGAGGCATACCCGGACGTACGTTTGACGCCCTCCTTCGGCGACGTCCTGAAGGACGCCTCGATACCCGCCGTGGTCATCGCCGCCCCCGCCGAGCAGCACTACCGTCTGACCAGGCAGGCTCTGCTGGCAGGCAAACATGTCTTCGTCGAGAAACCCCTGGCGCTGCGGGCCGACGAGGGCCGGGACCTGGTCAGCCTGGCCGAGCGCCAGAGCCGCATTCTCATGGTGGGGCACATTCTGGAGTATCACCCGGCGGTGATCCGGCTCAAGGAGATCATAGATTCCGGCGAACTCGGCCGCATCAACTACATCTATAGCAGCCGCCTCAACCTGGGCAAGGTCCGCGCGGAGGAGAACATTCTGTGGAGCTTCGCCCCCCACGACATCTCGGTGATACTGCTCCTGCTCGGGGAGATGCCCGCCGAGGTGACGGCCGTGGGGCAGAGCTGGCTGCGGCGCGACGTCGCCGACGTCACCGTGAGCACCTTCTCCTTTGCCAGCGGGGCCGCGGCCCATATCTTCGTCAGCTGGCTCCACCCCTTCAAGGAGCAGCGCCTGGTGGTGGTGGGCGACCGCAGGATGGCCGTATTTGACGACGTCAAGAAAGAGGGCAAGCTCGAGCTGCACGACAAGCGGATCGACTGGGTGCGGCGCCTGCCCGTACCCCGCCGGGAACAGGTAACCACCGTAGAACTTCCCCCGGCCGAAGAACCCCTCAAGAACGAGTGCCTGCACTTCCTGGAATGCGTGCGGCACATGCAGCCCCCGCGCACCGACGGCCGCTCCGGCCTGAGGGTGCTGGAGATCCTCCAGGCCTGCCAGGAGTCCCTGGGCCGGAACGGCACCCCCGTCACCTTGAGCAAAGAGGGTCAGGCGGCGCCGTACTTCGTCCATGAGACGGCCACCGTGGACCGTCCCCGCACCGTGGGCCAAAACACCAGGATATGGCACTACTGCCACGTGAGTGCCGGGGCGAGTATCGGGGAGGGCTGCACCCTGGGCCAGAACGTCTTCGTGGCCCCCAAGGTGAAAATAGGCAACAGGGTAAAGATTCAGAACAACGTCTCGGTCTATGCCGGGGTCGCGCTGGACGACGGCGTCTTTGTCGGGCCTTCGGTGGTATTCACCAACGTGCTCAACCCCCGGGGCGAGATCGACCGCAAGGACGAGTTCCGCCCCACCGTGGTGGGCCGGGGAGCTACCATCGGGGCCAACGCCACCATTGTCTGCGGGCACAACATCGGACGCTTCGCCTTCATTGGGGCCGGGGCCGTGGTCACCCACGACGTCCCGGACTTCGCCCTGGTCGTGGGCAACCCCGCCAGGATAGTGGGTTATATGTGCCGGTGCGGCACCAGACTGGAGTTCTCCCGCAACCGTGGCAGGTGCCAGGCCTGCGGGGAGCGCTACTTCAAGCAGGGCCAGGCGGTCGGCCTGCTGGCGGAGGCGGCATAATGGCGCGGGTTCCGTTGCTCGATCTGGCGGCTCAGTACCGCTCGGTGGCCTCGGACATCGAGGCGGCCATCAAGAGGGTTTTGGCCTCGCAACGCTTCATCCTCGGCCCGGAGGTCGAGCAACTGGAGGCCGAGATGGCCCACTACTGCGGCACTCGTTTCGCCGTGGGGGTCTCCTCGGGCAGCGATGCCCTCCTTATCTCGCTTATGGCCCTGGGCATCGGGCCGGGAGACGCCGTCCTGACCACGCCCTACAGCTTCTTCGCCACCGCCGGGGCCATAGTGAGGGTGGGGGCCGTGCCCCTCTTCGCCGACGTCGGCGAGGACTACAACCTCGACCCCCAGAGCGCCGAGCGCGCCCTGCTCAGCTCGCCTCTGAAGACGAGGGCCGTCATCCCGGTGCACCTCTTCGGGCAGCCGGCCAGAATGGAGGAGATACTCGCCCTGGCCAAAACCCACGGCCTGGCGGTCATCGAGGACGCAGCCCAGGCCATCGGGGCCGAATGCGAGGTGGCCGGAGACGTCCGGCGGGCGGGTTCCATGGGCACCGTGGGCTGTTTTAGCTTCTTCCCCTCCAAAAACCTCGGCTGCTGCGGCGACGGCGGCCTGGTCACCACCTCGGACGAGGCTCTGGCCGAAAGGCTCCGCACCCTCCGGGGCCACGGCGCCAGGCCCAAGTACTATCATCGCTTCGTCGGGGGCAATTTTCGCCTGGACGCCCTGCAGGCGGCCATTCTGCGGGCCAAGCTGCCCTATCTGGACGGCTGGTCCGAAAACCGCCGCCACCACGCAAAACTCTACCGCCGGCTGCTCACGGAGCGGGGGCTGGTACAGAGCGGCCTGGTCCGGCTGTGCCCGGTGGCCCCGAGTACCCGCCGCCACGTCTATAACCAGTTTGCGGTCCGCGTCGCCGCCCGCGACACCGTGCGCCAAATGCTTGACTCCCAGGGCGTGGGCAGCGAGGTGTACTATCCCCTACCCCTCCACCTCCAGGAATGCTTCAGTCACCTCGGCTACCAGGAGGGCGACCTGCCCGAGGCGGAGCAGGCCAGTTCCGAGTCCCTGGCCCTGCCCATCTATCCCGAGCTTGAGGAAGAGCAGATCACCTATGTGGTGGACTGCCTGGAGCAGGTGCTGACCCAGGCCGCGACCCGCCCGGCCCCGGCGGCCATGGACGTCAGGCCGTGGGGGGCGTGAGTTGAAGCAGAAAAACTTTGACATATGTTGCCAAGGTGATGAATAATACCGCTGTGTCATATGTCATATACGCCTTGAAAGTGGAGCCGATGTCATTCCTCGCTCGCCTCGGTTTCCTTGCTGTTATCTGCGCCTTGGTTCTGCTGGGTCAACCCGTGCCCGCCTCCGCCAAGGTGAAGGTCGCCATGTGTCACCGCTGCCACACCATGCACGACAGCGAGGACGGCAACTCCGTCTTCAAGTCCAACATGGAAACGGCCAGCGTGAGCGGGCCGGCCGAAAATCTCCTCAACACCACCTGCGTGGGCTGCCACACCTATACCGGTAGTGACGGCCTTTTGATCGACCCCACCTACAACACGCCCTTCGTCTACGACACCATGGGGCCGAGCGGCGGCATCGGTCTGGCCGGCGGCAACTTCTATTGGGTAGCCGCAAAGAGTGGCTTCGTTCCACATGTGAACTCCAAGGAAGGGGACGACACTTATGCAACCGACGTTCTGAAGGCCAAGGACAGCCGCGGACACAACGTCTGGGGCATCTCCAACAGAGACGTCAGGTTTCCCGATGAGGCACCCCTGATAATCTGGCACTACAACGGCTATGATCCAGGTAATTGCCTGTGCCACGATACCTTGGCCGCGCGCGCAGAAGAGCCACTGTTTAACCTTGAAGGCTGCCAGGGTTGCCACTGCAAGGTAGACCACCATGGGGCTATTCAAGACAGCAACCAGTGGTACCGCTGGCTGATAGCACCGCACAAGATGCCTGCGGGGGCTCCCATCGGACACGTCGAGGGCATCGGGGACGATAACTGGGAAGCCACTAAAAGCTCGGCGGACCATAACCAATATAAGGGCACTTCCGGGGTCTACTCGAGAGAAGACGGTGAGTCGTACCTTAATAACTACAAGACCACCACGGCGTTCTGCCTGGGTTGCCACATAGTGGCGGGGCAAACGGGGGAGGATTCGTCCTGGCACCGGCACCCCACGGATGTGAAGTTGTCTAAAGTGGGCTACTGGAGTCAAACCACGAAGGCGCTTTATGACCCCCTGGTCCCCGTGGGCCGCACGGACCTGGAGAAGTTCGCTACAAGTTACGCCGGGACTGACAAGCCAGCCAAAAGCGCCGTGAGGCCGGACACGGACGTGGTCATCTGCCTGTCGTGCCACCGGGCCCATGGCTCGCCCAATCCTTTCATGCTGCGTTGGCCCTATACCCTGCTGAATAAACAGAATAAGGACACCATAAAACTGGGAACGGCCTGCCGGGTCTGCCATAGGGACAAACCCTGAGCGTGCGTCAGGGCCGGCCTCGGCAAGCAAGGCTGTGTTAAGTTAGTAGGTTGACAAGTAATAGATTTAAGGGGATAATTAATGTGATGTCCTAATCCGCCTTCGTGGAAGGACGACTGAATGCCTTTGCGACGTCTCGCTCGCCTCGCTTTCTCTGCCGTTATCTGCGCCTTGGTTCTGGCCGGGCGGTGCCTGCCCGCCGGCGCGGCGGTGGAGTCCACTCTGTGCCACGGCTGCCACACCATCCATAACAGCGAGAATGGCGTGGAGGTCTACAATAACCCGTTTGATCCCCTTGATGTGGGTCCGGTGGTCCACCTCCTCAGAAGCACCTGTCTCGGCTGCCACAGCAACACCAAGGACGGCACCCTCATAGACTCCTATGGCGCGCCCATCGTTTACAACACCAAGTCTCCCGGACCGGATGGCGGCGTGGGCCTGGCCGGAGGCAACTTCTACTGGGTGGCCAAGGACAGCCCCTTCGTCCCTCCCGGCGCGGACGGCGCGGACGCCATATTGAAGGCCCGGGACACGCGTGGCCACAACGTCTTCGGCATATCAGGCCACGACAGCCGTTGTACCAGCGCGCCGGGAGGAGGACCAACTTCTTTCAGACCCTCCTGCACCACCAAGGACGAGAAGAGCAACTCCTTCAGTTGCCACCAAACCCTGGCCGCGCAGACCAAATTCGAGACCGTCGATGATAACAACCTTCTGGGACAAACCGTGGGAGGGTGCCGGGGCTGCCACATCGCAACCCATCATCATTCAAAGAAAAACGCCGCCCTGCAGTACCGCTTCCTGCAGGGTCATCACGGCGACCAGAGCTACGTCGATGGTCTGGGGGCCGATGATTGGGAAAAGACCCCGACCAAAGACAATCACAACGAGTATACGGGCACCGTCGTGACATACAGCGACGTCAGTGAAAGCGGCGGCTTCATACTGGGTGAGCTCAAGACCATCAGCGCCTTCTGCTGCGGCTGTCACGGCAACTTGCACCAGGGCGCGGGTGACATGGCGGATGGGTTTTGGGAGCGGCATCCCGCGGATGTTGTCTTGCCGGCGGACAAAAAGGACTTCGCCAACTACCAAGGCGCGAACGGACTTCTAATCTACGACCCCCTGGTTCCCGTGGCCCGACCGGACCTGGGGAAGTTCCTCGATACTTGCCCAGAAAGCGACAGGGTCGCCCCCTCCGCCGTGAGGCCGGGCACGGACATAGTCATGTGCCTGTCCTGCCACCGGGCCCACGGCTCGCCCAATCCCCTCATGCTGCGCTGGCCCTATCCTCTAAAAGACGACGAAGTGATGCTGCCTAACACCGCCTGCCGCGTCTGTCACACCGATAAACCGTGACCATCTGGCTTGCCCGCGACCGAGGAAACTGACAGTCTACCCAAGGAGGAACCCCCCATGGTCTTTCCGCAATATCGCGGTCGGAGGCTGCGGCGAAACGAGCGGTTGCGCCGCCTCGTGCGCGAGACCCGGCTCTCGGTGGAGCAGCTTGTCTACCCGCTATTCGCCCTCGAGGGAAACGTCGTAAAGCCCATCGACAGCATGCCTGGCATGGCCCAGCTTCCCTTGAAACAGCTGGTCGAAGAGGCCAAGGCGGCCCGGGATCTCGGCATCTCCGGCGTGCTGCTCTTCGGCATTCCTGATAAGAAAGACGACCTCGGCCGCCAGGCCTACGCCCCCAACGGCATCGTGCAGCGCGCCACGCGCCGGCTGAAGGAAGCGGTGCCGGACCTGCTGATAATAACCGACGTCTGTCTCTGCGAGTATACCAGCCACGGCCATTGCGGCCAGGTAATCGAAGGCGAGGTGGACAACGACGCCACCCTCGATCTGCTGGCCAAGACGGCCCTCTCCCACGCCCAGGCCGGAGCGGATATCGTCGCCCCGTCAGACATGATGGACGGGCGGGTGGGAGAGATCCGCGAGGCGCTTGACGAAGGCGGCTTCGAACAGGTCCCCATCATGAGCTACGCGGTCAAGTACGCCTACAGCTTTTATGGGCCGTTTCGGGAGGCGGCGGAGTCGACACCCCAGTTCGGAGACCGGCGTTCCTACCAGATGGACCCTCCCAACGCCCTCGAGGCGTTGCGCGAGGCCGCTATGGACGTCGAGGAGGGGGCCGACATCCTGATGGTAAAGCCCGCCCTGCCCTATCTGGACATCGTCTGGCGGCTGCGCGAGGAGTTCGATCTGCCGCTGGCGGCCTACCACGTGAGTGGAGAATACGCCGCCATCAAGGCAGCCGGGCAGCTCGGCTGGCTGGACGCCGAGGCCGCGATCATGGAATCATTAATCAGCATCCGCCGCGCCGGGGCCGACATCATAATCACCTACGGAGCCAAGGAGGCGGCCAGGCTGCTGGCCAAAAACCAGGCGTGAGCCTTGTACGCGGCAGGGAGTTCTTTGGTGGCCGCGAGTTCTGGGGCCGCCAGGTTCTGGTACCTAGTTGCGTAAGTCATTAACCTGGCTTCAAAACCGTTCGTCCTGAGGTATCGAAGGGCGAACCACTGGTGTTCGTGCTTCTATACATCAGCACGAACGGAAACACCCAAGACCGGCGTTAGGAATTACTGCAACCGGGTTCTGGGGCTGAATGGATAAGCTGCGGCGCAAGGGACTGTCCCGACTGCTGTCTTACTGCCTGGCCCGGCGGCCGGACGAGTTCGGCCTTGTCCCCGACGAGGCCGGCTTCGTCTCCCTGAAGGAGCTGGCCCGTGCCCTCGCCGAGGAGCCGGACTGGGGTTTTCTGCGGGAGGGTTTTCTGCGGGAGGTCTGCCACGGCGGCCCGTTTCAGATCTCGGACGATGACCGTATTCGCTCCACCACCCCGCCTCTCCCCACGGGTTTCGTGGCCGAGGTTTTTTCTACCCCCGCGACCGTCCTTTACGTGGCCGCCCCCAGGAAGGCCTACGCCGCTATTGGGGAGCATGGTCTCCGGGCTTACGGCGGCAGGCCCGCCGTCCTGGCCGCCACGGCGGATATGGCCCTCCGAATAGGCCGGCGGCGTGACCACCGGCCGGTGCTCATCAAGGTTCGGGCGGCCGAAGCAGCCCGGTGCTCGCAGGCCAGCTTCCGGCGGGTGGGCGAGCTTCTCTACCTGGCCGAGGCCGTGCCCGTTCGCTTTCTCGATGGCCCGCCACCCGAAAAAAAGGTCCCCCTGCCCCACCCAGCGCCTCAGGCCGCCGAGCGGCGCCCGCCGGAGCCTCCGGGATCCTGTTACCCTCGGCTTAACGCCCCGCCGGCCCCGGATGCTGACAAAACCAAAAGTGCCGCCCCCAGGCGCCGGGGCGAGGAGCCTGAGTGGAAGCGGGAGCGCAGGCGGAGGAACAAGCACCGGGAAGACGACGGCCAATGAGCAGTGGTTCGAATAGAAAACAGACCCAGAAAGGAGGCAACATGTTCGCCAGCGGCAGAGAGGTACTGGCCAAGGCACTGGCCGGCAATTACGCCGTGGGGGCCTTCAATTTCAACAACATGGAGGCCCTCCAGGCCATAGTCGAGGCCGCCCGCGAGGCTCGCTCGCCCGTGATGGCCCAAACCAGCGAGGGGGCCATACAGTACGCGGGGCTGGAATACCTGGCGTGCCTTGCCGCCACCGCCGCCAACCGGGCCGGGGTGCCGGTCGTCCTGCACCTTGACCACGGCAAGGATCTCGACCTCATCGCCCGCTGCCTCGATGCCGGCTACACCTCGATAATGATCGACGCCTCGGACCTGCCCCTCGAGCAGAATATCGCGCGGACCGCCAAGGTGGTCCAGCTGGCCCGCCCCTACGGGGCCTCGGTCGAGGCTGAGCTGGGCCGCTTGCGCGGGGTTGAGGACCTGGTCTCCGTCGAGGACAAAGACGCCGTCCTGGTGGACCCCCTGGAGGCGGCCGCCTTCGTGAAGGAGACTGGGATAGACTACCTCGCCCCAGCCGTGGGCACCTCGCACGGCGCCTTCAAATTCAAGGGGAAGGGCGAGCTTGATCTGCCCCGACTTTCACGGGTGCGCGAGGCCTGTGGGCTACCGCTGGTGCTCCATGGGGCATCCGGCGTGCCCCAGGGGGTGGTCGAGGAGGCGCGGCACTATGGGGCGCGGATCGAAGGCGCCAAGGGAGTGCCCGACAGTCAGATTCTGGCGGCCATAAAGCGGGGCGTGGCTAAAATCAACGTTGACACCGACCTGCGGCTGGCGAGCCTCGCCGCCCTGCGCCGCACGCTCCACGAAAAACCCTCGGAGTTCGACCCCCGCAGGATTCTGGGCCCCACCCGAGAGGCCATGCGTCGTATTTGCCGGGAGAAGATGACCCTCTTCGGCTCAGAGGGTCGCGCCACGTGAGACCAACCGGCCGCGCCTCGGCCCCGCCGGCTTGCTGTTGTTACCCTTGGCATGCCGGCAGCCTACGGCGCAGCCCCGGCAGACCGCCAGGCTCATCTTGAGCCCTATGGCGCACCATTCACTGCGTTCCAGGTTGGCAAAATCGTCGCCATTCGCCTTCAGGTAGCGCACCGAGCAGGCCTGCGGCGAAAGGCGCAGGTGGCCCGGCAACCTGGGACATTCGAACATGGCCTGGTCATGTTCACTAAGCCATTGAGTCGTGCCTTCCACTGGCTTCCCTTCCATGAAAAAACACCCAACTGTCCATGTCGGGCGGTTTAGCAGGTTGCGGAAAAACTCGTTCCGAGACAGGCTGCTCAAGAATGCCCAGATGCTAGACGCGCGAAATTCCGAGGAAGGAGCCGTACATAGTAGTACGGCGGCACTTACTCGGGATGAGCGCAACGCCGCAGATGGGCGTTTTTGAGCAGCCTGTTACCGGTGGGCTGCCCCCCGTGCCGGGTGGGCACCGAGGACGAAGCGCCGGCTTCCTTTACGCTGCTATATACACGGATGGGTATAGAAGGGTCACAGGGGTGGTTCTTTCAGCGCGCCGGGCGGGTGGAGGCAGAGCAGAGCACCCGGCTGATTTCGCCGAGGTTTCGGCCACTTCGCATGCCGCGGATCATCTCCTCGCGTATTTTGGTCGGCGAGGTGCCGGAACACCTGGCAGTGAAGACGACCTGCCCCAGGCAATTGCGGCACTGGCGGAACTGGCCGGACTCGAGGGCGACCATGATGATATCCAGTCCTTGGTCGTAGGGGAACCTGATAGCCTGCAGGTGCAGCCAGGCCCGCACGGCCCCGTCCATCTCGTCGAGGCTGCGGTCACGCCCGAAGAATATCCGCCGCAGGCCTTCGGCGGGAAGCCCTCTCCGAAGCCCCTCCGCGGTCAGGTCGAGCACCCTGAAGAAGGCCGGGTCACTGGTCATGCGCCGCGACAGGTGGGCGATAAGGATCTGGCGGGCGGTGAGGTAGTTGAGTTCTTTATCCTGCAGCACCTTCAGGATGACGCTGCTGGGCACGTCCTTGGCCAGGCCCTCGGCGATCTTGTTATGGAACACGCTTACGGGAAGCCCGATGGAGCCCACGCGGGAGAGCACCCTGAAGAACTCCCCGAGATGCTGGGCCGGGACCCCACGGTCCAGGCAGTCCGCGGTAAGGCTCGTCAGGCATTCCGGCGACAGCGGGATCCTGGCATGGGCCAACTGCATCTCCAGCATGGCCTTGTCGTTGGGTGAGTAGCTGGAGGTCTCGATCAGCCGGCCGGCACTGGGCATATGCATGCCCCGTCCGTCAGCCGAGGCCAAGGCACAGGTGCAAAGAACAACCAAGAGCGCCAATGTCAGAGACGTTTTGAGACGGCTCATCATGCTGATACCCGCTCCCCTCTTTGTACTTCCACCACGGCGTTCCGGCTGCCAAAGCCGTCGTGCTCGTAAGACTCGGCCATGGGGTCGGTCTGCCAGCGGCGGTCGTCAACGTAAAACATGTACTTGTAGCGGCCGGGATGAAGCGGAATGGTGATCGTCCAGATGCCTTCGGCCTCCGCCTTCAACAGGGGGCACCGGTCGTGGTGCCAGCCGTTGAAATCACCGGCGAGGGTGACCTTCTTGGCCTTTGGGGCCTTCAGGGTGAACCTGGTATGCACGAGGTCGGCGGGCGGCTCCGAGGCCGCGCCGGAGGGGGCCGAGCTGTAGGCACTCAACGCCAGGACAATCAGCCCCGCGGCCAGCCCGCTTTCCCAGGCCAGGTTGAGCCTGATGACATGAGGCCGCACCAGGAGATCCTTCAGCCTCGTCCATAAAGAGCGGCGCCGCTCGGGCAGGGCCACCATGACGCTCTCGGTGAAACCCGGTGGGGCCTGGAGCGTTTCCATGGAGGCAAGACCTTCAGCGATGGCATCGAGTTGCCTCAGCTCATCGGGGTCGATACCCGCCGCCAGCGGGTGGTTTTCGTCCACCAGCCTTCCATCCAGCGCCCGCAGGATCAGGTCGTCTTTACGCTTCATGCCCTCTCTTCCTCCGTGAGGGAGCGCAGCTTGTCGAGGCCGCGCTTGACGCGCATCTTGGCGCCGCTGACCGTTACACCCAGCATTTGCGATATCTCTTCATAGCTCAAGCCGTCTTTGTACCTCAGCAGCACCGCGGCCCGGTAGTGCTCCGGCACCCGCTGAAGCAGACCATGCAGTCTTTGGGCATCTTCCCGGTCCAAAAGGCTGTCTTCGGCCCCCGCGCTGCAATTGTCGTGGCCGATCTCTTCAAAGACAGCCCCCTGAAGGCGAAGCCTTCTGGCCCGCTGCCGCAGATGATTCTTGGATACGTTGATGCAGATAGTATAGATCCAGGTAAAAAATTTCTCGCCCACCCGGAAGCGGCCAAGCGACTGGTACGCCCTGATGAAGGTCTCTTGGGAGACGTCCGAGGCGTCTTCAGAGTTGCCCGTCATTCTGTAGGCCAGATTGAATACCACATTCTTGTATTTATCCACCAGGATGCGATACCCTTCCTTGTTTCCGGCCAGGATATCCTCGACCAGCGCTCCTTCACTGAGTTCGGTCATTCGGATTCCCTTCCGTATCTTTATACACCACCTGGCTTTGGCCCGTCACACCAAGCATTGCCGCCTCGTCCAAAAACCGGAAGCCCCCGGCGATCGGCGCGGCCCCCGGGCCACGCCACGGGGAACAAGAGAGTGAGTCTTTCAACAAGCCCAACGGATGATAGCAGATCCAGGCGGCAGCGCACCGAAATAGTGAGATCGCCCCGGCTCAACGGGCTGGAAGACGAGGGCAGGACAGGCGCGGAAAGGATTAAAGCGATCTCGACATAAAACCGATAAGTCTGGCAAGAACAGACTCCCTCTACCCCGACTTCTTCAGCTAAAGAGCCCAGCCCCTAAAAAGGGCTGGGCTCCTGCATACAGATAGCCCCAGAGAAACCATGGGCACCGGAATCTTGCCGCCTGCCCCCCTAAAGACCGGCGTCCTTGAGTTTGTCGTTCCAGACGGTAGGTTGATTCTCATCGAAGGAGGTCTGCCGCGCCTCGGCGGGAAGCGACCTGACGAAGTCCTTCAGTTTGCGCTGAACGACCATGTCCATCGAGACAAAGCGCACCCCCAGGCTGAACTTGTTCATTTCGCCGTGCTCTCCGCGGATCTCGCTGACCCGCGCGACCTCGCCCTTGGCCTTCAAGGGGCGTGCCTCACCCGGTAGCGAGAAGACCAGGTTCAGATAGGAGCCGACCTCGTGGCGGCGGTCGGTCTGGATACCCATGCCACCCTCGCTGACATCAGTGGCGATACCGCTGAAGAAGGCACTCCCGGTACCGCAGTCAACTCTCATGAGCCCCTTCTTGCGGGGGCTCTTGCGGTGGCCGGCTTCCACCCCAGCGTCCTGGGGCATGCTTCTTTGGTATTCCCTCTGCTCCAGCTCCGCGACGCGGCGCTCAAGGGCCTCCAGCCCGGCCCTGAGCTCGTGAAGTTGATGGATCAATTCCTTCATGCCAGCCCCTCCGCGTTCAGCACGAGCGTCTCGATGGTTTCGCAACAGTTATGCCCAACGACCCCAATCCCGTCAATCACATAACCCAGGCGGTAAGGCTTTGAGGCTGAAGACCACACGCCCCCCGACCAGGGTTGCCACGCAGCGGCCCCGCAAGCGGCGGCCCAAGAAGGCGCTGTTGACGCCGCGCGAACGAAAGGCGGCCCTTTCAGCCACCCAGTCCGCATCGGGGTCCACGATGGTCACGTCCGCGCCACTGCCCACCCGCAGGCTGCCACCGGGCAGCCCCAAAACCCTGGCAGGGGCCGCCGAGAGCAGGTCTATGATGCGCTCCAGGCTGAGCACGCCCTCCTCCACCAGGCCGAGGCACAAGGGAAGGGCCGTCTCCAGACCGATGGTGCCGCTCGCGGCCTGCTCGAACTCCACGTCCTTCTCGATGCTGCCGTGGGGCGCATGGTCGGTGGCGATGCAGTCTATAGTGCCGTCGGCCAGCGCCAGCCTTATGGCCGCCCGGTCGGCGGCGGTCCGCAGAGGGGGGTTCACCTTGAGGTTGGTGTCATAGCCCAGCAAGGCGTCTTCGGTCAGGGTGAAATAGTGCGGGGCCGTTTCGGCGGTAATGGGCACCCCTCGCGCCTTGGCCTCGGCGATGATGCGCACCGAGCCGGCCGTGCTCACGTGGGCCACGTGAACCGGCAGGCCAAGCATCCCGGCCAGGGCAACGTCTCGGGCTACCTGAATCTCCTCGGCGGCGGAGAACACCCCCGGCAGACCGAGCCGGGTGGAAACCAGGCCTTCATTCATGGCCCCTCCGGCGGAGAGGCCGAGATCCTCGGCGTGGTCAATAATTTTGAGACCGAAGCCGGCGGCGTACTCCATGGCCCGACGCATGAGGCGGCTGTCCATCACCGGGTGGCCGTCGTCGGACAGGGCGACCACTCCCGCGTCTTTCAGGTCTCCGTACTCGGCCAGCTCCTGACCCCGCAGCCCCTTGCTCACGGCCGCCACCGGGTATATCCGGGCCAGGGCCGCCGCCTCCGCCTGGCGCATGATGAGCTCGGTCACGGAACGGTTGTCGTTGACGGGGTTGGTGTTGGCCATGCAGCAGACGGCGGTGTATCCGCCCGCCACAGCCGCCGCCGCCCCGCTGGCGATGGTCTCCTTATACTCGAAGCCCGGCTCCCGCAGGTGGGTGTGGATATCAATAAGACCCGGCACCACGTGGCAGCCCGAGACATCTATCACCGCAGCCTGCCCGGTCGGCCCGCCCGCCGGCTCCAGGGAGGCGATTCTGCCGCCTTGGATACGGACGTCCATCTCCGCTCCGACAATGCCTTGGGCCGGGTCGGTAACCCTGCCGCCTCTAAGAATCAGCTCTCTCACGGCCCACCAGTAAATAGAGCACGGCCATCCTCACCGCCACCCCGTTGGTTACCTGCTCCAGCACGACCGAGCACGGCCCGTCCACTACCTCGGGCGAGACCTCCACGCCGCGGTTCACCGGGCCGGGGTGCATTACGGTTACGTCTTCCTTGGCCTTGGCCAAGTGCCTGGCCCCAAGCCCATAGCAGCGGGCGTATTCCCTCAAGGTGGGGAAGAACCCGCCCTGCTGCCGCTCCCGCTGAAGCCGCAGCAGAATTATGACGTCTGCTCCGGCGACGGCGTCGTCCATGCTCGTGGCCCGCCGGACGCCGAGCCCCTCGACCTGGGCGGGGTACATGGTTCCAGGGCCGTATACCACCACCTCAGCCCCCATCTTGGTGAAGCCGTGGATGTCCGAGCGGGCCACCCGGGAGTGGGCAACGTCTCCGATGATGGAAACCTTCAGGCCATCCAGCCGGCCTTTCCTCTCGCGAACGGTGAACATATCTAACAGGGCCTGGGTGGGATGCTCGTGCATGCCGTCGCCCGCGTTGACAATCGAGCAGCCCAACCTGGAGGCCAGCAGGTGAGGGGCGCCCGCCGCCGGATGACGCAGCACGACAACGTCCGGAATCATGGCCTCGAGATTGCGGGCGGTGTCGATAAGGGTCTCCCCCTTCACGGTGCTGCTGGTCGAGGCGGAAAGGGAGATGGTGTCGGCACTCAGGCGCTTGGCGGCAATCTCAAAGGAGGCCCTGGTCCGGGTACTCGGCTCGAAGAAGAGGGTAATGACCGTACGCCCCCTGAGGGTGGGTACCTTCTTGATCTCCCGGGTACTCACCTCCTTGAAGGAGACGGCCGTGTCGAGTATGAGCCGGATCTCCTCCGGGCTGAGGTGCTCTATGCCCAGCAGGTCTTTGTCGAGTGTCGCCATGGCGAAAGTTCTTGGGAAGAAGCGGCCGTTCCCCGCGGCCGGGCAGAAAAAAACCCCCTTGCTCTAAGAAACGCGAAGGAGGCGGTCAATAAAAATCAGCGTAGCGTGAGCAGACCATAGCCACGAAGTACCATAGCGACCGCAGGTGGCCGTGTCAAGCGCCAACAGGCCGTTTTGTGGCTGCAATATGATTCTGTCACCCCCTGGCTGCAACGTGATTTTGTCACCCCCCTGATTCGTCGTACGGAAGTACCTCCGGGGGGAGGTGCTCCGTGAAAGGCGAGGGCAGGGCAAGAAGCCCTAAGGAACCTCTGAATAAGTTCCAAGGTCCTCGAACCGTTCGTCCTGAGGTATCGAAGGACGAGCATTAAGTGACTGGGATCATTGAATCATTCTTTGTTCGTGCTTCTATACCTCAGCACGAACGGGGATAGCTATATGCCTTATTCAGACCTTCCCTAAAGGGAAACAGGCCTCCGGGGGTGGGCGCCGGAGGCCTGCTTTGTCATTGTGCGTAGCCGCGCCTATTGTGCCTGCCCGGAGCCTCCTTGCATGCCGCCGCCCATGGGGCAGCCCGACATGCCACCGCCGCCACCCATGGGGCCGGGCTGCATCTCATGAGGCATGGCCCCTCTGCCGGCGCGGCCCTGACCTCTCCACAACGGATAGCCGTTCTCGTCCCGCAGGGTCAGGATCTGGCCGTCTTTCTCCACGGTCTGGGCGATTACGTACTGCTCGCCGTCCTTGGTCAAGACAGACCCGGTGACGGTAACTTGGTCACCTACCGAAAGCCTGGGATCTTGGCGGGTGACGTACCAGGCCGGTCCCAGCACGACTTCCCGCGCGCCTTCAGCGGTGTCCAGGGTCATGACCAAGGGTCCGGGTTTGCGGGGGCGGGCAGCTATGTTCGCCGGTCCGATAGCCGATATGGTGCCGGTCAACTGCTGTACAGTTTCCGGATTCCAATGCCTTGGCGTCCCCGCGGGGGGAGTCTGACCGCCGCGGCCGTCCACCGGTGGGTGACCGGGCGGAAGGGCCTGTATGCCGCCTTGGCCCATCTCGGTGCCCTGGTAGTCCCGCGCCTGGCACAAGGCTGGTGTTGCGGCCAGCAGCAGGGCGGCCGCCAGGAGTATCACTCTTCGGGTCATGAGAGTCCTCGGTGTGGCAAGCCAACTTGTTCCTTATTCATTGTTAAGGACTGCCGCGCGCCCTGTCCAGGGTGGGGGGCGGCGGGGCCGCCAGCCAGACGCCGGCGGGTGGCGGGGCCACCAGCCAAACTCCGGCGCCCATGAACCCTGGTGGGAAGCGGACCGCCTGAAAGGGCGCCGGCTGTCCGTCGCCGTTGGCGACGGAGCGGAGTTATAAGCCGCCCTCTCTCAGTGGCCGAGAGTAGCCGAGTCCCGAGAACGCGGCAGGACGATGCTCATCGGCGCCCGCATCTTTATCCTTCCCGTTACTCGGAAGCAAAAGAAAACACTTGACTTCTCTGCTGGCCCCACCGTATGTTGCATTTGAGTCTCATTTGCAATTGCACCGGCCTCATAAGTTATCGGGGGATGACCATGCCTGTCACGGCCAAGGAGAGGTTCCGGCAGTTCCTCAAATCGCAGGCCCTGAAGATGACCAACGACCGTGAGGCAATCGTGGAGGCGGTATTCTCCATAGAGAATCACTTCGAGGCCGAGTATCTGGCCTACCGGGTGCGAGAGCGCGGGGTGTCCAAGGCCACGGTCTATCGCACCCTGCACCTGCTGGTGGAGTCCGGTCTTCTGCGGCAGGTCATATTCGGAGACAAGCATGGCCACTACGAGCACGTTCATCAGGAGGAGGAAGGCCACGACCACCTGATCTGCCTGCGTTGCGGCGGCATCATCGAGTTTCAGCACCCCTCCGTGGCCGAGATCAAGGCGGCGGTGAAGGATCGCTACGGTTTCCTCCCAGAGCGGGTCTTGCTGGAGATTTCGGGCGTGTGCGCCCGGTGCCATCAGGCGGGAGAGGGGGGGGCATAGTCTTGGCGGTTGTTGCCCGACAACCACGCTCTGGCGCGGCGTCGCCGCCGGCCGCGCGCCGACTGGTCATCGTCGGCGCCCCCAACGTCGGCGAGAGCGTCACCTTCAACGCCCTTACGGGGGCATATACCGTGGTGTCCAATTATCCGGGCACCACGGTCGAGATCACTCAGGGCCGCGCCGACCTGGGAGGC
>JAZDOA010000201.1:0-9303 GCA_043799175.1 Pseudomonadota bacterium | reverse complement strand
CCTTGACTGCCGCTGTGCGCGGCTGCCCAGCCGGATCGCAGGTCGGAAACGGAGGGATGGTCTTCGGTCGAACATAGGGATTAACCTTATCAGACTCAAACCGCGGATCGCGTCCTTACCCACACCGAATAGCGAGGAGCCGTTTTTCCAAACGTAAATGGGGAGCCTACTGGTCAAGTATGAGAAGCTTTAGAAACAAGTACGCGGCGCATCGCCATCCGCCTTATCCTCCTGTCCCGATGATGAATAGTGCTTTATTGGCTGCAACTACGTATGATGAGTGGATTAGGAATATTGTGGATGCTACCTTCGCCGAGCCACCACTGCGGATAAGATACGATAGGATCATCCGCACGTCCGCGCCTCTTCTCCGGCGTGCAGTCTCTCTTGGTCCGACAGTGGATCAAGAATACGAGGGGAGAGTCCCATAAAGCAAAGAGTCTTAACCACCATAGAAGGCATCGTCCAGGGCGTGGGTTTTCGGCCATTCGTCTACGGGCTGGCGCGGCGCCATGGCCTGGCCGGCTACGTCGCTAATACCTCCACCGGGGTGGAGGTGGAGGTGGAGGGCGCGCCTGAGGCCGTCGCGGAGTTCCTGGCCCGCCTCAAGACGGACGTCCCTCCCCTGGCCCGGATCGTGCGCCTGGAGACCGCCTGCCTGCCGCCGGCCAGCCTGGAAGGCTTTCGCATCGAGGAGAGCCGGATGGCCGGGGCGGGCCGTTCCGCCCTCATCTCGCCCGACGTCGCCGTCTGCGCCGATTGCCTGCGGGAGATGTTCGATCCCGCCGACCGCCGCTACCGCTACCCGTTTATAAACTGCACCAACTGCGGCCCCCGCTATACCATCGTCACGGGCGTTCCTTATGACCGCCCCAGAACCACCATGGCCCGCTTCGAGATGTGCCCAAAATGCGCCAGAGAATATCACGACCCCGCCGACCGCCGCTTCCATGCCCAGCCAATTGCCTGCCCGGCCTGCGGGCCTAAAATCTGGCTGGAAGCTGCCCAGGGTGACGCCCAAAATGGCTCCGTGTCCGCCGCTGTGTCTGGCGCCTCGCCCAGTGACACATCCAGCGACCCCATAGGCCAGGTCTGCCGCCTGCTGGAGCAGGGGGCGGTGGTGGCCATCAAGGGGCTGGGCGGCTTTCACCTGGCGGTCGATGCCTCCCAGGAGGCGGCCGTGGCCCGGCTGCGGAGGCGCAAGGGACGGGAGGAGAAGCCCCTGGCCCTGATGAGCGGGGACCTCGAGGCCGTGAGGCGCTACGCGCGGGCAGGCTGGGCCGAGGAGAGTCTGCTGCTGTCGCGGGAGCGGCCCATCGTGCTGCTGGAGAAGGACGACCCCCAACAATGCCTGATCGCCCCCTCGGTGGCCCCTCGCAACCGCCTGCTGGGGGTCATGCTGCCCTATACGCCCCTCCACTACCTGATAATGCGCCAGGTCCAGACCCCGGCCCTGGTTATGACCAGCGCCAATCTGTCCGAGGAGCCACTGTGCGCGGATAACGACGAGGCCCGGAGGCGGCTGGCGGGAATCGCCGACTGGTTTCTCTTTCACGACCGTGACATACACCTGCGGGCCGATGACTCGGTCCTGAGCCTGGCGGCGGGTTCGGCCAGGCTGATCCGCCGCGCTCGCGGCTTCGTGCCCGTGCCCGTCTTCCTGAGAGACGACATTTCCCCGGTCCTGGCGGTGGGGGCGGAGATGAAGAACACCATTTGCCTCGCCAAGGGCCGGCGGGCCTTCCTCAGCCAGCACATAGGAGACCTTGAGAAAAACCAGGAGACCCAGGAGTTCTTCGAGCGCACGGTGGATCATCTGAAGCGGATTCTGGACATAGAGCCGGAGGTCCTGGCCCATGACCTTCACCCCGAGTATCTTTCTACTAAGTGGGTTTTGGCCCAGGCGGGTGTCAGGCTGGTGGGGGTGCAGCACCATTTTGCCCATATTGTCAGTTGCCTGGCGGAGAACCAGGTTTTTTCGGGGCCGGTGGTGGGCCTGGCCCTCGACGGGACGGGTTGGGGCACGGACGGCCACATATGGGGAGGCGAGCTGCTCATCGCCGACCTGGTGGGGTTCAGGCGGGCGGGGCATTTTGGCTATGTGGCCCTGCCCGGTGGGGCCAAGGCAATCAGGGAACCGTGGCGAATGGCCTTCTCCTACCTTCGGGCGGCCTTTTTTGGCGAGGATTTCCCCGAGCTTCCCTTCCTGAAGGGGGTCGATGCCGAGGCGCGGCGACTGCTGCCGCGGATGATCGACCGGGGGGTTAACAGCCCCCTCACCTCGAGCTGCGGGCGACTCTTCGACGCCGTGGCGGCCCTGTGCGGCCTCAGGTCGCGCGTGGCCTATGAGGGCCAGGCGGCCCTGGAGCTGGAGCAGGCCATGGCGCCCGCCGGGGGGGGCAGGCCGTTTCCCTTCTCCCTGTCGCGGGACGAGGCCGGGTGCATAATCATCGACTTTCTGCCCACGGTGCGCCAGATTGCCCTGGAGGTGGCCCGCTCCACCCCCGTGGGCGAGATCAGCCTGCGCTTCCACCTGACGGTCATCGAGGCCCTGGCGGAGGCCGCCTCGGAGCTTCGCCGGGAGACGGGCATAGGGGAGGCGGCCCTCAGCGGGGGCTGTTTCCAGAACCGCTTCCTGCTGGCGAGGCTCTCCGGCAGGCTGGCGGAAAAGGGCTTTACCAAGATATATACCCAGACCCAGGTACCCAGTAACGACGGGGGAATCAGCCTGGGGCAGGCCGTGGCCGCGGCCTGTTGAAAAACGCCCATCTGCGGCGTTGCGCTCAACCCGAGTCAGTCAGCGTACTTTTATGTACGCTTCCCTCCTCGGGATTTCGCGCGCCTAGCATCTGAGCATTTTTGAACAGGCTGCGCGGAAAGCGCTTCCAGACTGGTTATTGGGCGATACCAATTCGCCAAGAGGGATGGATTATTCAGGGATAGGTTTCGTTCCGGGCGTCGAGGGGCAAGCGAGACCGCACCCGCAGTGACGAGCCAATCCCGAGGCGTGGCAGCGCCACGTTGAGTGGTCGGCGAGGAGTGAGGACGCGGAAATCGCGCCGCCAATCGGCACCCGGCTACGATTAGTTACTACGAGGTGAAAACACATGTGTCTAGGCGTGCCCATGCGGGTAGTAAGCCTGAGCGATGAAAACACGGCGCGGGTGGAGTTTCTCGGCGGCACCTGCCTGGAGGTCAGGCTCGATGTCTGCGACCGCCCGCCCGAGGTGGGCGATTATGTAATAATCCATGCCGGATATGCCATCCACTGGATAGACCCCGAGGAGGCCAGGGCCACCCAGGCCCTCTTCGCGGAACTCCTGCGCCACCAGGAAGAGGCCGGGGACGCCTCCGGGAAGCGGCCCACGGGGGAGGGAGAAGGCCCGTCCTGAATCTCCGGGTAAAAAATGAGTAACCAAGTTAACCTGCTGTATTGCATAGAGAAGCATGAGGATGCCTCTTCACCCGTTGGGTGGAAAGGAATAAACCAAGGGTCGAACTGTTTGGGCGTCGAGTTCCGAGGACGCGGCATTCGCGCCGGCTATCGGCGGCCAGACGACCTGCACCTTTAGCCGGAGATTTAGGCCATGAAGTATCTGGAAGAGTACCGCGACCCCGAGGCCGCCCGGCGGCTGGCCGCGCGCATCCGGGCCGATAGCCGGCGCCCGGTGCGGCTGATGGAGGTCTGCGGCACCCATACCGTGGGCATCTTCCGCCACGGAATAAGGAATCTCCTGCCCGAGACGGTCACCCTGATCTCGGGGCCGGGTTGCCCGGTGTGCGTGACCTCCACCACCGAGATAGACCAGGCCATATCCCTGGCCGGCCAGGGGTGTACCGTGGCCACCTTCGGCGACCTGATGAGGGTGCCGGGATCGAGGGGCACCTCGCTCAGCCTCCGCAAGGCCGAGGGGGCCGACGTGCGGGTCGTCTACAGCGCCTTCGAGGCCCTGAAGCTGGCCCTGGCCGCGCCCTCGCGCCCGGTGGTTCTCCTGGCCGTGGGGTTCGAGACCACCGCGCCCACCGTGGCCGCCACCCTCAAGGAGGCGAGGCGCCTGGGGGTAAAGAACTTCAGCATATTCTGCGCCCACAAGACCGTCCCGCCCGCCCTGGAGGCCCTGCTCCGCCCTGGAGACCTGAAGATCGACGGCTTCATCTGCCCCGGCCACGTGACCAGCATCATCGGGATAGATCCCTACCGGCCGCTGGCGGCGGCCCACGGCACCCCGTGCGTGGTGGCCGGCTTCGAGCCGGTCGATATTCTCCAGACCGTGCTGAGGCTGGTGCAACTGATCGAGGCCGGCCGGCCGGAGGTCGAGGTGCAGTACCGGCGGGGGGTGGCCCCTCAAGGCAACCCCAGGGCACTGGCAACCATGTGGGAGGTCTTCGAGGCCGTCGAGGCACGGTGGCGGGGGCTGGGGAGCATTCCCGGGAGTGGGCTGGCCCCACGGGCGGACTACCGGGCCTTTGACGCCGCCGCGCGCTACGACCTCTCCGTGCCCGAGGCCACCGAGCCCAAGGGCTGCGCCTGCGGAGACGTGCTGCGCGGAATCATCACCCCGCCGCAATGTCCCCTGTTTGGCCGGCGGTGCGACCCGCGCAATCCCGTGGGTCCGTGCATGGTCTCCAGCGAGGGCACCTGCGCGGCCTACTACAACTACGCCGACTGAGGGACCAACGGCCATATGACCACCAGAAGACTTCCCCGCGAGCGGGTACTGCTCGACCACGGCGCGGGCAGCAGGGCCGCCCATGACCTGATAACCTCGCTCTTCATCTCCAGGTTCGCCAACGACGCCCTGGGCGCCCTGGAGGACGCCGCCGTGCTGGATCCGCCGGCCGGCCGGCTGGCCTTCACCACGGACTCCTACGTGATAGATCCCATATTCTTCCCAGGGGGCAACATCGGCTCCCTGGCCGTCCACGGAACCGTCAACGACCTAGCCATGCGGGGGGCGCGGCCCCTCTACCTGAGCTGCGGCTTCATCATCGAGGAGGGCATGCCCCTGAGTGAGCTGGAGGAGGTGGTGGGGGCCATGGCCGAGGCGGCGCGGGGCGCGGGGGTGCTGGTGGTTGCGGGTGACACCAAGGTCGTTCCCAGGGGGGCGGCCGACAGGCTCTTCATCAACACCGCGGGTATCGGCCTGGTGCCGGACGGCCTCGATGTCTCCTGCCGTCGCGCCCGCCCCGGCGACGCCGTGCTCATCAGCGGCACCATCGGCGACCACGGAGTGGCGGTCTTGTCCCGGCGCGAGGGGCTTGCCTTCAGCACCCCGGTCGAGAGCGATTCGGCTCCGCTGAACGGCCTGGTGGCCGGGCTCCTGGAGGCGGGCCTGGACGTTCATGTGCTCCGCGACCCCACGCGGGGGGGGCTGGCCACCACCCTGAATGAAATAGCCGATTCCTCCAGGGTGGGCATGGTCCTGTTCGAGGATCGCATCCCTTGCCTGCCGGCCGTGGTGGGGGCCTGTGAAATCCTGGGGCTCGATCCCCTCTACATCGCCAACGAGGGGAAGTGCGTGGTCATCCTGCCGGCGCCGGAAGCCCAGCGGGCGTTCGATGCCATGCGCGCTCATCCATACGGCTCCCGTGCCGCGGTCATCGGCGAGGTGGTGGAAAGACATCCGGGAAGAATCTACATGCGGACCCGCATAGGCGGAAGCCGCCTTCTGGACATGCTCGCGGGTGAACAGCTCCCGCGCATATGTTGAGAACCGTTTTTCCTTCTGGTATGACCCATGTGGGGCTTTTCACCTGTGCCTATGTACGTTATCTTGGCTAGGCGTTTGCGGGAGTAGGGGGTGACTCTTGGGCGGAAAACGGAGCATTCGTGAGCTATCGGGAGCATCGGCGAGCATTTGCGAGATTTCAAATTCCGTGCTCAATCATCGTCAAGCTTTCACGGCTGCGGCAACGTCATGAATATGCTGGCCCTATTCGGGGGGGAGCGATAGCGCCATATTCTGGGGGGTTATGGCGGTCGTCAAGATATTTTCGAATGATGCCAAGGCCGTAGATCCTCTGAACAGCCCCGCGCCGCGCCCCTTTCGGCGACCGCCGCCATCCGGTTTGACAGTTGGGCGGCCATATCGTAGAAGCAGGACGGCCTCGGAGGGGCATATCTTCTTTTAGTATCTCCTTTCTGATTTTTATAGTCGTTGCCTGAAATCATCTGACGTTCGCTGAAGTTGCACTCGCTTGGCGCGAGGAACCCGAGGTTTGCCTTACGTCGGGTTACGGGGAATTCTGTGCGGAACTTATGGCTTGATCTGACCAAGGCACTCCAGGCGCGGATGTCCGATGCCCTGTTCAAGCTCTGGATGGCTCCCATCCAGGCCGAAGAGGGACAGGACGGAAAACTCATTCTCAGCTGCCCCAACAGGTTTTTCGCCTCCTGGATCCGGGAACACTACCTCCAGCTGATCCAGGACGAGCTTCGGGGGCTTGCCGGGGCTCCAGTCGAGGTGGTCGTGGGCGTCAGCCCCCGGCCCGTCGCCGGCACCGAGCCTGGCGGCGAGGACCGGCAGTTGGTGCTGCCCCACGTTGCCCCCCGACGCCCCGTCAGGCTGAACCGGGAGTTCACCTTCGAGGAGTTCGTCGTCGGCAACTGCAACAGCTTTGCCTACCAGGCCGCTATGGCCATGGCCACCGGGACCTGTGGCATGGTCAATACCGTCTATCTGCTCTCCGGCACCGGTCTGGGCAAGAGCCACCTTGCCCAGGCCGTTGGCAACCACGTGGCGGGCGCCAGGCCCGGCATGCGGGTCATTTATGCCACGGCCGAGGAGTTCACCAACGAGATGATCGCGGCCATCAGGTCGGGCCACACCCAGGAGTTCAAGGAAAAGTGGCGCCGCTGCTGTGACATGCTGCTGCTCGAGGAAGTACAGTTTCTGGCGGGCAAAGAGAAGACTCAGGCCGAGCTCGCCTTCACCCTGGACGCCCTGGGTAGCGACGGCAAGAAGATCGTCTTCACCGGTAGTTGTCTGCCCCGAGACATACCCCGCATGGGGAGTGGTCTCCGCTCCCGGCTCTCCTCGGCCCTGATCACCTCCATTGAAGCGCCGGATTATGCCACCAGGACCACCATCCTCCGCAAGAAGGCGGCCCGCCGGGGCCTTCTGCTGCCCGAAGACGTGGCCGGATATATGGCCGAAAACCTGAGCGGCGACGTGCGCCAGCTCGAGGGGGCCGTGGTTGGCCTCGCGGCCAAGAGCTCGCTCGCGGGCCGGCTGATAGACCTAGCGCTGGCCAGGGAAGTGGTCGGAAGCTTCCTGGGGGTGCGGCGGCCGGTAACCATCGACCTGGTGCAGGATGTGGTCGGGCAGTACTATAGGCTCAGCCGGGAGGAGCTGCAGTCGCGCTCCCGCAAGAGGCAGATAGTGCAACCGCGCAACCTGGCCATGTATTTGTGCCGCCAGCATACCCGAGAGTCGCTGGAGGCCATCGGGCGGGCCTTCAGTCGCGACCACGCCACCGTACTCTATGCCTGCCATGCCGTGGAACGGGAGATCAAGAAGAATGGTCCCCTCGGCCGTCAGATGAAGTTTCTCTCTCAACGCCTGGTCAGCGGGGAAGAGGGGGGAGAGGAAGGCGGGCGCGAGCCGCGCCAGGCAGACTCAAAAAACCCTCGGGTACGTTTGAGGTGCATTCCACACTGAAGAGAGGGCGGTCTACAACCACGGTCCAGCCCGGCGCCCACTCAGGCGATGCGGTCTTTGCCAAGGTTCGAGGGCGCGGGAGTGTGGCCGGCGGCCTTGCCGCCCGCCGACAGGAGCCCGGTATATCCGCATGATCTCAGAAGACACCTTCCAGCGTCTGCGGGCCATATTCGGAGAGGCCGTCTCCCGAAGCGCCGAGGACCTGTACTGCCACGGCTATGACGCCACGGGGCTGAATTATTCTCCCCACGTGGTGGCCTGGCCTCGCGCCGCCGCTCAGGTTGCGCGGGCACTGGCCCTGGCCACGGAACGGAGGTTCCCCGTGGTGGCCAGGGGCGCCGGCAGCGGGCTGTCGGGGGGGGCGCTGCCCGTGCGGGGCGGTCTCGTGCTGGCCATGAGCCGCCTGAACCGCATCCTGGAGATAGACACCCGCGACATGCTGGCCGTGGTGGAGCCGGGGGTGGTCTGCGCCGAACTACAGCGGCAGGCCGGGAAAGAGGGGCTGTTCTATCCGCCGGACCCCGCCTCGCTCAGCTTTTCCACCCTGGGGGGGAACGTCGCCGAAAACGCCGGGGGACCGCGGGCGGTGAAGTACGGTGTCACCCGAGACTACGTCCTGGGGCTTGAGGTCGCGCTGCCTACCGGAGAGCTGATCAACTGTGGGGTACGCACCCTCAAGGGCGTGGTCGGCTACGACCTGACCCGGCTGCTGGTGGGTTCCGAGGGCACCCTGGCGGTTATCACCCGGATCACCCTGCGCCTCATCCCCCGACCCCAGGCCAGGCATACCCTGCTGGCCTGGTTCCGGCTCTTCGAGGAGGCCGCCCAGGCCGCCGCCGGGATCCGGGCCGCCGGCCTGCTGCCCGCGACCATCGAATACATGGACCGCCGCGCCATTGCCTGTGCCGAAGACTACCTGAAGATCGGCCTGCCGCTCGACATGGACGCCCTGCTTCTCATGGATTGCGACGGCCGGCCCTCCGCCGTGCGCGAGGAGACGGAGCGGGTGCGCCAGGTCTGCCTGGGGGCCGGGGCCGTTTCCTGCGAGGTGGCCGAGAGCGAGGAGCGCTCCGAGCAACTGTGGCAGGCCAGGAGGGCGGTCTCTCCGGCAGTTTTCAGGCTGGGGAAGAACAAGACCAGCGAAGACATCGTGGTGCCCTGCTCCAGGCTGGCGGATATCGTTCGGACCATCGAGCGCCTTGGGCGGCGTTTTGAGCTGGTCGTCCTTTCATACGGCCATGCCGGTGACGGCAACCTGCACGTGAACTTCATGGTGGACCGCTCCAACCCCGAGGTCATGGCCAGGGCTGAAAGGGCCGTGAAGGAGCTTTTCGAGGAGACCTTGCGCCTCGGCGGGACGATTTCGGGGGAACACGGCGTGGGCCTGACCAAAGCGCCCTATGTAGACATGGAACTGTCCCAGGCCTCCCGCCTCCTGATGCGCCGCATAAAGGAGGCCTTTGACCCGGCGGGGATATTGAACCCAGGCAAGATGGGGCTTTAAGGAAGGTCTGAATAAGTCATATAGCTATCCCCGTTCGTGCTGATGTATAGAAGCACGAACAAAGAATGATTCAATGATCCCAGTCACTTAATGCTCGTCCTTCGATACCTCAGGACGAACGGTTCGAGGACCTTGGAA
>JAZDOA010000194.1:0-8058 GCA_043799175.1 Pseudomonadota bacterium | reverse complement strand
TCGCCGACCCCGAGGCGTAGCTCCGCTACGTTGAGCGGGTCGGTGAGGCCCGAGGACGCGGCATTCGCACCGGCTATCGGCGCCCAGACGACCTGCATTCTTACCCGGAGATTCAGGAGCCGCCCGCGCCCTTGACTAAGTACCCCGCCTTCGGATAAAAATACTTCTTCATGTTCGATCTGGACAGCTACGATTATTTCCTGCCCGAGAGGCTGGTGGCGGCGTATCCGGCCCTGCGGCGGGAGGCCTCCCGGCTGCTGGTGCTGGACCGGGCCACGGATGGCCTGCGGCACGAGAGCTTCGGTAGTTTGCCGGAGCTTTTGGGGCCGGAAGACGTTCTGGTAGTCAACGATACCAGGGTCTTTCCGGCACGGCTGCGTGGGCGCAAGCCGAGTGGGGGAAGGGTTGAGTTCCTGCTGCTGTCTCCCCCCAACGGCGGGGCCGAGTGGCAGGGCGAGTGCCTGGTGAAGGGGCGGCCGCGCCTGGGAGATACCGTGACTCTGGGCGGTGGGTTGCGGGCCGAAACCCTGGACTACCTGGGGCCGGGGCGCGCCCTGGTCAGGTTCAGCTCTCAGCGGCCCTTTGCCGACGTCTTGGCCGAGGTGGGGGAGACCCCTCTGCCTCCATACATACGGCGGCCGGCCGAGGCGGCCGACCTTGGGCGCTACCAGACCGTCTATGCCGAGCGCCTGGGGGCCGTGGCCGCGCCGACGGCGGGGCTTCACTTTAGCGCCGATTTGCTGGAAACCCTGGTGCGGCGGGGGGTGGAGATCCTAAAACTGACCCTGCACGTGGGTCATGGTACTTTTCTGCCCCTGCGCTGCCAGGACATTCGGGATCACGCCATCCACGCCGAGACGGCCGAGGTTTCGGAGGCGGTGGCCCGGCGTGTCACCGAGGCCAAGGCTGAAGGGAAGCGGATCGTGGCCGTGGGCACCACCACCACCCGTGTTTTGGAATGGGCGGCGGAGGGGGGCTGCGTGAGCGCCCGGCGGGGGGAGTGCGGGCTTTATATTTATCCGGGCCATGAGTTCCGGGTGGTGGACAGACTCATCACCAACTTCCACCTGCCCAAATCCAGTCTGCTGCTGCTGGTGAGCGCTTTCGCGGGCAGGGAGGCCGTTCTGCGCGCCTACCATGAAGCCGTGGCGGAGGGCTACAGGTTCTACAGCTATGGCGACGCCATGCTCATTATCTGAATCAGAAGGTCCGAGGAGCGAATTTGTCCAACGCCGTGCCCGACTCCGCGCTACTGAAAACCGACCAGTCGCAAGGCGGGGCGGCGGAAAGAGGCGGGTTTTCCTTCCAGGTGGAGGCGACCTGTGGCCGGGCGCGGGCGGGCAGGCTCACCTTCGCCCGTGGCGAGGTCGGCACGCCGGTCTTCATGCCGGTGGGCACCCAGGCCACGGTGAAGGCCATGACCCCCGAGGAGCTGAACGACCTGGGGGTTAGGATAATCCTGGCCAATACCTATCATCTCAGCCTGCGGCCGGGTGCCGGGGTGGTGGCTGAACTTGGCGGCCTTCACAAGTTCATGCACTGGGAGGGGCCGATTCTCACGGATTCCGGCGGGTTTCAGGTTTTCAGCCTGGCGGCCCTCCGTAAGTTGTCCGAGGAGGGGGTCAGCTTCCGGTCGCACCTGGATGGCTCCAGCCATTTTCTCGGGCCGGAGGAGGCCATGGCCGCTCAGGCCGCGCTGGGCTCGGACATTGCCATGTGTTTTGATGACTGCACGGCCTGGCCGGCCGGCTTCGATACGGCCGAGCGTTCCATGGAGCTGTCTCTGCGCTGGGCGAGGCGCTGCAGGGCCGCCTGGAAGGGGCCGGGGCCCCTTTTTGGCATCGTGCAGGGCAGCACCTTCGAGGTCCTGCGGCGGCGGAGCGCTCAGGAGACCGTGGCCATGGGCTTTGACGGCTACGCCGTGGGCGGGCTGTCGGTCGGCGAGCCCAAGGAGGAGATGCTGGCCGCGGCGAGCGTGGCCCTGGCCGAGTTGCCCCAGAACGCCCCGAGGTATCTCATGGGGGTGGGCAGCCCGGAAGATCTGGTCGAGGGGGTGCTGCTGGGGGCGGATATGTTCGACTGCGTGATGCCCACCCGCAACGCCCGCAACGGCATGTTGTTCACCGAACGGGGCCGGGTCGTGATAAAGAACGCCCGCCATGCCCGCGACGGCGGGCCTGTTGATGAATCCTGCGGCTGCTACGTCTGCCGCAACTACTCCCGCGCCTACCTGCGCCACCTTTACCTGGCGCGGGAGATTCTGGCGATGAGGCTTTGCACTCTGCACAATTTAAGCTATTACATTCAACTGATGTCGCGCATCAGAGAGGCGGTCATGGCTGGCGGGCTGGAAGACTTCGCGCGCCGTTTCCGCTCCCTCCGGGCCGAAAACCCAGATGATTCGGGCGAGGGGGCTTAGGGTGCCGACAAGGGGGGAAGGTTTATGTTTTTAGATAGCGTGGCCCATGCCATGGGCATCGGTGGCGGTGGCGGAGGGCAGGTGGCGGGTGGCGCCGGTTTTACCGCGCTGGTTCCGCTGATCCTGATGTTCGTGGTCTTTTATTTCCTGCTGATCCGTCCTCAGCAGAAACGGGCCAAGGAACACCGCGATGTGCTCCAGACCCTCAAGAAGGGTGACTTGGTAATTACCCAAGGCGGGCTGTACGGGCGCATCACCGGACTTACGGACCAAATGATAACCCTGGAGATAGCCAACAACGTGGAGATAAAGGTCGTGCGCTCCTACGTGGCGGGCTTGGCCAAGGAAGAGCTGGCCAAGACAGCCGGCTGATTGCCGATTGAGAAAGCGAGGTAGAAAACCGTGAAATGGCTCAAGTGGCGGGCGCTGATGATCCTGTTGGTGCTGGTCGGATCCGTCATGCTTCTGGTGCCGACGATCTCCGGTCAGTTGCCCTCGTGGTGGAGCTCGGCTCTGCCCGCGGACAAAATCCATCTGGGTCTCGACCTCCAGGGCGGCATGCACATGGTCTTGCAGGTGGAGGCCGAAAAGGCCGTGGAGAACACACTGGATCGGGCGGCCGACAACCTCAAGGAGGAGCTGCGACGGGTGGGGATCCGCTACGCGGCCGTGGAGCGCAAGGGTTTTGGCCTCACCGTCCAACTGCTTTCCGGCCAGGACCGCGCGGCCTTCGAGAAGGTCGTCGGGGAGGGGTTCTCCAGCCTGGCGATGGGCGACAGCCGTACCGATGACAATGGACTGACAACGTTCGAGCTCCCCATGCCCGTCTCCGAGCAGGAACGCATCCGCAAGATGGCCGTCGATCAGGCCAAGGAGACCGTCTCCAACCGGATCGATCAATTCGGGGTGGCCGAGCCTGACATCCGCCGCCAGGGCGAGAATGAACTGGTGGTGCAACTGCCGGGGATCAAAGACCCCCAGCGGGCCGTCAAGCTGATTGGCCAGACCGCCCTGTTGGAGTTCAAGCTGGTCGACGAGACCGCCAACATGGCCGATGCCCGGAGTGGCAAGGTGCCTCCCGGCAGCGAGGTGCTCTACGAGACGAACGTCAGCAAGGACACCGGCCGCACCGAGCGCATCCCCGTCGTGGTGAGGAAGCGGGCCATGATGACCGGCGAGGGCATCACCGGCGCCCGCGTTCAGTTCGACCGCCAGTCGTCGGGAGAGCCTCACGTGCTGGTCAGCTTCGATTCTCCCAGCGCCAGGCTGTTCGGCAAGATCACCACGGAGAACGTCAAGCGCCGCCTGGCCATAGTTTTGGACAACAACGTCTACTCCTCGCCCGTGATCCGCGAGCCCATCACCGACGGCGACGCCATCATCAGCGGGCAGTTCTCGCTCGAGGAGGCCCACGATCTGGCCATTGTGCTGCGCGCGGGGTCTTTGCCCGCCCCGGTGAAGATCATAGAGGAGCGCACGGTGGGGCCGTCGCTTGGACGGGACAGCATCAGGCTCGGTCTGCTGAGCGCGCTCCTGGGCAGCGCTCTGGTCGTGGGCTTCATGCTGATCTACTACAAGACGAGCGGTCTCATAGCCACCATGGCGCTGTGCATAAATATCATTCTCATCCTGGCTGGCATGGCCGCCTTCAAGGCGACCCTCACCCTGCCCGGCATAGCGGGCATCGTGCTCACCATCGGCATGGCGGTGGATGCCAACATCCTGATACTCGAGCGCATGCGCGAGGAGCTCAGGTGGGGTAAGACCTTCCGCGCCGCCGTCGACGCCGGCTACACGCGGGCCATGGTAACCATCTTTGACTGTAACCTCACGACCATAGCCACCGCCCTGATACTCTATCAGTTCGGCACGGGGCCCATACGGGGCTTCGGGGTCACCCTGATACTTGGCATCATCGCCAGCTTCTTCACGGCGGTGTTCGTGACCCGCGTCGTCTTCGACTACCTGCTGGTCCAGCGGCGCCTGCAGTCGGTCAGTCTGTAAGAGCGCGGGAGGAAATAGAAAAATGAAGTTCCTTCAAATAGTCAGGCCGGACATAAACATAAACTTCGTCGGCGTGCGCCGGATCGCCTACGTCATCTCGGCGCTCATAACCATGGTGGGCCTGGCCTCGCTGATAATCAAGGGCGGGCCCAACTACGGCATCGACTTCCTCGGCGGCACCGTCGTTCAGGTGAAGTTCAGCCAGACCGTCCCCTCGGCCAAGGTGCGCGAGGCGGCCGGGCAGGTGGGGCTCGACGACGCCACCGTCCAGAGCCTGGGCCTCGAGAATAGGGAATTCCTCATCCGTACCTCGCACAGTCACATAGAGGGCGAGGAACTGAAGGCGAGGCTGCTTAATTCCCTGGGCAAGGTGGCCGCGCCCGCCAAGGCCGAGGTCCGGCGGGTGGAGATGGTCGGCCCCAAGGTGGGCAACGATCTGCGCCAGAAGGCGCTCTTCGCCATCCTCTACTCCCTCTTGTTCATGGCCATTTACATATCCGGGCGTTTTGAGCTGAAGTGGGTGCCCCCCATCGTCATGGCCGCCTCGCTGGTGTTCTTCAGCTACCTGCTCTACAACGTCATAGGGCTGGGGCTGAGCCACGTGGTCATGGCCTCGTTCGCGCTCATCCTCCTGATCATGGTGGCCCTCAACCTCCGCTATGCCATGGGGGCCATAGTGGCCCTGCTCCACGACGTCCTGGTGGTCATGGGCATCTTCTCGCTCTTTGACCTGGAGGTCAGCCTCTCCATGGTGGCCGCGCTGTTGACCATCATCGGCTACTCCGTCCACGATACCATCATCGTCTTCGACCGCATCCGGGAGAACGTGCGCCGAGCGGGCCGCGTTCCGCTGGAGGAGCTTGTAAACCGGAGCATAAACCAGACCCTGTCCCGGACCATCCTCACCTCGGGGACGGTCCTCTTCGTGCTGGTGGCCTTCCTGATCTTGGGTGGCGGAGTCATTCGGGAGTTCGCCCTGGCCATGTTCATAGGGGTCATAACCGGCACCTATTCTTCCATATTCGTAGCTAGCCCCATACTCCTGGCCTGGCCGCGGAAAAAACAGGCCGGAGGGCGGTGGCAGCCGGCGGCGGTGGCATCCGGCGGCGCGGCTCCGGCAGCGGTGGAGGAGGCGCCCGTTGCTCAGGAGGGGCCGGCCCCGGCCCCGGATCGCAGGAAGAAGAAGTACCGCGTCAAGAAATGAAGCACGAGCGAATCAAGGTGCCAGGCATCTACGTGAGCCGGGAGATCCCGCTCAAGGGTCTGGAGCGCCTGCGCTCCGTGGGCACGGTCGAGGTATCGGCGCTTGACCGGCAGCTCAGTGCCGGGGAGATTGCCGAGTCCGCCGCCTCGGCCGAGGTCTTGGTGAGTATGCTGAGCGATCCCCTCGACGAGGCGCTGCTCTCCAGGCTCCCAAAGCTGCGGCTGATAGCGCAGTACGCGGTGGGCCACAACAATATAGACCTGGACTACTGCCGGAAAAACCACGTGGCCGTGACCACCACGCCCGGCGTGCTCACGGACGCCACCGCTGACCTGACCCTGGCCCTCATCCTGGCGGTCACCAGACGGCTGGTAGAGGGTGATCGCCTGATGCGTGCCGGGGGGTTTTGCGGTTGGGCGCCGGAGTTTCATCTGGGAGAGAGCCTTCAGGGCATGGTGCTGGGTATCTTCGGCCTGGGGCGCATCGGGCAGGCCGTGGCCCGGCGGGCGACGGCATTTGGCCTTAAAATCGTCTACTCCAGCCGCAGCCGCAGACCAGATCTGGAAAAGGAACTGGGGTTGCGCTTCGCCGCCTTCGAAAACATGCTCCAGGAGGCCGACGTCGTCTCCATCCACGTGCCGCTCACCTTCGATACCGTGCATGTCTTTGACCGTACCGCGCTGCGCCTGATGAAGAAGGGTGCCTATCTCATCAACACCGCCAGAGGGGCCGTCATCAAGGAGATGGATCTGGTCGAGGTTCTGGAGGAAGGGCATCTGGCTGGCGCGGGGATCGACGTCTACGAGGCCGAGCCGGCCATCGACCACCGGCTGCTCAAGATGGACCAGGTTGTGCTCCTTCCTCATATTGGCAGCGCCACCACCTCGGTGCGCGAAAAAATGGCCTTGATGGTGGCCGAAAGCGTGGCGGCCTATGCCAAGGGGGAACGATTGCCCAACAGGATCGCATGAAGAATCCCAGCCTTAAACGTACCGTGGTCATGCAGCGGCTTTCCCGCCTGCTGGCCACAAAAAAAGTATTGGTTGACCCGGCCGCGCTGCTGGCGGAGCCCTTCCGCCCGGCGCCGGGGGGCAGGGTGCTGGCCGGAGGCGGCCCGGCCCGGCTCTATCTGCTGGATCAGGACTGCTTTGCCCGGCTTCGCGACCTTCCCGAGGAAGTGACGGCCGGCGACATAACCGAATGCCTCGAAAAAACCACCCTAGAGACCCTGGATCCCCGTTTTCTTCCCCTGGACCACCCTGAAGGGATCATCTCGCGGTTCAACTCCTGGTTCTATCTGGGCAAGGGCGAGATGGCCTTCGCCGAGGGCCAGGTGCCCACGGGGCTGGCCAGGGACCGGCACCTCATACGGGCCGAGGCCACCCTGGTGGCCAGGCTGGCCGCCCTCACCGGTACCCCCCGACCCACGATGCTGAAGGTTGGGGTGGGCTGCGACGTGGAGCCGGTAAGGGTTCTGCTCGAGGAATTGGCCCGCCTGGGTGGGGGGCTGGCCGAGCGCTGCTCGGTAGTGGTAAGCGACCTCTCTCCGCCCCTGATAGCCGAGGCCCGGCGGCGGGCGGGGCTGGACCCCCTCCTGGCGGAGGTTCTACGGCAGGGGCGGCTGCGCTTCGAGGTGCTGGACGCCCGGCGGCTCGACGGCCTGGGAGACGACAGGTTCTTGATCATTCAGTCCAGCTACCTGTACGACTCCCTGCCCCAACGCGAGCTGGCCAGGGTAGGGGGGCGCTGGTACGAATTCAAGGCCAGGCCCATGCTCAAGAACTGCTCCCAGCGCGCGGAGTTCGCCCGAGTGCTGATGAACGATGATCTGGCGGGGCTGCAAATGGTGCCCACCCACCGCTTTGGCTATCTTGACTGGGACACGGTGCTGGACCCGCTGGCACCCGAAGACGTCCCACACCTGAGCCGCCTCGAGAGCGTGGTGCCTCCAGAGCTGGGAGACGTGGCCGTACCCCTCGGTGACGCCCTGATCGCGGGCTTCGAGGCCCAGCTGGCGCACGTCGTGCCGGGGGGCGTGGTGCAGACGTTTGACCTGGGCATAGCGGGGCTTGGCCCACTCGACCCCCACCTGAAGCCCGTCTTCAAAGGACCCCACCGCATCTGCGCGGCACTCTTTCTGGGGCAGAATTTTGCGCTGGCCAGGTCCGTCTTTCTGGAGCGAGGCTGCGGGGTGGAGCTGACGGCCCCCGACCGCTACCTTGAGGAAGTCTGGTCTGGAGAGGAGGTCATCTGTCTGGACAGGCTGTGGGAGGCGCAGCACAAAGGCGATGACGCCCTGAAGGGACTCTTTGACGGCGACTTCGTTTCACGCTACCGTGGTTGCCTGGAAGGGAAGGGTGGCAGTATATTCAGGCGGTTGGCTCAAGGCCACTTCCTAACGCGCCCGGAGGGAGCCGCCCTTGCCGCCGAG
>JAZDOA010000188.1:0-11573 GCA_043799175.1 Pseudomonadota bacterium | reverse complement strand
GCGGATAGAAGACCAGGACGACCCACCTGCCGTCGTAGTCGGAAAGGCTCGCTCGCGTCAGATCTCCGCGGACGACGGCGTCCAGGGTGAAGTCCGGCGCCTGTTGGCCTACCTGCACCGCCACGGGTTCACTCCTTGCATCATGGCGGGTTTATTCTTCAGTGTCCTCCCGGCGGCGGGTCTTTCCCCCGAACTCCTTGGTCATTCGCGCCATTTCCTCCAGCCGGGCGTCGGCCTTGCCGAAGACGGTGTCGGGCGGATAGCGCCCGTCGCGGCGGCGCTTGCCGGCCGGCATGCCGGTGAGGATTTCGATACCTTCATCTATGGCATCGATGGCCTTGACGTGGAAGCGCCCTTCCCGGACCGCTTCGACCACCTCGGGCTCCAGCATGAGGTTCCGGACGTTCTTGCGGGGGATGATCACCCCCTGCCTGCCGGTCAGGCCCTTGGCCTTGCAGATGTCGTAGAAGCCCTCTATCTTCTGGGACGCCCCGCCGATGGGCTGGATTTCGCCCTTCTGGGAGGCTGACCCCGTTACCGCCCATCCCTGGAAGAGGGGCACGTTGGCCAGGGCCGAGAGCAGGGCGAAGACCTCGGCCGCCGTGGCGGAGTCTCCCTCTATAGTGCCGTAGCTCTGTTCGAAGGAGAGCTGAGCCGACAGGGTGAGGGGCTTGTTGTGGGCGAAGCGGTCGCTCAGGTAGCCGGCGAGCGTCATGACCGCCTTGCCGAAGATGGGGCCGGCCATCTTGGCCTCGCGGTCTATCGAGACCACGCCCTCCTTGCCCAGGGAGACGGTGGCGGTGATGCGGTTGGGCCTGCCGAACATGTAGTCTCCGGTAGACATGACCGACAGACCGTTGACCTGGCCCACGACGTGCTTGTCCGTCTCCACCCAGAAGATGTCGTCGGCAATGGCCTCCTTGACGCGCTCCTCGTACAGGTTGGAGCGGAATTCCTTCCGCTCGATGGCCTCCTGGACGTAGGTGGCGGAGATGACGGGCGAGCCGCCCTGGGCGGCCCAGTAGTCGGCCTCCTTCAGGATGTCCGACAGCAGGCCGAAGCGCAGGGTGAGCTTCTTGCGGTCCCCGGTAAGCTCCATGCTGTGTTCCAGCAGGCGTGCCGCGCCGCCGCGGTCAAGATGGCGCAGATCTTTATCCTCGACGTACCGGGCCAGACAGGCCGCGCAGGCATTGAGGCTTTCGGGGGTGCGGTCGGTCTCGGTGGCCAGATGGGCCTTGACCTTGAACATCCGGGGGAATTGTTCATCATAGGCGTAGAGCAGCTCGTAGAGCCAGGGGTCTCCCATCAGCACGACGCGCACGTCCAGCGGAATCGGTTCTGGCTTCAGGGTCTTGGTGGTGATGAGCCCGTAGAACTCGCCGATGTCCTCCACCTTGATCTCGTGGTTCTGTACCGCCCGCTTGAGGGCCTCGTAGGAGAAGGGCCACTTGAGCAGATCGAGCGCCTTGATGACCAGGTAGCCGCCGTTGGCCCGATGCACGGAACCGGCCTTGATCATGGTGAAGTCGGTGACGAGTGCCCCGAACCGGGCCTCGCGCTCTATTGAGCCGAAGAGGTTGGGGTAGTTGGGGTGGGCCTCGATGACCACCGGCGCCCCCTCCAGGCCGGTGTTATCGGTGAGGACGTTGACCTCGTAGCGTTTGAAGACGCCGTCCTGCTGCATGGCCAGCATGGGGATCTGGGGGGCGGCCTCCTCCTTGTGCTTGAAATCCTCGATGCTCTTGAGGATGTCTTCCTGGATCTCCAGGAAGTAGCCGACGGCGTCGGGGATGTGGCGGTACTTTTCGCGGTAGTCGTCCATGTAGTGGCCGACCAGGTAGAGCACGACGTCGTTGTCCAGCCGCTGGTGCTTCTCCTTGAACTCCCGTTCCAGGTTGCGGATGGCCTTCATGGTCTCGGTCATTTCCTGTTGCAGGAGGTCACTCTTACGGCGCAGATCGTCCTTTTCTTCCTGGGAGAGGTGGGCTATCTCCTCCTGGGTCATGGGCTGGCCATCCTTGGCCGGGAGTATCATCATGCCCACCTGGCTGAACTGGAGCAGAAAACCCTCGGCGGCCGCCTTGCGGGACAGTCTGTCTATGGTGGCCCGCCGCCCGTTTTCGAACTCCTGATGAACGGCCTGCTCGCGGTTCCGGTAATCGGGGCTTTCGAATACCTCGGGAATGCGCTGGCGAAGTGATTTCACCAGCTCTTCCATGTCGCTCCGCAGCTCCTTGGCCAGGCCCACGGGCAGCTTCAGCACCCGGGGTTTGTCCGGCTCCCGGAAGTTGTACACGTAGCACCACTCCGGCGGGGTCGGCTGCTTCCTGGCCTGCTCCCGGACGTAGTTCTCCGTTATATAGCCGATGCCCGTCCGGGGCTCGCCGGCCACGAATATGTTGTAGTCCGGCTGTTTCATTCCAAGGCCAAGCCTCAGGGCCTCGGTGGCCCTTTGCTGAGCCACGAGCTCCATGGCCCCGTTACACAGGTCCTTGGTGGTCTCGAACTCGAACGCGGCCGGATCGAGGTTCTCCCGAAGGTCTTCGGCACGCACCTCAAAAGAGTCGTCGGTCATCTGCGCCACGAAGAAGCGTCCTTTCCCTTAGGATAGCGTTAGTATTATTCTACTTCGATTCTACGCGCTTCGGCCCGCGGAGTCTTCTGCATGCGCACCCGCAGCACGCCCTGGCAGTAATCGGCCCGTACGGCGCTGGGGTCCACGCCGGCCGGCAGGGCCAGGGTGCGGCTGACCGGGCCTGAGCTGCGCTCGGCCACGTGATAGACCTCCTCGGGCTCCGGAGGCTCCTGGCGCCTCTCCGCCTTGATGGTCAGGGCGTTGCCTGACAGCCGCACGTCTATGCTTTCGGGTATCACTCCGGGCAGCTCGGCCAAGAGAACGAACTCCACCGGGCGTTCGATCAGGTCCCACGTCGGGGGCCTGTTCCACGCACCCTTGCCCAGCAGGTCGGTGAACACCCGCTCGGCTTGGTCCTTGATGTCCGACAGTGTGTTCCAGGGGATCCGCGGCGCCATTCGTGCTCCTCCTTTGGCGTGGGATAGCGAAGGCCACGATATGAAGAAGGGCGGTCTTCGTCAATAGATTCACGAAAAGAAGGCCGTTTCCTTGGCCACATCCCTGGGGTCCGACGTCCTGGCGTTCAGGGGCGCCGCCTGTCCTCGCAGCGCCGGCTGGCCGTCCTCGAAAACCATTCGCCCGGCGGTAAAAAATACCCCGGTGGGAATCCGCTCTCCCCACTCCCAGGCGCGCTGCATGGCGGCCTGCGGGTCCAGAGGGTCGTGGCCCTGTTCCTCCAGCTTATAGGCCCTCTCGCGATACCAGCGGAAGGTGTTGAGCTTGTTGAAGGTGGGGCAGGGTTGCAGTATCTCGAGCAGGCTGAAGCCGCGATGCCCCACGGCTCGCTGAATGAGCGAGACCATCTGCCGCACGTCGCCGGCGAAGGCCCGCGCCACGAACCCGCAACGCTGAGACACCGCGAAGGCCATGGCGTTGAAGGGGGCGTTGATCACGCCTTCCGGGGTCAGCCTGGTCTTCATGCCGGGGTCGGTGGTGGGGGAGGCCTGCCCCTTGGTCAGCCCGTACACCTGGTTGTTGTGGACGATGCAGGTAATGTCCGGGTTGCGGCGTATGGCGTGCAGGAGATGGTTGCCGCCCTCGCCGTACATGTCGCCGTCTCCTCCGATGGCCAGCACGGTGATCTGCCGGTTGGCGCACTTCGCCGCGGTGGCGGCGGGCAGGGTGCGCCCGTGCAGGGTGTTGAAGGTGTTGGCGGTGATGTAATGGGGGAACTTGCCCGCCTGGCCTATGCCGCTGACCATGAGCACCTGCCATGGCTCCAGACCCAGGCCGGGCATGGCCTGCTTCATGGCGCGCAGGATGCCGAAGTTGCCGCACCCTGGGCACCAGGCCGACTCGGTGCCGGTCCAGGTTGCTACGTCCACCATCGGCTTGCCTCCTTTATGAACACGGCTATACCAGCCCCGAGAGCCCGGCGAGGATGTAGTCGGCGGTGAAGGGCCGGCCGTCGTACTTCAGAATCTGGTGATCGCTCTCGATGCCGGTGCTGTCGTGGAGAAGGCGGGAGAGCTGGCCGCCCGCGTTGTTTTCTACGGCCACCAGCCGGCGCCGGTTGGCCAACACGGCCTTGGCGGACTCCACGGGCATGGGCCATATCTCGGTAAAGATGATCGCGTTGGCGGCCACCTGCCGGCGGCGGAGGGCGTCCACCGCCTCGGTTATGGCCCCCTGGGTCGAGCCCCAGCCCAAAAGGGTGACATCGGCGGTAATGGGGCCGTAGAGACGCGGAGGCGCGATCTCACCCCGCAGGGCACGCTGCTTCAGCCGGAGGCGCTTGTCGACCATCTTCACCCTGGTTTGCAGATCCTCCGTGATGTGGCCGTCTTCGGTGTGCTCGTCGGAGTCGGTCACCACCAGCTGGTTGGGGGTTCCGGGGAAGAGGCGGGGGCTCACCCCGTTTTCGGTCCAGACGTGGCGCCGGTAGCTGTAGGGCGGCTGGCCGGTGGGGTCCCAGAGGTCCCCCCGGTCTATCTTCACCCGCCCCAAAAAATCCAGATCCTCCACGGTGAAGTAGCTGTCGGCCAGGTGCTGGTCGCTCAGAATGATGACCGGGATCTGATAGCGGTCCGCCAGATTGAAGGCCTTGGTCATGAGGTGGAAGGCCTCCTCGGCGGTGCCGGGGGCCAGGATCACCCTGGTGAACTCCCCCGCCCCGGCGTGCAGGGCGTAAAGCAGCTCTTCCTGCCCGGTGCGGGTGGGAAGCCCGGTGGCCGGGCCGGGCCGCTGCCCGAGGACGACCACGATGGGGGTTTCGGTCATGGCCGACAGCGACAGGGCCTCGTTCATGAGGGCAAAGCCCCCTCCGGAGGTCGCGGTGAGCGCCCGGAGCCCGCCAAAGGAGGCCCCCACGGCCATGTTGATGGCCGCGATCTCGTCCTCGGCCTGCTCCACCACCAGACCGTATTCGGCGCTCTTGGCGGCGAGGTAGTTCATGATGCCGGTCGAGGGGGTCATGGGGTAGGCCGACATCCAGCGGCATCCCGCCGCCAGGGCACCCAGCCCCAGGGCCTCGTTTCCGGTGATGAGCAGGCGCGCGGGGGCCTGCAGGCGCGCGAGCCGCACCGGCAGACATTGGGGACAGCGTTCCCGGGCGAAATCGTGCCCCAGCCGGGCCGCCTTGTGGTTTACCTCTACCAGCCTGGCACCCTTGGGAAAAAAAGTTTCCGCCAGGAGCCCCAGCAGCAAATCGAGGTCGCCGCTCACCAGTCCCCATATGGCCCCGGCGGCCACTGTATTTTCGGTGACGGGGTCACCCGCCTCCTTGGCCAGGCCCTTGAGAGGCAGCGGCAGCAGATGCCCGGCGGCCGAGGCGGGCACCTGAAATGCCTCGTCGTGGATAACGGCACCTCCCGGAAGAAGCTCCCCGGCGTGTTCGTCTATGGTGGCCCGGTCGAGGGCCACGAGAAGGTTTACCACGGGGCGGATGGAGGCCACGGGCTGGTCCTTCACCCGCACCTGAGTGAAGTTGTGGCCGCCGCGTATGCGCGACAGGTAGTCCTGCACCGTAAAGACGTGGTACCCAGAGCGCAGCAGCGCCTTGGAGATGACATCGCCGATGGTCTGCAGGCCCTGCCCAGCCTGCCCGCCGATTTTAAGAGAAAAATCGAGCATGTTCCCTCTCGCCGGCGGTTCGCGGAGCCCGCCTGAGTCAGTTTCCTTCCAGTTCCACCTTGTCGAAGTTGTCTCTTGTCGCTCCGCATTCCGGACAGACCCAGTCCTCGGGCAGCGCGCCGAACGGCGTGCCGGGATCCACGGCGCCTGCCACGTCTCCGGCGGCCGGGTCGTAAACATACCCGCATACCACGCACGTGTATCTGTCCATCAGGAGAAAAAACCTCCCTGGCGGGCCGCCCTCTCTCCGCAACCGGCGGGTGGCCCTGCCACCCCGCCCTGATTCATGCTGCCATAGGCATTCGAGGCGTGTCAACGCCACCCCCTCGCCGGTGGGGGGCGCGGTGCCGCATTGGCACAAAACGTGCTTTTGCCTAGGCCGAAGGATGACTCGATCCCCAAGGGGCCTAAGCCGTATCAAGCTAACACCTTTAAGGTTTCTGGCCATTCAGACCGAATAGGAGGCGGGAGGCGACAGGGTGTCTGAATACCGGCAAAGCGAACAGCTTTCCAGCCTGCTGAGCGACCTGGCGGCACAATTGGTCCTGGCGGACCCCTCGGACGTGGCCGGGATGGGAAGGTTGCTCAACGGCCTGGAGGCAATTGAACGGGCCGATGAGGCGGGGACGTTGGTCCCGGTCTGCAAGGCGTTGGGGGCATTGACTGAAGGGCTCGTCATGGGCGAGGTGAAAGACGCCGAGGGGGCCATCGAGCAGGTGTCCACCGGCATCGCCCTGATGCAGGATGTGGTGGAGGGCAAGTTCGAAGGCAAGAAGGTCGCCGCGGCGCTGGAGGCCTTTCAGCGGAACCTCGACCCCAACGCGGCGCCGGCAGGAACCGAGCAAACGTCAACGGCGGCCGCCCCGGAGGCTGGAGACGAGGATCTGGACCAGGACATCGACCCCGAGCTGTACCGTGGCTTCGTGACCGAGGCCAACGAGGGGCTGGAGGAGATAGAAGTCAGGGTACTGACGCTTGAGGACAACCCTGACGACAAGGAACTGCTCAACGCCATCTTCCGCACCTTCCATACCCTGAAGGGTACGGCGGGCTTTCTGCAACTGAAGCTCATCCAGACCATTTCTCACCAGACCGAGACCCTGCTGGGCAAGTTGCGTGACGGCGCCGTGCCGGTCACCCGCCCGGCCATAGATTTCATCCTGGGCACCATAGACCTCGAAAAGAGGCTGGTGACCAGTATTTCCGACCGGCTCGACGCCGGGGAGTCGCCGCTGGCGTTGACCGCCGACCTTGACGATTTCGCCCGGAGGCTGGCCGCCGTGGAGTCAGGTGCCCAGGCGGCCGGGGAGGCGCCCGGACCCAGCACCGGGTCGCAGGCGGCGGCGGAGGCCTTCTCCGGCGAGGAGTTCGACCCCGAGCTGTACAAGGGTTTCGTGGCCGAGGCCACGGAGGGGCTGGAGCAGATAGAGGTCAGGGTCCTCTCCCTGGAAGAGAACCCCAACGACAAGGAGCTGTTGAACGCCATCTTCCGCACCTTCCATACCCTGAAGGGCACGGCGGGCTTCCTGAGTCTCGAGGCCATTCAGAGCGTCTCCCACCAGACCGAGACCCTGCTGGGCCGGCTGCGTGACGGAGAGTTGGCTGTAAGCCGGGAGATTGTCGATTTCATCCTCGACACCATTGACCTGGTCAAGAAGCTGGTTGCCGCCATGGGCGAGCAGTTGGATGCCGGAGGGCCTCTGCGGCCTCTCAGCGCGGACATGCAGGGGTTTGCCCGAAGGCTGGCGGCGGCGCAGAAGGCCACTCCTCCCCCGATGCTGGGCGAGATGCTCGTCCAGAAGGGCGTGGTCACGGAACAGGACGTCACGGCCGCCCTGGCCGCCCAAGAGAACAAGAAGCCGCCCGCCAAGCTGGGAGAGATTCTCATAAAGGAGGGCAAGGCCAAGCCGCGCGACGTAACCAAGGCACTACGGGAGCAGCGCCAGGTGGACGCGGTGGGGAGCGCCAGGACCATCCGGGTTGATACGGGCAAGCTGGACAACCTGGTGGATATGGTGGGCGAACTGGTGATCATTCAATCCCAGGTGCGCCAAAGCCCTCAGCTCGACTCCACCGTGGACCAGAAGCTCACCCGCGACCTCTCTCAGCTCACCCGCATCGTGGCCGAGCTGCAGCGCAACGCCATGTCGCTGCGCATGGTGCCCATACGCCAGACCTTTCAGAAGATGATCCGGCTGGTGCGCGACCTGGCCAAGAAGAGCGGCAAGGAAGTAGACCTGGTCATGGAAGGCGAGGAGACCGAGGTCGACCGCAACATGGTCGATGAAATCTACGAGCCGCTCGTCCATCTGGTGCGCAACGCCGTGGACCACGGCCTGGAGCTGCCGGACGACCGCGAGGCCGCCGGCAAGCCGCGCGGAGGCAGGCTGCTGCTGCGCGCCTATCACAAGGGTGGCAACGTCGTCATCGAGATCAGTGACGACGGCCGCGGGCTGAACCGGGAGAGAATCCTGGCCAAGGCCACGGAAAAGGGCCTCATGGATGGCAGCGATCACCTGGAGGACTACCAGATTTGGAATCTGATCTTCGAGCCTGGCTTCTCCACGGTGGAGAAGGTCTCCGAGGTCTCGGGCCGCGGCGTGGGGATGGACGTCGTCCGGCGCAACATCGAGAAGCTGCACGGAAGAGTCGAGATAACCAGCACCCTCGGCCGGGGGGCCCGCTTCGTGGCACGCCTCCCTCTCACCATGGCGATCATCGACGGCATGATCATCCGGGTGGGACCGGAACGCTTCATCGTGCCCACCGCCGCGGTGCGCGAGTCCCTGCGGCTCGAGCGGGGCAGCTACTTCACCGTGGGCGGGCGGGGGGAAATGGTCAGCATCCGGGGCAACCTCTACCCCCTGGTGCGGCTATATCAACTCTTCGGAGTGGAGCCTGAAAAGAGCGATCCTTACGCGGCGCTTACCGTGGTCATGGAGAACGAAGGCCGGCTGAAGTGCGTCATCGTGGACGAACTGCTGGGCAAGCAGGAACTGGTGATCAAGTCCCTCGGCGAGGCCCTGGAGACTCCCAAGGGGGTAGCGGGCGGGGCCATACTCGGCGATGGGCGGGTGGGCCTGATCATCGACGTCGGTGGTTTGTTCGAGTTGGCCGAGGGCGGATCGGGATTCGCGCCTCCGGCCCCGGCGGCCAGCGGCGGTGCGGAAGAGGTGGTTGACGACTGGGGGATGGGTTAGTCCATGAGGAGGACCAGATGGGCGAGGTGAGCGTGCAGCCCACAGGCAAGGAAGGCAAGTACCTGGGGTTCGTGCTGGCTGGAGAGGAGTACGGGATCGAGATACTCAAGGTGCGTGAAATTATAGGAATGATGGACATTACTCCGCTGCCGCAGTCACCCCATTACGTCAAGGGGGTGATCAACCTGCGCGGCAAGGTGATACCCGTGGTGGATCTGCGCCTCAAGTTCGGGCTCGAGGCCAGCGAGTATCACGACCGCACCTGCATCATCGTCGTGGAGGTTTCCGGTGCCAGCGGCCCGGTGCTGATGGGCATTGTGGTGGATACGGTCTCCGAGGTTATGTCGGTGGAGGCGAGCGAGGTGGAGGAGCCACCCAACCTTGGCTCGTTGGACGGAAGCCACATCATGGCGCTGGCCAAGCTCCGCGGCGGCGTGAAGATCTTATTGGACATAGACCGGGTAATGGGGATCCGGGGGGCGAGCTGGGCCTGACGGCTCGCGCGGACCATCCTGAGGGGGAAACAGATGGCTATCAGCATAGGCAAGAAGATCTTCTTCGGAATACTGACGACCACCCTGGTGGGGTTGGCGGCGGCGGTGCTCATCATCCTGCTGTCCCGCGAAAACTCCCGCCTGATGAGCGAAGGCAAGGCGGCGGGCGCGGCACTGAGCGTGGTACACGAGGCCGAGGTGCGACTCAGAGAGAAGGAGCCCCTCGCCGACGGTTCCTTGAGTCTGTCGATGACCCAGCGTGCCGCGGGCCTGCCGCCGGGAGTGGTCGGCCGGGTGGATACCCTGGTGCGTGACGTTGAGCGGGCAGCCCTTTCCGGAGACGAACAAAGGGCGACCGCGGGGCTTGCCGATGCCTCCAGGCTGCTGGCGGAAGAGGCTGAAAGAGTTCGGGATGCCCTGCTGGTCCAGTGCCGGACGGGCCAATGGATGGGACTCGCCGTGGGCGCCACGGCGATGGCCCTGGGGCTTCTTCTGTCGATCATCCTCAGCCGCCAGACGGTCAGTCCCCTCTACCGTATAATCGACGGCCTCAAGGAGGGCTCCCGCCAGACCGCCTCCGCGTCCTCGCAGGTAGCCACCGCTGCCCAGGGGGTCGCCAAGGGCGCCTCGGACCAGGCCGCCTCGTTGCAGGAGACCGCCTCGGCCATCGAGGAGCTGGAGGGCATGATCAAGCAGAACGCCAACAACGCCGCCGAGGCCAACAGGCTCATGGAAGCCACCCGGCAGGTGGTGGGCAAGGCGAAGGAGTCCATGGACCAAATGACCGTTTCCATGACCGAGATATCGCGTTCGGGTCAGGAGATCGAGAAAATCATCAAGCACATAGATGAAATTGCCTTCCAGACCAACCTTCTGGCCCTCAACGCCGCCGTCGAGGCCGCCCGGGCCGGCGAGGCGGGCATGGGTTTTGCCGTCGTGGCCGACGAGGTGCGCAATCTGGCCCAGCGCGCCAGTCAGGCGGCAGCCAGCACAGCCGATCTGATCGGGGGCGCCATTCGCACCATCCGGGAAGGCGGCAGCCTGGTGGAACGTGCCCGCCAGACCTTTGACGAGGTCGCCCACAGCTCCGTCGAGGTTCGCAAGCTGATCGAGGAGATCGCGGCGGGCTCCCAGGAACAGGCGATGGGCATCGAACAACTCAACAGCGCCGTCCTGCAGGTGGACGGCGTGACGCAGGCCAACGCCGCCAGTGCCGAGGAAGCGGCCTCGGCCAGCGAGGAGTTGACGGCGCAGGCCGCCTCCATAGAGCGCATTGTCTCCGACCTGCGCGAGGTTGTCGGCCTGCCGCGCGGCAGCGCCTCCAACTGGGCGCCGGTCGCTCTCGGCGAGCCCATGATGAGCGGCATTCCCTCGCTGTCCGCGCCTGCCAGTCCCCCCATGGCGCGCAAGGCCGAGACCGCCGCCGCCTTGCCTTCCTCGAAGCGCAAGGCCGCCGAGGAGCTGATTCCTTTTGACGATCCATCATCGTTTCAGGACTTCTAAGGTTTCTCATGCGCCAGGCCCATGGATTATGAACTCACCAGCCAGGAATTCGAGCAACTGAGCCGTTTGGTGCACCAGCAGTCGGGAATAAATCTTCATGAGGGCAAACGCGACCTGCTGCGCGCCAGGCTGAGCAAACGGCTTCGGGAGCTGGAAATGAAATCCTTCAGGGCCTACTACGACTACGTTCTGAGGGACACCACGGGTCGGGAGATGGTGACTCTGCTCGATTCCGTTTCCACCAATCTGACCGCCTTCTTCCGGGAGCCGGCTCATCTCGACTATCTGAGCCGGGTGGTGGTGCCCAGGCTGGCGGCTCGCAGGGGGGCGGGCGGCGGCCGCAGGCTGTGGGTGTGGAGCGCGGGCTGCTCCACGGGCGAAGAGCCTTACTCCATCGGCCTGTGCCTCCTTAGCGCCATCTCCAACCGGGCCATCTGGGACCTCAAGGTAATGGCCACGGACATCTCGACCCGCGCTCTGGAGACCGCCCGCCACGGCATCTACAGCGCCAAGCGGGTCTCCTCGATGCCCCCGGGCATGCTGCCCCGCTTCTTTCAGCGCGGCGTGGGGGAGTGGACCGGCCACTACCGGGTCAAGAATGACGTGCGCCGGCTGGTGCGCTTCATGCGGGCGAACCTGCTGGAACAGCCTCCATTCGGGGGGCAGTTG
>JAZDOA010000183.1:0-2382 GCA_043799175.1 Pseudomonadota bacterium | reverse complement strand
AGGGAAATATTTCCTCAAAGAACCTGGTCAGGGCGTCAGGCCCCCATACCTTCTGTAGTTCTAATCTTTCTTCCAGAAAGTAGCGCATCAGGATGTTGTTCTGGCGCTGATCGGGCAGCAGGTCGCGAAGCTGGCGACCGGCCTCGTCCAGCAGGTGCTGAATGTCTTTGAGTTGGCGGGTAAGCCCACGGCCGATTTTCTCGGCCGTCTGGTGGCACTTGGCCAGGCGCTTGAGGATGGCGGCATCGCCGCAGCCTTCCAGGGCGTCCTGGCGGAGGCGGTAGGAGCCCAGAAGGTAGACGTCTTCCTTGAGCTTCATGGCCGCGTGGAAGGCGGAACCAACGGCCCAGTCAAAGAGGTATCCTCTCAGGCCGTGGTCGGCGTGGACGTTTCGGAAGAGGCTGTGGCTGGCGTCCTTGATCTGCCAGAGCGGGCCGCGCTTGGTTTCGGTGCCCACCCAGTAGTCCATGCTGACGAAGGGGAGTTCGTGGTCCCGCTTACACTTGTCGTATACGGTGCGGCAATAGAGGTAGTTCTTGACGTATGAGCGCACTACTTCCTTGAAGATGAAGTCCTTGCGCTGTTCAAACCATTCACCGCTGTTCATGTGGCAGCCCGTTGGAAAAGGGTCTGTCCGCAGGCCGTTCGGAAAGGTCCGGACGCCAGGCACCCTTCCTGTCGGCAGCGCCGACAGGTTTTTTCCGGCGCCCTCTGGCACGTCCCGGTAACCACGATGGTTGCCGGGCGCCGGAACCGGACGGCCCTGCCGCTCAGCATCCGGCTATGTCGAGCCGTTCCACCAGCAGGCTGGGTGCCCCCACGTTGCCCCAGAACCTGATGTCGGCCCCTACCTCGGCAACCCGCGAGAGCAGCCGCAAAAGATTGCCCGAGATGGCAAAGCCCTTTACCGGGTAGGCGACGCGCCCCCCCTCGACAAGGTGGCCCGCGGCGCCGACGGAAAAATCGCCGCTGATGGGGTTCGCGGTATGCATGCCCAAAACCTCGGTTATGACGATGCCCTCTCCCATTTGGCCTACCAGATCCTCGAAGGGGCGCGCCCCCGGCACCAGGAAGAGGTTTGAGGCCTTGGCGCCCGGCGGCGACAGGGCGCTGGGCCTGGCGGCGTTTCCGGTGGAGAGGCAACCTTCGCGGTTGGCCGTGTACTGATCATAAAGAAAACCCCGCAGTACCCCCTGCTCTATGAGGACGGTGCGCTGCCTGGGGTTGCCTTCGTCGTCAAAGGGGGCGGTCTCCATGCCGCCCGGCAGCAGGCCGTCGTCTATGACGGTCAGCAAGGGGGAGAAGACCTGCCGGGATAGCTTGCCGGCGAAAAGGGATTTCCCTTTCTGCACGCTTTCGGCCAAGAGCGAGGAGGACAGCAGGTCGAGCAGTTGCACCGCGACATGGCTGTCCAGCAGGGCGGGGCAGGCCCTCGTGGCCAGAGAACGGCCTCCGAGGCATCCCAGGGCACGACGGGCGGCCCCGTGGCCCACGGCTTCGACGTCAAGGCCGTCCAGAGAGCGGCTGAAGGCGTAGTCCCAGCCCATCTCGGAGTCGTCGCCCTGTTGGGCCATGACCGTGACGCTGGCGCTCACCAGGGTGGAAGACCCGCTCACGTTCACCCCTCGGGAGTTCCGAATGGCCACGTGGCCGATCCCTTCATGATAGTTGGCGCGGCGCACCTTCTTGAGGCGGGGGTCTCCGGCCAGGGCGGCCCGCTCCAGCGCCTTGGCCCGCTCTATCTTTTCTTCCTGGGGCACGGCGGCCAGCCCGGCGTCGAACAGGCCCGAAGGTTTTTCCGGCAGGGCGCGGGGCGACGGAAAGCCGTGGGCCGCATCCGCCGAAGTTTCGCGGGAGGCCGCCACGGCCTCCTCCGCCAGGCGGGCGAGAGAGCCGGGTTCGAGGTCGGTGGAGTAGGCGAAGCCGGGACGCCCATCCGGGGACAGCACCCGCAGCGACACGGCCCTGCAGCGGGAGCGCTCCAAAATCTCCACCTCGCCCTCCTTGGAGGCTATGGCCAGCGTGGCGGTCTCGGAGGCGAAGATCTCATAGTCGGCGGCGCCGCCTCGCTTCAGGGCGGCCTCCAGTCTGTCCAGGTTTTTTTGCGTCAGGTCGTCCATCTTTATAGGTCCATGGCCACGGCTATTTCGTCGCACTCCGGAAACTTGGGGCAGCGGATGCAGTCCCCCCATATTTTATGCGGCAGACAGTTCTTGTCCACTCGGGCAAAGCCGAAGCGGCTGAACCAGTCCGGTTCGTAGGTGAGGGCGAACACGCGTTTGACGCCAAGGGATCTGGCCTCGGCCAGGCAGGCTTCTATAAGCCGGGAGCCTATCCCCTGCCCCAGGCTGCCGGGTTCGACGGCCAGCGAGCGGACCTCGG
>JAZDOA010000172.1:0-29183 GCA_043799175.1 Pseudomonadota bacterium | reverse complement strand
GGCCGCCAGCTTCGTCACCAACACCAACTGGCAGGGCTACGCCGGCGAAACGACCATGAGCTATCTCGCCCAGATGTTCGGCCTGGCCGTGCAGAACTTCCTGTCGGCCGCCACGGGCATGGCCGTCCTGGCGGCCTTCGTCCGCGGGCTGGCCCGGCAGAAGACGGAGGACATCGGCAACTTCTGGGCGGACCTGGTGCGGGGCACGCTCTACGTCCTGATCCCCGCCTCCTTGGTTCTGGCGCTGTTTCTGGTCTCCCAGGGCGTCGTCCAGACCTTCCGGGGACCGCAAACGGTGGCCCTGCTAGAGCCCGCGCGCGATGCCCAAAGGCACCTGATCACGGAGCAGGTGCTGGCGGTGGGGCCGGCGGCCTCCCAGATAGCCATCAAGCAACTGGGCACCAACGGTGGGGGCTTCTTCAACGCCAACTCCGCCCACCCCTTCGAAAACCCCACGCCCCTGACCAACTTCCTGGAGATGCTCTCCATCCTGGTCATCCCCGCCGCCCTCTGCCATACCTTCGGCAAGATGGTAAAGGACACCCGCCAGGGCTGGGCCATACTGGCGGCCATGACCGTGGTCTTCGCCATCATGCTCGGGGTCTGCCTTTGGGCCGAGCAGGGAGCCAACCCCAGATTCGCCGCCCTGGGGGTGGACCAGACGGCCGGCACCCTGCAACCCGGGGGCAACATGGAGGGCACGGAGGTCAGGGTGGGGCCGGTCAACGCGGCCATCTGGGCCACGGCCACCTCGGCCGCCTCGAACGGCTCGGTCAACGCCATGCTCGATTCCTTTCCGCCGCTGGGAGGGCTGGTGCCCATGTGGCTGATTCAGCTCGGGGAGGTCATATTCGGGGGGGTTGGCTCCGGGCTCTACGGAATGTTGACCTTTGCCATCATTGCCGTGTTCGTGGCCGGGCTGATGGTGGGCCGCACCCCGGAGTACCTGGGCAAGAAGATCGAGGCCTTTGAGATAAAAATGGCCGCCCTGGTGATCCTCATCCCGGTCCTGGCGGTCCTCGTGGGCACGGCCGTGGCCGTCCTGTCGCCCGCCGGGCTGGCCGGCATCGCGAACCCCGGCCCCCACGGTTTCAGCGAGGTGCTCTACGCCTTCTCCTCGGCCGCGAACAACAACGGCAGCGCCTTTGCCGGGCTCGGTGCCAACACCCCCTTCTATAACGGCGCCCTCGGCCTGGCCATGCTCATCGGCCGTTTCTGGATCCTTATTCCGGCCCTGGCCATTGCCGGCTCTCTGGCGGCCAAGAAGAAGGTGCCCGCGAGCGTGGGAACCCTGCCCACTCATGATCCCCTCTTCGTCGGCTGGCTGATCGGAGTGGTGATCATGGTGGGGGCCCTGAGTTTCCTGCCCGCCCTGGCCCTGGGGCCGATTGTTGAACACCTGGTGCTTCATGGCTAAACTCAATACTCAACGCAAGAGCGTCCCGCCAGCACCCGACCGGAGGGAAGAATCTCCCTTGCCCCGGAAAGAGACCCCGCAACTGCCGAACCTGTACAGACAGGCCGTCGTTGACGCCCTGCTGAAGCTCGACCCACGGGTAATGGCCCGCAATCCGGTGATGTTCGTGGTGGAGGTGGGCAGTGCCCTGACCACCTGGCTGTGGATCCAGGCCCTTCTGGGCGAGGGCGAGGCACCGGCTGGTTTCATCGGGGCCATCTCGCTGTGGTTGTGGTTCACGGTGCTATTCGCCAACTTCGCCGAGGCCTTGGCCGAGGGCCGGGGCAAGGCCCAGGCCGAGGCCCTGCGGCGGATGCGCCAGAAGACCCAGGCCAAGGTGCTGCGCGCCGATTACGCCCTGGGTTGCGCGGACAAGCAGGCGAGGGACCAGTATCTCGTGGTCTCCTCCACCCACCTGCACCGGGGCGACCTCTTCCTGGCCGAGGCGGGCGACCTCGTCCCCGCCGACGGCGAGGTGGTGGAGGGCATCGCTTCGGTGGATGAAAGCGCGGTCACCGGCGAAAGTGCTCCGGTCATTCGGGAGTCCGGCGGAGACCGCAGCGCGGTCACCGGCGGCACCAGGGTGCTCTCGGACTGGCTGATCGTGCGGGTGAGCGCCGACCCCGGCCAGGGCTTCCTCGATCGCATGATCAGCCTGGTGGAGGGGGCCAAGCGCCAGAAGACCCCCAACGAGATAGCCCTCGGCATCTTGCTCGCGGGCTTCACCATCATCTTCCTGATCGTCTGCGCCACCCTGCTGCCCTTCTCCCTCTTCAGCGTCCACGCGGCCGGGGAGGGCATTCCGATAACCATCACGGTGCTCATCGCCCTGCTGGTGTGCCTCATTCCGACCACCATCGGGGGCCTGCTGAGCGCAATCGGCATCGCGGGCATGGACCGCCTCATCCGGCGCAACGTCCTGGCCGTGTCCGGGCGGGCGGTGGAGGCGGCCGGCGACGTCGATGTCCTGCTGCTGGACAAGACAGGCACCATAACCCTGGGCAACCGCCAGGCGGTGGAGCTCATCCCGGTGGGCGGCACCACGGTGGAAGAGCTGGCCGAACTGGCCCAATTGGCCTCTCTGGCCGACGAGACTCCCGAGGGACGCAGCATCGTGGTCCTGGCCAAGGAACGCCACGGCCTGCGGGGCCGCACGGTGGGGCAGACCGACGGCCGGGCCATGAGCTTCATTCCCTTCAGCGCCCAGACCCGCATGAGCGGCGTGGACATCGACGGGCAGAGTATCCGCAAGGGGGCGGCGGACGCCATGGCGGCCTACGTGGAGGGCGGCGGCAACCGCGTCCCGGCGGAGCTGAATACCATCGTCGAGCGCATAGCGCGCTCGGGCGGCACCCCCCTGGTGGTGGCCCGGAGCGGCCGGGCCGTGGGCGTGGTACACCTCAAGGACGTGGTCAAGGGCGGCATCAGGGAGCGCTTCAGTCAGCTCAAGAACATGGGCATCCGCACCGTGATGATAACCGGCGACAACCCCGTCACGGCAGCCGCCATCGCCGCCGAGGCCGGGGTGGATGACTTCCTGGCCCAGGCCACGCCGGAGTCCAAGCTGAAGCTCATCCGCCGGTATCAGGCGGAGGGTCGGCTGGTGGCCATGACGGGCGACGGCACCAACGACGCCCCGGCCCTGGCCCAGGCCGACGTGGCGGTGGCCATGAACACCGGAACGCAGCCGGCGCGCGAGGCAGCCAACATGATTGACCTCGACAGCAACCCGACCAAGCTCATCGAGATCGTCGAGGTGGGCAAACAGCTCCTGATGACCCGTGGCTCGCTTACCACCTTCAGCATCTCCAGCGACGTGGCCAAGTATTTCGCCATAATACCCACGGCCTTCGCCTCGACTTACCCGGCACTGGAGGTACTCAACTTCATGCACCTCAAGAGCGCGATTCTGTCGGCCGTCATCTTCAACGCGCTCATCATAGTAGCCCTGATTCCGCTGGCCCTGCGCGGGGTAAAATACCGCCCGGTGAACGCCACCCGACTGTTGCGCGACAACCTGTTGGTCTACGGGGTAGGGGGCCTGGCGGCACCCTTCATCGGCATCAAGCTGATCGACCTCGCTTTGGCGGCCATGGGAGCCGCCTGATGGGGAGAAGACCGAAAGTGACCGGAAGCCTGCGACCAACCTTCGTGGTTTTCATTCTTCTGAGCGTCCTGACCGGGCTGGCTTACCCCCTGCTGGTCACGGGCCTGGCTCAGTTGTTCTTTCCGTACCAGGCGGGTGGCAGCCTCATCCTCCGGGGCGGCCGGCCCGTGGGCTCGGAGCTGATCGGCCAGCCCTTCAGCGACCCGAAAAAGTACTTCTGGGGGCGCCCCTCGGCCACGGCGGGCATTCCCTACAACGCCATGGCCTCCGGCGGCTCTAACCTGGGGCCCACCAACCCCGCCCTGGTCAAGGCCGTAAGAGAACGCCTTCAGGCCCTGCGGGCGGCCGACCCCGGAAACAGCGCCCCTGTCCCGGTGGATCTGATCACGGCCTCGGGCAGCGGACTCGACCCCCACGTCAGCCCGGCCGCGGCCCTTTATCAGGTTCCCCGCGTGGCCAGAGGCCGAAGCCTTCCCGAGAGCGAGGTGAGGCGGCTGGTGGAAAGGAACACCGAGCCGCGCCAGTTCGGCCTGCTCGGTGAGCCGAGGGTCAACGTGTTCCAGCTCAACCTGGCTCTCGACCGAATGCGGGCGGGGCAGGTCCAGCCTCACCGGTAACGGGAGCGAGGCGCAATGATTCGCCCCGGCGCGGCACCTATGATATAACTATGTGAAACGACTAGGTGAGGGCCACTGCATGAATATGGAACACCGCCCGGACCCCGACGCCCTTCTCGCCCAGGTGGAGGCGGAGGAGCGCGGCAGGGGACGCGGCAGGCTCAAGCTGTTCTTCGGTTACGCGGCCGGAGTGGGCAAAACCTACTCCATGCTGGAGGCGGCCCGGCGCCGCAAGGCCGAGGGAGTGGACGTGGTGGCCGGCTATGTCGAGACCCACGGCCGGGCCGAGACGGATGCCCTCCTGGAAGGACTGGATGTCATCCCCCGCCGGCAGATGGAAGACCGGGGAACGACGCTCCCCGAAATGGACCTCGATGCCATCCTGACCCGCAAACCTCAGCTGGCCCTGGTCGATGAACTCGCCCATACCAACGCCCCCGGCTCCCGCCACGGCAAGCGCTGGCAAGACATAGAGGAACTGCTGGCCGCCGGCATGGACATCTACTCCACGCTCAACGTCCAGCACATCGAGAGTCTGAACGACGTCGTGGCCCAGATCACGGGCATTACCGTCCGCGAGACGATCCCCGACCGCGTCCTGGACGAGGCCTCCGAGATCGCCCTGGTCGACCTGCCGCCCGACGATCTGCTGCAACGGCTGCGCGAAGGCAAGGTCTACGTCCCCGAGCAGGCCGCTCGGGCCATCAAGCGCTTCTTCAAGCCGGGCAACCTGACCGCCCTGCGGGAGCTTTCCCTGCGGCGCGCCGCCGACCGGGTTGACGAGGAGATGTGGGCCTATATGGAGGCTCGCGCCATTCCCGGACCCTGGCCGGCCACCGAACGGGTGATGGTCTGCATCAGCGGCAGCCCCTTCAGCGACCGCCTCATCCGCACCGGGCGCCGTCTGTCCGACCGCCTCAAGGCCGAGTGGTTCACGGTCTATGTCGAGGGGCCCGGCGCCGACCGGCTCAGCCAGGAGAACCGCCAGCGCGTCTGGCGCGACCTGCGCCTGGCCGAGGTGCTAGGAGCCAAGACGGCCACCCTGACGGCGACTTCCATCGCCGAGGCCGTGGTCGACTTCGCCCGTCGGCACAACGTCACGAAGATCGTCATCGGCCGTCCCATCCGCCCCCGGTGGAGGGAGTTGCTGCGCGGCCAGGTGGTTGACCAGATCATCCGCCTGAGCCATCCCATAGATGTCTACGTCATAAGCTCGGTCCAAGGCACCAAGACCAAGAGCACCAGGGCCTGGAGCGCCCCCTGGGGACGGGAGCGGCACGGCTACGGCCTGAGCGCCGTGCTGGTGGCCGCGGCCACCCTGCTCGGGGCGGCTGCCAGCAGCTTCCTCTCTCCGACGAATCTGGTCATGATCTACCTCCTGGCCGTGGTCTATTCGGCCCTCAAGTCGGGCTTCTGGCCGGCCATCGTCACCGCCCTGCTGAGCGTCCTGGCCTTTGATTTTTTCTTCGTCCCGCCTCACCTCACCTTCGCCGTCTCGGACGGAGAGTACCTCATCACCTTTGGCGCCCTGTTCACGGTGGGGGCGGTCATCAGCCGGCTGGTCTCCCGGGCCCGGCAGCAAACCAGGGCCATCCAGGTGCGGGAGGAGCAGACGGCAGCCCTCTACGCCTTGAGCCGCGACCTGGCGGCCGAGGTCAAGGTGGAGGCCATCCTGCAGGCGGCCGTCCACCACATCACCGAGATGGTCGAGGCCTTCGTCGCCGTCCTGCTACCGGAGGGGCAGTCTCTGAAGGTGGCGCTGCGCAGCCCCGGCCTGGTACTGGCCGAACCCGAGAAGGCCGTGGCACTGTGGACGTATCATAACCGCCAGCCGGCCGGGCGGGGCACCGACACCCTGGCCTCGGCGCGGATGCTCTTCCTGCCCCTCCTGACCGCCGGCAGCGTGGTGGGTGTACTGGGCGTAAAGCTGGGTGAGGGGGAAGAAGCAACCCCGCAGCAACGCCGGCTCCTGGAGGCCTTCGCCAACCAGACCGCCCTGGCGATAGAGCGGGCCAACCTAGCCCACAAGGCCGAGGAGACCCAGCTCCTCCAGGCCACGGAGAAACTGGAGCGGGCACTGCTCAGTTCCGTCTCCCATGACCTGCGCACTCCCCTGGCCTCCGTTACCGGGGCCTTGAGCAGCCTCAGGGAGGAAGGGGATCTTCTGAGCCCCACCGCGCGGCGTGAACTCCTCGACACGGCCCGCGAGGAAGCTGACCGCCTGAACCGCTTTGTGGGCAACCTGCTCGACATGACCCGCCTGGAGGCCGGGGCGCTCCAGGTCAGGAAGGAGCCTTGCGACGCGCAGGAGCTGGTCGGCGCGACGCTCAATGCCCTGGGGCAGCGCCTGAGCGGGCGAGCGGTGGTTCTGGACGTCCCTTCCGGCCTGCCGCTGGCCTCCATGGACCTAGTCCTGATGACGCAGGTACTCACCAATATCCTGGAAAATGCCCTGAAGTATTCCCCCTCTGGCAGCCCCGTGGACATCAAGGCGGGGATACGTGGCTCCTGGCTGGAAATCGCGGTGGCCGACCGCGGGCCGGGCATACCCGAGGAGGACCTCCAGCGCATATTCGACAAGTTCTACCGGGTGTCCCGGCCGGACGGCACGAGCGGCACCGGTCTGGGGCTGGTGATCAGCAAGGGGCTGGTCGATGCCCATAAGGGCCGGGTCTGGGCCGAAAACCGCCCCGAAGGCGGAGCCAGGGTCATCGTGGCCCTTCCGCTCGACCCCGCACGGGACGGCGAGGAGGCAATGAGCACTTGAACAACCAGGCCGTCCGGATACTTGTCGTGGACGACGAACGGGCGATCCGGCGCTTTCTCCGCAACGCGCTGAGCACCGGGGAGTACGCCGTACACGAGGCGGGCAGCGGCCGGGAGGCCCTGGCCGCGGCCGTCGGGGTACACCCAGAGCTGATTATCTTGGATCTTGGTCTGCCCGACATGGACGGGCTGGAGGTCATTGCGCGGCTTCGGGAGTGGACCCGGACGCCGATCATCGTGCTCTCGGTGCGCGAGAGGGAAGGGGATAAAATCGCCGCCCTCGACGCCGGGGCCGATGACTACGTAACCAAGCCCTTCGCCATGGGCGAGCTGCTGGCTCGAATGCGCGTGGCCCTGCGGCGTTCGCTACAGGAGTCTCCGAGCCCCGTCTACCGGGCCGAAGGCCTGGAGGTGGACCTCGCGAGGCGCCGCGTGATGGCCCAGGGCCAGGAGGTGCAGTTGACCCCGACGGAGTACGACCTGGTGCGCCTCTTGGTGACCCACGCGGGCAGGGTCCTCACCCACCGCCAGATCCTGGTTCAGATCTGGGGGAAAACCTACGTGGACCAGCCCCACGTGCTGCGGGTGAACATCAGCAACCTCCGCCGCAAGATAGAGCCCGAGCCGGCTCGCCCGCGCTACATCCTCACCGAGCCCGGAGTAGGCTACCGCTTCAAGGAGAATCTCTAAGGCAAAGATGACTCTACTCGCACCGGCTGAAGCCGCACTCCCGGCAGCTCATGCACCCGCCTTCGTGTACCAACGGCCCGCCGCATTCCATACAGGAGCCCATTACCCGACCCGAAACGCTCTTGGCCGCGGGGGCGTGGGCGTTCACCCCGGCATGCTGGCTGAGAACCCGCGCTATGGCATCGGCACAGGAGAGTATCAGCTTGCTGTTGTTCCAGGCGGGCGCGGGGCAGCGAATGCCCGAGATCTGCTTGATGATGCTTTCGGTCTTCATGCCGGAGCGCAAGGCCAGGGAGGTGAGCCGGCCTATGGCCTCTATCTGGGAGGCCGCGCACCCGCCCGTCTTCCCCATCTGGGCAAAGACCTCGCAGATGCCTTCCTCGTCGTGGTTGACGGTGACGTAGAGGTTGCCGCAACCAGTGGTCATGCGCTGGGTGGTGCCCTCGGTCACCTGGGGCCGTGACCTGGGGGCGACGGGAACGCGGGGGCGGGACTTCTTCTTGCGAACGCTGAGAACCTGCTCTTCCCGGCTGCCGTCGCGGTAGATCGTCACCCCCTTGCAGCCTTGCCTGTAGGCAAGCAGGTAGGCGCCGCGCACGTCCTCCACCGTGGCCTCGCCGGGGAAGTTGATGGTTTTCGAGACGGCGTTGTCGGTGTGGCTCTGGAAGGCGGCCTGAATCCGCACGTGCCACTCCGGGCTGACGTCGTGGGCGGTCACGAAGACCCGCCGCATGTCGGCCGGCAGATCCTCGAAGTGCCGGATGGAGGCGCTCTCGGCTATGCGGCGCATCAGCTCCGGCGAGTACAGCCCCTGCTTCTCGACCTGTTGCCTGAAGTAGGGGTGTACCTCCACCAGCTCCTCGCCGGCCAGCACCCGCCGCACGTAAGAGACGGCGAAGAGCGGCTCTATGCCGCTGGAGGCCCCGGCAATGATGCTTATGGTCCCGGTGGGGGCGATGGTCGTCACCGTGGCGTTGCGCATGTGTTTTACGCCGCGCTGGTCGTGCAGGCTGCCCGAGAAGTAGGGGAAGTTGCCGCGTTCCTGGCCCAGGTCCCGGCTTGCCGCCGTGGCCTCCTGTTCGATGAACCCCATCAGCTCTTCGGCCTGCCTGACGGCCGCCTCGCTGTCGTAGGGGACGGCCAGCCTGACGAGCAGATCGGCAAAACCCATCAGCCCCAGGCCGATCTTGCGGTTCCCCCGGCTCATGCGCCCGATGTCCTCGAGGGGATAGATATTGGCATCGACCACGTCGTCGAGGAAGCGCACCCCCAGGCGCACCAGCTCGCCCAGGCGCGTCCAGTCAACCTCGCCGCCTCGTACCAGCTTGCCGACGTCTATGGAACCCAGGGTGCAGGACTCATAGGGCAACAGCGGCTGCTCGCCGCAGGGGTTGGTGGCCTCTATGCTTCCCAGGTGCGGGGTGGGGTTGGCCCGGTTGATGGAGTCGATGAAAATGACCCCCGGCTCGCCCGAGCGCCAGGCACTCCGCACGATGAGGTCGAAGATCTTGGCGGCGCTGACGCGGCTCGCCACGCCCCCGGTACGGGGGTTGAGGAGGGGATAGTCCTCGCCCGCCTCGAGGGCACGCATGAACTCATCGCTGATGGCCACCGAAATGTTGAAGTTGTTCAGCTTGTGTTCATCGGTCTTGACGGTGATGAAGCGCTCGATGTCCGGGTGGTCGACGCGCAGCATCCCCATGTTGGCGCCGCGCCGCGTCCCCCCCTGCTTTATGGTCTCGGTGGCGACATCAAAGATGGTCATAAAGGAGACGGGCCCGGAGGACACCCCCTGCGTGGTCTGCACCTGATCCTTGGCCGGTCTGATGCGCGAGAAGCTGAACCCGGTTCCGCCGCCGGATTTGTGGATCACCGCCGTGTGCTTTATGGCCTCAAAAATACTCTCGATACTGTCTTCTACCGGCAGCACGAAACAGGCGGCTAGCTGCCCCAGGTCGCGGCCGGCATTCATAAGGGTGGGCGAATTCGGCATAAAGACGAGCTGCGACATGGCCTCGAAGAATTGCTCGGCCACCTTGTTCTCGTCTCCGCCATAGGCGCGCTCGCTGGAGGCCACCGCCCTGGCGACGCGGCGGAACATATTTTCAGGGGTTTCCGTGGGGTTGCCTTGATCGTCTTTGCGAAGATAGCGTCGATCGAGCACCAGGCGGGCATTGTCGGTAAGGGGGGTTGTGGCCATCTTTCCTCTATTGACACCAATAAATAGTATACCAGACAGTCATCGGACCATTAACCCGGCCTCAGCGGGCCGCATTGCCATGCCGCAGCCCGTCAGCACCATGAAGCGGGCTGCCGGCGACGGTATCTTCCGCCGAAAAAAACAGCTGCCTGCTCCCTGGAGCATTCCCCGAGGGCCGCCCTGGTGCTACCGAATGGTCCGGCCGGCGGCCACATCGGTGGCTCTTGCCGTAGGCCGTTGGCGGGCGAGAAACCACGCTTTGCCGTTGGGTTTCGCCGACGTCGCGCGGGCTGGGGGGTTTTTCTGGCGCATCGGCAACGCTGGGGGGGGGCGGAAACCGCGCCTTGAAAGACTACTCTTTCTCTTTCTCTTTCTCTTTCTCTTCCTTGTCCTTTCCCTTGCCGCCGCGGGCATAGTCGGTTACGTACCAACCGGATCCCTTCAGCTGAAAGCTGGTGCTGGAGATGATCTTGTGCAGTTGCCCCTGGCAATGCTTGCAGGTGGTCAGAGGCACATCGGAGAATTGTTGGTAGGCCTCGGTCATTTTTTCGCAATCCGCGCAGCGGTATTCGTAAATAGGCATTGTTAAAAAACCTCCTTCACGCCAAGATCCTGGCGATCCGTCAAGAAAAAGTCCGCTTCAGCAGCAGAAGCACAGCCCCGACCCCGGCCGCGTGGTCTCGAAGCAGCTCAGCACAGTTGCCAGACCCGAGGCGCCCCTGAACGGCCTCAGTACCTCGTGGGTAAGCTCGTGGACGCGCCGCTCTTCGTGGATCCGCTCGCCGGCGGCCGCGTGGAAAAGCTGCTCGAAGCGGCTGAAGCGTATCACGTGGACCAGCTCGTGGGTAAGCACATAGGTGAGCAGCCCCAGCAGGTCGAGCCCGTCGCGGCAGGCAACCCGGAGTATGAGCCCATCCTGAAGGCAGATACGATAGAAGTGCCTCACCGCGCTGGGGAGCAGGGCCGTGGCCTCGTAGCGCACCAGGCGCGCCAAGGCATCGGGAAAGAAAACCTCTCCCGGACGCAAAGAGGCGCTGGTGCCAAGCTCGAAGCGCAACCGCTTCCAGACCTCGCCACCCATCTTGAAATGATCGGCGCAGGAATGCTCAGCCATGTAGAGAGCTTCGTCCAGCAGCGCCGTATGCTCCGACCCAAACCGCATCTACTCCCCGCCCAGGCCCAAGGGCCGCCGCCGGCCTCGAAGCCGAATAAACGTCACTTTTTAAGATAAGACTCTGAGGGGCTCGTGTCAACCGGTGGCAGCGCTTGGGCCAGGGCCGCCGCCCTCTTTCAGTAGACGAAATCGGCCAGGCGATCCCAGCGCACCGACCATTCCTTGTCTTTCCAGCTCCAGTAGAGGATAAAGGCCTTGCCGCGCACGGCCTCAAGCGGCACAAACCCCCAGAAGCGGCTGTCGTAGCTGCCGTCGCGGTTGTCTCCCATAACGAAGATGTGCCCCTTGGGAACCTTGCGCGGCTTGATATTGTCCCTCGGGTAGAGCTCCGCCGGCATGATGCGGGGATCGGTGAAGGATGCGTGAGGGTCTTCCACCGCCTTGCCGTTTATGAAGACCTTCTTGTCGTGTATCTCCACCGTCTCGCCCTCGGTGGCCACCACCCGCTTGATGAAATCCTTGCTGGGGTCTTCCGGGAAGGCGAAGACCACGACATCGCCCCTTTTGGGGTTGGTCAGGGGGATGAGCGTGGTGTCGACGAAGGGCATCTTCACGCCATACAGGAACTTGTTGACCAGGATATGGTCGCCTTCCAGCAGGGTAGGCCTCATGGAGCCAGAGGGTATCTTGAACGCCTGCACGATGAAGGTGCGAATAAAGAGCGCCAGCAGCACGGCCATGATGATGGCTTCGGCGTACTCCCGAACGGTGCTCTTCCTGGCCGGCGCCTGGTGTGGGACAACTTTCTCTCGGACGTCTTCTTGGGCCACGGATTTCATGCCTCCCTTTCTCCGAGCACAGCCAGGAAGGCCTTCTGGGGAAGAATGACCTGGCCCACCTGCTTCAGACGTTTCTTGCCTTCTTTCTGTTTCTCTCTCAGCTTGCGCTTGCGGGTTATGTCACCGCCGTAGCATTTGGCCGTAACGTTCTTGCCCAGGGCGGGCAGCCGCTCCCGGGCCAGCACCCTGCCCCCAATGGCCGCCTGAACTATAACCTCGAAAAGCTGGCGAGGAATGGCATCCTTGAGCCTGGCCACCAGGCCGCGCCCCCGGGTATAGGCCTTGGCATGATGGACTATGATGGAGAGGGCGTCCACCTGCTGGCCGTTGACCAAGACGTCGAGCCTGACCATCTTGGAGGGGCGCCACTCCAGAAATTCGTAGTCCATCGAGCCATAGCCGTGGGTGAGAGACTTCAGGATGTCGTAAAAATCCCATATTATCTCGCCGAGGGGAAGCTCGTAGTTGAGCAGCACCCGCTCGGGGGAAAGATACAGGCAACCAGTCTTGATACCGCGCCGCTCCTCGCACAGGGCGAACACGGCCCCTTGCGCGGTGGCCGGGACGTGAATGGCGGCCCGCACATAGGGCTCTTCTATGTGATCTATTTCGACGGGGGACGGCAGCTTGGAAGGGCTGTCCACCAGCAGGCTCCCGCCCTGTCTTGTTTGCACCCTGTAGGCCACCGAGGGCGCGGTGGCTATGAGGTCCAGGCCGAACTCCCGCTCCAGCCGTTCCCGGACGATGTCGAGATGGAGCATGCCCAGAAAACCACAGCGGAAACCGAAGCCAAGGGCCTGGGAGCTCTCAGGCTCGAAGGTGAAGGCGGGATCGTTGAGCTTCAGCTTGGCAATGGCATCCTTCAGCGGGCCATAGGTGGAGGTGTCGGAGGGGTAGAGCCCGGCGAATACCATGGGCTTGAGGGGCTTGAAGCCAGGCAGGGGGGAAGCGGTGGGACGCGCCTCCTCGGTTATGGTGTCGCCGACCCGGGTCTGACTGACTTCCTTGATGCCCGCCGAGAGCCATCCGACCTCGCCCGCCCTAAGGGAATCGACCTCAAGGGGTCCGGGCTGGAAGACGCCGATCTTGACGACGTCGAAGATATCCCCCGACGACATGAACCGGATACGCATCCCGCGCCGCAGCTCTCCGTCCATAATGCGCGCCAGGGCGACGGCGCCGCGGTAAGGGTCGAACCAGGAGTCGAATATGAGCGCCTTCAGGGGTTTTCTGGCGCTTCCGGCCGGAGGGGGCACATGCCGCACCACCGCCTCCAGAACCTCCTGGGTACCCAGGCCCTTCTTGGCACTGGCCAACACCAGGTGGGAGCAATCCAACCCCAGGGAGTTTGCCAGCTCGGAGCGAACGCGCTCGGGGTCAGCCGCGGGCAGGTCTATTTTGTTGATCACCGGGATTATTTCCAGGTCGTTCTCAAGCGCCAGATAGAGATTGGCCACCGTCTGGGCCTCTATGCCCTGGGCGGCGTCAACCACCAGCAAGACCCCCTCGCAAGCCGCCAGGGAGCGGGAGACCTCGTAGCTGAAATCCACGTGGCCGGGGGTGTCGATAAGATTGAGGACGTAAACCCGGCCGTCCTTGGCCTGGTAGCGCAGGCGCACGGTCTGGGCCTTGATGGTGATGCCCCGCTCGCGCTCCAGATCCATGGAGTCGAGGTACTGATTGGTCATGTCTTCTGGGGCCACCGCGCCCGTGAATTCGAGCAGCCTGTCGGCCAGGGTCGACTTGCCATGGTCGATGTGGGCGATGATCGAGAAGTTGCGGATGAGCGCATTGCCGGAGGAATGGCCCATGATTTACGCCTGCTCCAGCCGGCCGAGCGCCAGGCAGGCGGCCCCCAGAATGCCCGCGGTGTCTCCCAGGGTGCCCCTCAACACCCGAAAATTCTTCAGGGGCAGCAGGTTGAGTTCCAGCTCGGAGTGCAGGTGGGGGATGAACAGATCCCAGGCGGCGGCGACCCCGCCCGTCAAAACGGCGGCATCGAGGTCGAGCAGGTTGCAGATATTGGCGGTGACGAAACCCAGGGCGCGCCCCAGGCGGGCATAGAGATCCAGCGCAAAGCGGTCTTCGGCCCGCGCGGCCGCGGCGATGGAGCGAGCGCTCAGGTCCTCCGGCGCCAGACTGGTCTCTTCGCCCTTGGCCATGCCTTCGCGGGCCATGCGCAGGAGCCCCGTGGCGGAGGCTATGGTCTCCAGACAACCACGGTGCCCGCAATTGCACAACGCCCCTCCCGATTCAATGACCATATGGCCCACTTCCCCGGCCTGGCCGCGGGCGCCGGTGTAGATCTCGCCGTTAAGAACCAGCCCCCCTCCGACCCCCGTGCCCAACGTGAGGCAGATCAGGTGGCCCAGACCCACCGCGGCCCCCGCCCGTTGTTCCCCAAGGGCGGCCATGTTGGCGTCGTTGTCTATCCAGACCGGAACCCCGCTCAGGCGGGAGAGCTCGGGCCCCAAAGGGGCGTTCCTCCAGCCGGGCAGGTTGGGGGAATAGAGCACACTGCCGCTGGCGGAATCCACCAGGCCGGCCACGCCTATTCCCACGGCCGCCGGGGTTTCCTCCAGCAGCCGGAGCGTGGCGTACAGCCGCTCGATGAAGCCCGCGAAACCGCCCGCGGACCGCGTGACGAAGCGCTCCTCCCGAATCACCTTCAGCCCATCCAGGGCGACCAGCCCGGCCCGGGTGTTGGTGGCCCCGATGTCTATACCCACAACAAAGCGACTCATCTGCTCCTTGCGCCTTCGCCTTGGCGGAAATACTCCACCGTGGCCTTCAGGCCCTCCGCCAGGCCCACCTCGGAACGCCAACCCAGAGTACGGGCCGCAAGCGTGGCATCAAGCACGCTGCGGCGCTGCTCACCTGCCTTGGCCGGTCCGTGCGGACTATTGCCCTCTTGGCCGGTAAGGCGTTGCAGTTCCTCGAAGAGAGTGACCACGCCCGTTTCCCGGCCGGTCCCGATGTTGAAAACACCCTCCACCCCCGGGGCCAACGCCAATAAGTTGGCCCGGGCGACATCGGCTACATAAACGTAATCTCGGGTCTGAAGGCCGTCGCCGTTAATGATGGGCCGCTCATTCCCCAACAGCTTGCTGGCGAAGATGGCCACCACACCCGCCTCCCCGAAGGGGTCCTGCCGGGGTCCATATACGTTGGCATAGCGCAGCGCCACGTAACTCAGTCCGTGGACGGCGCGATAGTAGTAGAGGTACTTTTCCGCCGCCAGCTTGCTCACCCCGTAAGGGCTGATGGGGCTGAGGGCGTGGGTCTCCGTGGCGGGAACGTCCTCTTGTTCCCCATAAATGGCCCCACCCGAGGAGGCGAAGATGAATCTTTCGGCCCCCGCGGCCCGGGCTGCCTCCAGCAGATTGAGGGTACCCACGACATTAACCTCGGCATCGAACATTGGGTCGGTCACGGACTTACGCACGTCTATCTGCGCAGCGTGGTGGCAGACCACCTGGGGCTGAAACCGCCGGCAGACGTCCCCGAGCCGGCGGTCTCGTATATCCATTTCCTCGAAACCCGCCCGCGCCGGAATATTGGCCCGCCTGCCACTCGTGAGATTGTCAATGACAAGCACCTGGTGGCCGGCGGCCAGATAGGCTTCCGCCACATGGGAGCCTATGAAGCCGGCCGCGCCCGTGACCATGATTCTCATCGCCATGCCCCCCAGCCTCCGGTCAGAATCCTGTAACCGCGATCGGCTGCCAGAAAACTGTTATCCGCTTTCCTCTATCTGCCTTCCTCGGCCAAACGCACTGAGTTTATCTTCGCTTAGTGGCCTTTGTAAAGACGAAAGCACCCGTGATCGAGCCTTGGCGAACAGGCCGGGGTCTTGGGCGTGAATCTTGCTAATACCCTCGGAAATAAGCGGTTCACCCTACCGCCCATCTGGGGGCGACTGGGGAGACACGCGCTTCTTGTTATAATTCATAACTAATTTTTTATAATAAGAGCGAAGATAAAATCTATTGACTCCACTTCAGGGGGCTGCTATGGCGATCAACAGGCAATTTGAGTTTACCATTGGAGGGTCCGGTTGGGTCCGAACCGGTTGAGGCAATGCCGCGAAGAACGGCTTATGAGCAAGGCCGAGCTAGCTCGGAGAGCCGGGGTTTCGCCTCTCACAATAGATCGTATTGAAAAAGGTAACGATTGTCGGCCGGAAACCAAGCGCAAGATCCTGCTGGCTCTGGGCCTGAAGATCTCTGACAAAAACAAAGTTTTCAACTAAGGGTCGGGCGACGATTATGTTCTGGGACGCTCTCTTTCCGAAGAAGAGACAGCTGGTCGGGCTCGATATCGGTTCCCACTCCGTCAAGCTTGTAGAACTAGGCGAAGGCAAGAAGGGCGCGCGGTGCCTCCTTAATGTCGGGGTGGCCCAATTGGCGCCGGATGCCATCGTCGAAGGCAACATCCAGAACTCCGAGGCCATTGTCGAAGCCATCAGACAACTGGTCGCCAACATCAAGCCAGCCACCAGGTACGTTGCCACCTCAATTTCCGGTTATTCGGTCATTGTGAAAAAGATAGCCGTGGCCCGGGCCACGCAGGAAGAGCTCGAGGAGAGCATCCAGTGGGAGGCCGAACAGTACATTCCCTTCGATATCAACGACGTCAACATTGACTTCCAGATCCTCGGCACCTCGCCGTCCAACGCGGATCAAATGGATGTCATGCTCGTCGCGGCCAAGAAAGACATAATAGACACCTACAGCGGCCTGCTGCGCTCCGCAGGCCTGATTCCGGCGGTCATCGGGGTGGACAGCTTCGCCATGGGTAACGCCTATGAGCTCAATTACCTTGAGGATCCGGATACCTGCACGGCGCTCATAGACATCGGCGCTGAAAAAATGAACATCAACATAGTGAAGGATGGCGTGCCGCTGCTCACCCGCGATGCCTCTTTCGGCAGCGGCCAGATTACCGAACACATCCAGCGCCACCTGAACATCAGCTACCCCGAGGCCGAAAACCTCAAGCTGACCGGCAGCCCCGACTCCAACGTGATGGCGTCCCTGGAAGGGATTTACCTATCCGTGCTCAGTGCCTGGGTAGCGGAGGTGGAGCGCTCCACGGAACTCTTCAGCGCCACCTACCCCATCGAGAAAATCCAGCGCATCTTCCTGAGCGGCGGCTCCGCCAAGGTGAGCGGCCTGCCGGAGTTACTCACCTCCGGAACGGGCCTCGAAGTGAGCCTTGTGGACCCCTTCACCCAAATCGAATTCAATCAGAAAAAGGTAGACCGGGAGTATCTGCGCCACATCGGGCCGCAATTCGCTATCGGAACGGGGCTGGCTCTGAGGAGGACAGGCGACAGATGATACGCATCAATCTCCTCCCGCTACGGGCTGAGCGAAAGAAAGAAGAAGCAAAGTACGCCGTCTCGGTCTTCTGCCTGGTGGTGCTTTTGATCGTCGTCGGCCTGGGGGCACTTCACTATCGGAGCGCGCGTAAGGTAGCCACCCTCAAACAGATGGTGGCGGAAAAAGAGGCGAAGATTGCCCACTACAAGGCCCTGTCCGAGGAGATAAAGATCCTCAAGGCTCAGAAGGCCGCCCTCGACAGCAAACTGGACTTCATCAAGACCCTCGAGATGCAGAAGACCGGCCCCGTGCACCTTCTCGACGAGCTTGCCAGCCGACTGCCGATGCAGAGGCTCTGGCTCACCGGCCTCACCCAGACTCCCCAGACTCTGGAGTTGAACGGCGAAGCTCTTGATAACGAAGCTATCGCCGATTACATGCGCCAGCTCGATGGTTCTGACTACCTTACCAGCGTGGATCTGGTCAGCGCGGAGCAGGCTTCTCGTAATGATATCAAGATCATGAAGTTCTCCATTATTTGCAAGCTCTCCTTTGACAAAAAAAACACGGCGCCGGAGGCGGCCCAACCCACGGCTGGGAAGGCCCCCGAGGGCACGCAGAGGATAGCAAGTGCCAAGTAGCCCACTGGAGCAGGTAGCCGAAAAAGTAGCCCAGCTGAACAAGAACCAGAAGTTGGCCATCCTGGGCGGGATGCTTCTTCTGATAACCACTGCCTACATGATGCTGTTCTTTCTGCCACAGCGTAAGGAGTTCGCGGACCTGTCCCTCAAACTGGCCAAGACCAAGGAGGAGATGGAAGCCGTCGAGGCCACCGCGGCCGGGATAGACAAATTTCGCGCCGACAAGGCCGAGACCGAGTGGGCGTTCGAGCAGGCCCTCTCCCGTCTCCCGGACAAGAAGGAAATCCCCGGTCTCCTTTCCTCCATAAGCCAGGCCGGCTCGCAGTGCGGTCTGGAGTTCATGCTCTTCAGACCCAAGGAGGAGGTGCCCCAGCAATTCTATGCGGAGATCCCGGTGGAGATCAAAGTGCTCGGCGGCTATCACGACGTCGCGAGGTTCTTCGACGCGGTCAGCAAGCTGCCCCGCATAGTGAACATCTCCGGACTGAAGATGGGCGAGCCCAAGGAGAAAGACAACGGAGACATCGTCGTCAACGCCGAGTGTCTGGCAACGACTTATAAGTTCATCGAGAGTGCCAATGAAACGCCCCAGGGAACCGAGAAGCCGAAAAAGCCTTGACCTCGTGTCGCGGCTGACGCTGAGCCTGGCGCTTGTCGTCGCGCTCGGAGGGTTGACTGGCGGCTGCAGCCGCCCCAACCAAGGGCCGACGAATCCCCAGCCGCGCGCCGCCCACCAAGCGCCAAAAAGGGTGAGCGGGGCGACGGCGGGGCCGCAGTTCGCCTATCTCTACAATCCGTTGGGCAAGCCTGACCCTTTCCGGCCGTTCGGAAACGGCACAATAGGCAACAAAAAAGATGCCCCGGCGGAGACTTCCGGCTCCACCACGCTGCGCGACCTTGAAGTAGGTCAACTGCTGCTCGTCGGTATTGCCCAGAGTCCGGGCCGCACCGTGGCGCTGGTTGAGGACTCCACGGGCCGCGGCTATACGCTGGTGCCGGGCATGAGCGTGGGACCTCACGGGGCCGTCGTCAAGGAAATTGGCCCCGATGGAGTAAAGGTGCTGCAGAAGACCACCGACTATGCCGGCAGGCTACGGACGGAAACCACAGTCCTCAAGATGGTTCGGGAGGAGGAGTAAGGAGCTGAAAGTTATGAATCTGCGTCGGCAGGTCAATTCTCGGGTCCGCGTCGGTCTGGCTGTACTCGCGGGGCTTTGCCTCTGCCTGGCGGCCTGCGCTACTGCCACCAAGGTGTCTGAGCCTCCAGCCCCGGCAGCGAAATCCTCGGTGGCACCAGCTCGCGCCGTCACCGATGTTTCCACCAACCACGAGAACAACAGCACCACGGTCAACGTAACGGTCTCCGCGGCACCGATAGCCTTCTATGCCTTCAAGGAGTCCGCCCCTCTACAGCTGGTGGTCGAGCTGCACGACATCGACCCCGGCGCCGTCCTGACGCCGCTCAGGATCAATGACGGGCTGGTTACTTATATCACCCGTATCGCGGGCGGGGAGGGTACCCGGATCGAAATCGGCCTCGCCCAAGACGCTGATTACGAGATCCTTCGCTCCGACAACAAGCTTACTGTCACCCTGACGGGAGAAATGACGGCCACGGCCGAACCGTCGTCCCCCAAAACCCAGGCCTGGGCCCAGACCGAGCCATCGGCCACCCCACTGCAAGCCGAACCCGGCAAGCCGGCGGCGCAAGAGACCGGCACCCCCGCTTCCCGAGACGACATGTTCGTGAAAACGGCCGACAGCGCCCCCGGAAGCCCTTGCCGCGTAACCTCGATAGACTTCAAGGTATTGCCTAATGGCAAGTCACGCGTCATCATCGCCACCACCGCCAAGGCCGGCTACGAACTCAGCCGTACCTCGCGGGACATCCTGCTCCTGACTCTTCAACGGGCGCTGTTGCCGGAGCACCTGGCCCGGCATCTCGACACCAGTCAGTTCTCCACAGCGGCCCTCAATGCCATAACCCCAAGTCAGAGCGGCCAGGACTTGGTCATCGCCATGCGCTTCCGCCAGGTCGTGCCCTACCACCTTACCCGCGACGAAGGCGGGTTGGTGCTGGAGTTCGATTCCTGCGCCGTTCGCCCGGAACGCGACATTTCCTTGACCCGCCGCGAGCTACAACGTACCGGAGAAGCCAGCCCCACCGATGCCCTGATAGAACGGGCGGTGAACAGGGTGCCCGAGGACATGTCGGCCGAGACCGAGGAGATGCACTCCTTGGAAAGCAACGTGGTCAAGGTCACTTACCCCGGCACGATACGCCACTTCACCGGGAACCGGATCTCGCTCGATTTCCAGAACGCCGACGTACACAACGTGTTGCGGCTCATCTCCGAGGTTAGCGGGCTCAACGTTATTACCAGCGACGAGGTGAAGGGCAAGCTAACCATGCGGCTCAACAAGATCCCGTGGGACCAGGCCCTGGATCTCATCCTGGCGACCTGCGACTTGGCCATGAGCCGGACGGGAGAAGTCATCCGCATAGCCTCCGCCAAGCGCTTCCGGGAAGAGCAGAAGCAGGCCGAGGATACCAATCAGGCCGTCCTCGACGCCCGGCGCAAGAAGGAACTGACCGTTCCCTTGGTCACGGAGAATATCAAGGTCAACTATGCCAAGGCCGAGGGCATGTGCGAGCAGGCCAAAGGTCTGCTGACCTCCCGGGGCAAGGTCACCTTTGACGAGCGGGTAAACGTCGTCATCGTCACTGACGTCCAGGACGTAGTCAAGCGGGCGCGGCAGTTGATCGACAGTCTGGATTGGCCCACGCCCCAGGTAATGATAGAGGCGAGAATCGTGGAAGCCACCACCAACTTCACCCGGGAGATCGGCACCAGGTGGGGCGTGGACTTTCAGAAGACTGTCAGCGGAACCGACGGCGTTTTCGGTATCGAAGGCGATTCCGGGGTCAACGGCGGTTTCTCTGCCCCGGATCCGGCAACGGGCGAGCAGGCGCTCCGCACTTTCCCCTTTATTGTCAATCTGCCCACCACCGGACCCGCGGGGGCCATCAACTTCCAGTTCGCCAGGCTCGCCAACGACCTGAACATAGACGTGAGGTTGCAGGCCCTGGAGAACCAAGGCAAACTGCGGATCGTCTCCTCGCCCCGGGTCCTGACGCTCGACAACACCGAGGCATACATTCAACAGGGCGAAGATATTCCTTATCTGGCCCAGAGCGTGGACGGCATCTCGACCCAGTTCGTCCAGACCAAGCTCTGTCTTACCGTCACCCCGCACATTACCCCGGACGGCCGGATAAGAATGAAGATCAAGGCCGAAAAGAGCGAGCCTTCCGAGCGCGAGGTCAAAGGCACGCCGGGCATCCTCCGCAAGGAGGCCCAGACCGAGCTGCTCGTCAACAGCGGAGAGACGGTGGTCCTGGGAGGAATCCTAAAAGACAACACCAACCGGGTGCAGCACCGGGTGCCCTATCTGCATCAGATCCCGATCCTTGGCTGGCTCTTCAAATACGACAAGAAGGTAGACGAGAAGCAGGAGTTGCTGATCTTCATCACTCCCAAGATCATGTCCGTGGAGCAGATTCACGTGGACACCGCCGCCCACTCCGGCGAGCCGCTATAGCTGGAGCATAAAGGAACCAACATGGGTTTCACGCGAAGAGAGGGCGGCCTGTCCAAGGGCCTGTCGGCAACCCGGCTGAACGCCGACAGGGTATTTTCGGCGCCCTCTTCAACGCTCTCGTAACACCAAGGGTCATGGGCGCCGGAGTTTGGCGGGCGGCCCTGTCATTTCAGGGTATGACCCATACCGCCATTTGCCGCGCGCGGGAAATCAGCCTGCTCGAAATGCTCCCCAGAAGGAAGGCCTTCATCCCCCTCAGCCCTCTGCGCCCGGTCACCACCGTACCATGGCCTCCCTCGTGGGCCTCGCGAAGCAGCTCCCTGGCTGGATCCCGGCCCCGGCGACAGGCGGAAACCCGGATATTCCCCTCGGCCAACCCGGCCTTCATCAGCTCTTCCTTGGCCTTGGCCAGGAAGGGAAAGTCCTTCTCCGCCTCACTGCCCGCGCAGATGGAAGGGTCGGGTTGGCCCGCCAGCAGAGCGGGCGGCTGCACGTACAGGAGGGTGACGGGAATCTCCGGCCGATCCTCAAGCATGAATCCCAACACGTCTACCGCCGCCAGGGCCTCTTCGCTGTTGTTGATGCCCACCAGCACCCCGGGAGGAAGATGCCGGCCTTCCACCAACCATAGCGGCAGGCGCGACTGCTCGACGAGCCTGTTTGAGACGGACCCCATGAGGAAATGGTCTATCGCGCCCAGACCCCGCCGCCCCATGAGAACCGCGTCGCAATCCGCCTTGTAGGCCTCCTCCAGGATGTCGCGAGCCACGCCGGCCATGGCGGGTTGGCACTTCAGTCTGACATCCTTGGCCAAGAAACCGGCCGCATCGGCCGCGCTCCGGGCGGCGGACATGGCACAGTCAGCCGCCTGCCTGACCTTGTGGAACCAAGCGGAATATGCCTGCTGCAGGCTGACGTCCGTGTTGTCGCTGTAGACAGGCGGCTTCCGAGGCATGATGTGACAAAGGATCAACTCCGTGGAGCCGGGGAAGAGAACGCCACCCGCATGCCTTATGGCATCGAGGGACTGCTCGGATCCATCGACCGCCGCCAGAATCCTTTTCTTCACAGAGACCATAAGCGGAATGTCCAGTTGTTACGGGCTCAGATCAACGAAACCCTCGAATTGCCCGCGCTGGATGAGGACGCTGATCTGCTCCTGGCTGGTGTTGGCGGCCACGGCCTTACGGAACTCAGCCACGCTGCCGACACGATCGTCACCGATGCGCTTGATCAGGTCCCCGGCCACCAGGCCGGCCCGCGCCGCTGGGCTGCCACCGCGTATGCTATTGATAAGGGCACCCCTGGCCGATCCCAAACGCATGCTCTTTATCGTCTGCGCGCTAAGCTCGACCACCCCCAGCCCCAGCTTGCGCCAGGCCCAGGCCTCGGCCTCTTTCAAGGGAAAAGGAGCTGCGGTAACGGCCACGCGGATGCCCTTGCCGCCCCGCTTCAGCCCGAGGGTCATTCTGTCTCCCTGGGAACGGCCGGCCAGAAACTGCCTGAAATGGGCCGCCGACCGAATGGTCTCGCGCTCAATCGAGACGACAACGTCGCGGAACCGGACACCGGCCGTCGCGGCCGGCCCTCCGGAGATGACATACGTCACCGTGGCCCCTGGGCCGGCGATCTCTCCCACCTCCATGCCCAGCCAGGCCGGCAATACGGCGCCATAGCTGATGAGGGCCTGGGCGATGCGCCGCACCTTATTGACGGGGATGGCGAAGCCTATACCCTGGGCCTTGGCGTAAATGGCGGTATTCACCCCGATCAGCTGGCCGTCGATGTTCAGCAAAGGCCCGCCGGAGTTGCCGGGATTGATGGAGGCATCGGTCTGAATGAAATCGGAATAGACCTTGTCGGCCGCCTTTATGGAGCGGTGTACGGCGCTGATCACCCCCGTGGTGACCGTGTGCGAGAAGCCAAAGGGATTGCCTATGGCAATGGCGGTCTCGCCGATGAGCAGGTCTTCGGCATTGCCGTAAGGAATCTCTGGCAGGGTGCCCTTGGCATCTACCTTCAAAACGGCCAGGTCGACATCGTCGTCGGCCCCCACCACCGTGGCCTCCAGGGTGCGGTTGTCACCGAGCACGATCTTTATTCCCGAGGCGCCCCGAACCACGTGCTCGTTGGTGATGATATAGCCCCGCCTGCCGTCGATGATTATCCCTGAGCCCAGGTTGGTCAGGGTAATCTTGCGCCGCAGATGCGGCTCGAAGAAGTCCCGGAAAAAGCCCTCGAAGAAAGGGTCGCCCCCGAACGGCGCCGTCTCGATGATCTGCTCACAGCAGACGTTCACCACCGCGGGCGCGGCCCGGCGCACCGCCGTCACTACAGGAGTCTCGCGCGGGTTCTTGGCATATTTGGCATATAAGGAGGCAGGCTGCGCCAGTCCGATAAGCGCGGCCAAGCCCAGGGCAATTGAAACCGTGCGACGGGTCATGATCTGCCTGCCACCGGCTAGGCCATGGCCCGAAGCCTGCGCACGCGCTCCTCGATAGGCGGATGGGTGCTGAAAAGGCCCCGGAGGGAGCGGCCCGAAAGAGGATTGACGATGAACAGATGGGCCGTCGCCGTGCCTGCCTCCCGCATGGGCATGCGCTGCGAGGCCGTCTGAAGCTTCTCCAGGGCGCGGGCCAGACCGAAGGGATTGCCTGTAAGGCTGGCGCCGGAGGAATCGGCCAGATACTCCCGGGAGCGCGATATGGCCATTTGGATGAGCAGGGCCGCCATGGGCGCCAGGATGGCCATAAAGAGGAGGCCGATGGCATTTCCGCCCCGGCCTTCGTTGTCCCGTCCCCCCATGCCGCCAAACATGGCCCCCCACTGGGCCATTCTGGCCAGCATCATGACCACGCCGGCCAAGGTGGCCGCCACGGAACCTATGAGGATGTCCCGGTTGCTCACGTGGCTCAGTTCGTGGGCCAAGACCCCCTTGATCTCCTCGCGGTCGAGGATCCGCAGGATGCCCCTGGTCACGGCCACGGCGGCATGTTCTGGGTTGCGGCCGGTGGCAAAGGCGTTGGGCGAATCTGAGTCTATAAGGTAGATGCGCGGCTTCGGCAGACCCGCCCGCGCCACGAGCTCATCAACCGCGGCATGGATCTCCGGCGCCTCCTGGGGGCTGATCTCCTTGGCGCCGTACATGGCCAGGACGATCTTGTCCGAGAACCAGTAGCTGGAGAAGTTCAGCACCGCGGCCAGGATGAAGGCAATGACCAACCCCTGTTGGCCGCCGAACCAGTCGCCGATCAGCAGGATCAAGCCTGTCAGCACCCCCAGCAGGACAGCGATTTTCAAAGAATTAAACACCTGAACCCTCCTTAGCATCCATCTGCTAAGTACTCGCTTTCAGCCACCGGGCGCGGAAGCCACGGCCACCTTCCGCCGGTCGGCCCGAGGCGCCCTGGATATATTCCACGCCAAAGGTATTATAGTCAAAGCCCACGTCCTATGTAAGGGCCGAATCATGACCTTGCGGCTCGGGGGCCTCGGTAAAGGTCAGTTGAGTTCCGTCGAAGTCCACCAGGACCATGTCTCCCTCCTTGAAGACCCCTTGCAGCACCTTTACGGCCAGCCGGTCCTGCACGTGGCGCTGAATGGCACGCTTGAGCGGCCTGGCCCCGTAGACCGGGTCATAGCCCTCCTGGGCCAGAAACTCCTCGGCCCGCGGGGTGAGCCTCAAGCGCAGCTTGCGCTCGGCCAGCCGGGCCTTCAGCCGCCCGACCTGGATGGTGATGATATACTTGATGTCATCCCGGCTCAGGCTCTGGAAGATTATGATGTCATCCACGCGGTTGAGGAACTCCGGCTTGAACTGCTCGCGCAAGGCATCCATTACCCGGCGTTCCATTTCCGCGCGCTCCGCCTGGCCCAGATCCCGAATATGTTCGGAGCCGATATTGGAGGTCATTATGATGATGGTGTTCTTGAAGTCCACGGTGCGGCCCTGGCCGTCGGTCATGCGGCCGTCATCCAGAATCTGCAGCAGGGCGTTGAAGACATCAGGGTGGGCCTTCTCGATCTCATCGAAGAGTACCACGCTGTAGGGCCTGCGCCGCACGGCCTCCGTCAGGTGACCTCCTTCTTCGTAGCCCACGTAACCGGGCGGGGCGCCGATGAGCCGGGCCACGGAGTGTTTTTCCATGTACTCGGACATGTCCACCCGGATCATGGCCTGCTCGTCATCAAACATGAACTCCGCCAGGGCACGGGCCAGCTCGGTCTTGCCCACGCCGGTGGGCCCCATGAAGATAAAGGAGCCAATGGGGCGGTTGGGGTCCTGCAGCCCGGAACGGGCCCGGCGCACGGCATTGGAAACGGCCTCCAGGGCCTGCTCCTGGGAGATGACCCGCTCCCGCAACCGCTTCTCCATTTCGAGCAGCTTGGCCACCTCGCCCTGCATCAGCCGAGCGACGGGGATGCCCGTCCACTTGGCCACGACCTCGGCCACGTCCTCGTCGTCCACCTCCTCCTTGAGCATGCGGGGGCGACCTTCTTCCTCGGTAAGCCGCCGGTTGGCCTCCTCCAGCCGCCGGTTGACCTCGATCAGCCGCCCGTAGCGGATCTCCGCCGCCCGAGACAGATCGCCGGAGCGTTCGGCCTGGAGGCTTTCGTTCTTGAGCTGTTCGATCCGCTCCTTGAGCTGCCGGACCTCCTGAATGGCCTCTTTCTCCCGCCTCCACTGCGCCTTCATCTCGTCGGCCCGGGAGCGAAGCTCGGCCAGGTCGCGCTCGATCTTCTCCAGCCGTTGCATGGAGGCCGGGTCACTCTCCTTGCGCAGCGCCTCCCGCTCGATCTCCAGCTGGACGGCCTTGCGCTCCACCTCGTCGATTTCCGAGGGCAGGCTGTCGATCTCGATCCGCAGCTTCGAGGCCGCCTCGTCTATAAGGTCTATGGCCTTGTCGGGCAGGAAACGATCGGTTATGTAGCGGTTGGACAGCGTAGCCGCCGCCACGATGGCGCCGTCCTTGATGCGCACCCCGTGATGAACCTCGTACTTCTCCTTCAGACCACGCAGAATGGCTATGGTGTCCTCCACCGAGGGCTCGGTGACCAGCACGGGCTGGAAACGTCTCTCCAGGGCCGCGTCCTTCTCGATATACTTGCGGTACTCCTTGATGGTGGTGGCACCCACGGCCCGCAGCTCGCCTCTGGCCAGGGCCGGCTTGAGCATATTGGAGGCGTCCACCGCCCCCTCGGCGGCACCAGCGCCCACCAGGGTGTGCAGCTCGTCGATGAACAGGATGAACTGGCCGTGGGCCTCCTCGACCTCGCGCAGCAGGGCCTTCAGCCGGTCCTCGAACTCCCCGCGATATTTGGAACCCGCCACCAGGGCGCCCACGTCCAGCGCCAAGACCCTTTTGTCCTTCAAGGTCTCGGGCACGTCGCCGCTGATGATCCGCTGGGCCAGCCCCTCCACGATGGCCGTCTTGCCCACGCCCGGCTCCCCAATGAGCACCGGGTTGTTCTTGGTGCGGCGCGACAGCACCTGCATGATGCGCCTGATCTCCTCGTCGCGCCCGATTACGGGGTCGAGCTTGCCCGCCCGGGCCAGGTCCGTCAGGTCGCGGGTGAAGCGCCGCAGCGCCTGATATTTCTCTTCGGGGTTCTGGTCCGTGACCCGCTGCGAGCCCCGAATGGCCATCAGGGCCTTGAGCACGCTCTCCCGGTTGACCCCGGAGCGGGCGAGCACCTCGGCCGCCCCGCTGGGCTTCACCTCGGCCAGCGCGATCAGCAGATGCTCGACACTCACGAACTGGTCGCGCATCTGGTCGGCCTCGGTTAAGGCCCGGTCCAGTACCCGCTTCAGCTCGGGGCCGATGTAGGCCTCCGCCCCACCGCTGACCCGCGGCTGGCGCGCCCGCCGCGACCGGCACTCGGCCGCCACCTGCTCCGGCGAGGAGGCCCCCAGCTTGGCCAGCAGGCTGGGCACGAGACCCCCCTCCTCGCGCAGCAGCGCCAAAAGGAGATGTTCCGGGACTATGGCCTGTTGGCCGTTCTCCGCGGCCAGAACCCGCGCGCCCTGAAGGGCCTCCTGGGCCTTGACGGTCATTTTGTCGAAGCGGATAGCCATGGCACCCTCCGTGGTTGGTGTTTCTTGACCAAAAAATTAAGCACGGATTGATTACCTGTCAAGCAACGCCTGACTGCTCAAAATCGGATCCGGCGACGGGTGGTTTTTTTCTTGAAAAATGAGTGCCATTGCGTTGATAATGCGCTTTTGGAAAAAGCTTGACAGATTGCGGAGTCAAGGATAGTGGAGCGTACCATGAAATCTCGGCAGGAACTCTTGTCTTTATTGGTCGAGAGGGCCTTCCGTTACTCTCCGGAGCGGCCTTTCCGCCTCGCGTCCGGCGTATCAAGCCCTTACTACATTGACTGCAAGCAAGTGACGCTCGTCCCGCGGGGTATGCGCCTGATAGGTGAGTTGTTCTTTGAAGAAATCTCCGCCCTGGCCCCGGGGGCCGTGGGTGGTGTTGTCACTGGCGCCAGCCCCGTCACGGATGCAATAGTGTACACTTCGGAGCTTCAGAATAAGCCGATCCGAGGCTTCTATGTGCGTAAGGACCCCAAGAAGCATGGAACGGAGAGGCTTGTCGAAGGAATAAACGAAAACGAAACGGCTCAGGTTGTCATTGTTGATGATGTTATCACCAGTGGAGGCAGTATCTTAGCAGGGATTGAAAAGTTACTCGCCTTTGACCGACATATCGAGATACAGAGAATCATCGTACTAGTCGACCGCCAAGAAGGTGGCGCGGAATTACTCCGTAGCAAGGGGTTTCAGTTCTCAGCCTTCTTCACTAAGAGTGAGCTTCGCGACGCCTATTCGGAAAGAAAAACATTTGAAGATCCTGCCTGCAGAATTGACCAGCATCAGGTCGCGCTGTAAAGCTGGTTTCGACCAGTCCAGTTCGCTTCTTCGTACTGGAACGCGTTGCGGCTCTCCTTGAAGCGCTGTGGGAAGACGGTGCGGTTGAAGCGGCTTTTCCGAACAGCTGAATTCATGTCTGGTTCCGCTGATCGAGAACGCCCTCGCCGAGGAAGACAGCTACCGGAGTCTGGCGAAATTGCTGGCCGAAATGAAAGTTCTCTTCCCTGTGTGGTTTTAGAGGCAGTCAGATCCCTCTCTCCCTTATAGAGTCTTCCCCGCCGTTAGCTCCAGCTGCCAGGCCCCCCGCAGGCGCTCCAGCTCGCGGTGGTGGGTAAGATCGTAAAAGATGGGAGTGACGGTAACGTAGCCATCTGACAGAGCGCGGATGTCGGTGCCCTCGTCTCCCATATCTATGGCGGGCCCGCCAATCTGCCAGTAGTAGACGTGCTCCCGCGGGTCCACCCGCTTCTCGAAGCGTTCCACGTAGCCCGAGGTGCCTTGCCGAACCAGGCGCACGCCCTTGATCTCTTCCTTGGGGCGGGCGGGTACGTTAACGCTGAGGGCCACGCCCGGCTCGGGGGGCCGCTGGGCCACCAGCTCGATGAAGCGGGTGGTAAACTCTATGGCGTAAGAGAAGTCAGGATGCCGCAGGGCATCGAGCGAGACCGCCACGGAGGGGAAGCCCAGAATGGCCCCCTCGGTGGCGGCCGAAACGGTACCGGAGTAGAGCACGTTGATGCCCACGTTGGATCCCAGGTTGATGCCCGAGAGAACCAGATCCGGCGGCTCGGCCATTACCTCGCGCACGCCGATTTTCACGCAGTCGGCCGGGGTGCCGCTCACGCCATAGCCCAGAAAGGCGCCGTTTCGCGAGATCTTCTTCACCCGCAAGGGGTCATTGATGGTTATGGCGTGCCCCACCGCGCTCTGCTCGCTCTCGGGGGCCACC
>JAZDOA010000144.1:0-2631 GCA_043799175.1 Pseudomonadota bacterium | reverse complement strand
ACTTGATCGCCCCGCTATAGATCGTAGTGCTGGTGGTCTGGTCGACGATCTGCAGTTGGAGCACATCCGACAGCTTGCCTCCGTTGGCCCCTGGGGTATTGGTCAGGTTGCTGGTGGTCAACCAGAAAGTTCCCGGTAGGTCGCCGTCGTTGGCGATGGTGACCGTTCCTTGGACGGTGTCGCCGGGCTTCATCAGGAAAGCGGTGAAGATGGCGGCGCCTGCCCTGCTGTTTGTGTGCTGCAGGTTGCCCGATGCGAACGCTTTGGCCGGGCTGTCTGAGGCGGAGGCGAACACGGCACCGGACCCGATCACCGTCGAAGCCGCAATCGCCACGATAGCGAGCGGTAGCCCCCCAAGGAGCCAGGTCCTCCGCCTCCGTCTCACAAGTCTCTGATATCTGCGCAGCGGGATTCTCCTTCTCTTAGTCTGCCTTCTCTTAGGTGCGCGGTTTGACCTCTCGACTGACGCTACCGAAACGGACTCCGGCTCTGGTTTCGGGTGTTGGAAAACCTTCACTTGGCCGATGGGCCAGGACTGGCTTCAGTCTGTGGGGAGTCCGCACAAGTTCGTTGAGCCCATAGCGGACACGCACAGCGACGGTTCTTTCACTCGAAGTAAGGCGTCTACCACATCAGGGTCGAACTGCCGGCCGCGCTCCCATCTAATCTCGGCGAGGGCATCTGCCACCGAAGCGGCGCTCCTATGCGGACGCGCATGAGTGAGGGCGTCAAAGGCTTCTGCTACGGCCACGATTCGCCCCGCTAAAGGTATGCTGATGCCAGTCAGACCGGTGGGATAGCCGTGCCCATCCCAGCGTTCATGGTGAGAGGAGGCGATGACCTCCCCTGTCCTTAGTACATCAGAAGAAGCGCCCTTGAGGAGCTCGGCTCCAGCCAGCGCATGCCGTTGCATCAGTTGCCTCTCGAAGTCTTCGAAGTCGCCCTTCTTGAAAAGGATGCGGTCAGCGACAAAGGCTTTGCCCAGATCGTGCAGGGGGGCCGCGAGCGCTAGCAGCTGGACCTCCTCCGGGGCCCGGCGAAGTTCGCGCGCGAGCAGGCCGCTCAATTGCCCCACGCGGGCTGCGTGCTGTCTTGTTTCATCATCCCGGAGTTCGGCCACCTGGCCCAGGCGCGCAAGGGTCTCAAGGAGTGATTGCCCTCCCTCCTCCTCCCCGCAGGCTAGCGCCTCATTCAGTAGGTGGCCCATGCGCCTCACCCGGCAGCTGGTGCTAAGGAGAGAGCCGACGTAGAGCAAGACACTGTGGGGGCAAACCGGTTTTGCCAGGAAGTCATTGGCCCCGGCACTCACGGCCTGTCTTTTGATCTTCGCCTGCCAGCCTTCGCCAGTCGCAAGCACGGGAAGAAACACCTCCGAGGGTAGGGTGTGGCGAAGTTCTTGGATGAAGAGGAGACCGGCCATGTCGGGCATGTCGACGCTTACGATGATAAGCGAGGGCGGGGATGTCTCGATGTCGGCTAGGGCCCGTGCCGGATCTGCAAAGTAACGGGGTTCCGGATAGCCTGCTGGCTGCAACAGGCGGCCGATTGTCTTTGCGCTCTCTGATTCTTGCTCAACAAGCGCGATCCAGAATCCTGATTGGGTTATGCGAGACATGAGTTTCCCTTCCCCGGCAGCTTTTGTAGTTGTATCGGCGAAGGAGGGCAAAGTGTTAAGTAGCGAGGTGGTGGCCTCGGGTTGGGCGTGCGGTAGCGACGGCGGCCAGCCCCGGAGTCTTTGAGCCGAACACCACTCGAAAGGCACCGAGTCTTAGAACCTATCCGTTCTTAGTGATCGTTCCTCTGCGGTAACCATTGAAGTGGACAGATTGGTTGCCCAGATTGTTTTGCGAACTGAGGCATTGTTGCACGAGGCTTCAGTATGTCGCGTTCCACTTGGCCCTCGGCCGCCAAGGGCTCCAGAATCGTGTAGCGAACTGACGGTCAGAAGGTCGCTGCTGTTCTGTAGAAAGCCTGCAGACTGCGTATTGCGGCTGGCCAGGATTGGCAGGTGCCCGTGAACGGTAGTACGCTGAAAGGCATGCAGGGTCTGGCGGACAGACATGCGTTGCCTCTGATCGGGACAGGTTCCTCTCTTCAGCATTCCGGCAAGGCTGCGCCAAGATGCTGGGGGCCCTGGAGGTGAATGCTTCCGCCCAGGGAACGAACCTGAGGAAGCAGCCCCGGCAAGAACCGGGATTTGTCCCTGCCCAGTTCGAGTTGCCACCGACGAGTTAGACCGTTCCCGGCGCACACCGACGGACACAAAAATGCGCGCGCGAAGAATGGCACCAAGTGGGTGTGCTCCGGTCCAAACTGCCTCGCTTGGCTTACGCCATGCTTACATAAACGAATAAAGATGCTGATTTGCAGGTGTAAGCAGAGGTTTCCTAAACCTCGGGTCGCAAGTTCGAGTGTTGCCGAGGGCACTAGCATTTTATCCTGCATACGGCGGACATCAGACGCCGCTGCGGCGAACCACGTTAGGGCAGATTTGCCCGAATTACCCCAACCGTTACCGGCTGCCAGCGAAGGCGGTCTTTGCTGCGTGCTTATAAGTATACGCTTTCGCTGCCTCTGATCCCGAACCAGCTGAGGCTCTGGTCCCCTATCTCGCAGGGAAATAGCCGCACT
>JAZDOA010000139.1:0-13045 GCA_043799175.1 Pseudomonadota bacterium | reverse complement strand
CCAAGGCCGCCCGCCGACACTTTCTCAGGATGGATGGGCCGCCTGAGGCGGGTTGTCAGCCGCCGAGGCCGGCAAACACCTTCAGCCGGTCACCGGGGTAGATCTGCTCGTTCTTGCGCAGGCCGTTCCAGACCCGCAGCTTCTGGACCTCGACATTGTAGCGGCGGGCTATCTCGCAGAGGGTATCGCCGCGCCTGACCCTATAGGTGATGGCCTGCTTGGCCGCATTCCGCTCGGCTCGGGCCAAGACCAGACGGTTCACCTTTACCTTAATGATCTGGCCGACTTTCAGGTCGTTCCTAATGTGAGGGTTAAGCTCCCGCACCTCGGTGAGGCCCAGCCCGCTGCGCCTGGAGATGGCCGCCAGGGTGTCCCCGCGCTTCACCTTATAGGTTGCCAGACCGGAGATCTTGGGCTCAGAGGTATTGGCCTCCGAAACACTGGGAGCCCGACTTGGCTGCCCGTCGGCGGCCGCCTCGGCCATCCAGGGGGCCAGGCCCTCGATGCCGGCCGGCACGGTCAGCTTCTGGCCCGGCTGCAGTGAGGCCTGCTCCAGGCTGTTTGCCTCCATGATGGCCTGGATTGAGCAGCCATAGTAGCGCGCCAAGGCGGCAAGGGTCTCCCCCCGACGGACCACGTGCTCCGCGCGGAAGGCGCGTCTGTCGGGCTGGGTCACCAGAGCGGCCAGCAGGGTGCCACCAACGCCGCGAGGCACCCGAAGCTCATAGGCACCCGAACCGGCGGGCGGCGTCCAGCCACGCCGCAGCTCAGGATTGAGGTCTCTCAGGATCTGCGCGTTCGTGCCACACAGCCCAGCGATGAGGTTGAGATCCGTGGGGCGTTCCAGACTCACGGTTTCCCACTCGAGCGCGTTCTCGTAGCAAAGGTCGGCAAAGCCATACTTGACCGGTTCCTTGGCGATGAGAATGGCGGCAATCATCTTGGGCACGTAGTCTTGAGTTTCCCGGGACAGGGCCTGCTGGTCGCAGATCTGCCAGTAGTCATCAGTGTTGACCTGGCGGATTGCCCGCCGCAGGCGACCCTCGCCGCAGTTGTAGGCAGCCGCCGCGAGGTACCAGGAACCGAATTCTTTGTAGAGTCCCGCCAGATAAGCGGCGGCAGCGTAGGTGGCCTTCTCCGGGTCTCGCCGCTCATCGACCCATTGGTCCTGCCTCAGGCCGTAGCGGTGACCCGTAACCCGAATGAACTGCCAGGGCCCCACGGCCCCCGAGCGCGACACGGCCCTGGGGTTGAAGCCGCTTTCGATGAGTGCCAGGTAAACCAGATCCTCGGGCAGGCCCTGCTGCCGGAATACTTCTTTCATCTGGGGCAGATACATGGTGGAACGCGACAGCCACGTACTGAACTTGTCTCGCACCACCGTCCGGAAATAGTCCAGAAAGTAGGCTACGCGCTCGTTGAGCACAATGGGAATATCGAAGCAGACCTCTTCCTTGATCTCGTTCTCGAGGTGGCGGGCCTGCTCCTTTATGCGCCCCGCTTTTTCGGTATCGGTTGACAGCACGGCGTCAGGATTGGCGTCGGGAAGCTCCTCGCTCACCAGGGGTTCTTCTTCCAGGACGTTCTCCGACGGCCCGGTTTGCGCCTGGGGGCATTGCAGGCCAAGCAAGACGGCCTTGCCGGCCAGCTCGGCAGGCGGTTGCTCTTCCCGGAGGGCCCGCGGGGCACGTGGAGCGGTGCTCCCCCCCCCCGTGGCAACCACTCCGGCCCCAGGGATCCAAGAGTGGGCGTCGTCAGAGGCGTCCGCCGGAGAAACCGCCACGGACAGGGTGATGGATCCCCCAACGAGCAAAGAGAAAACCACATGGAACACAGAGCTTCGATGGAGCAGAGCACTTCGGATCAGAGGGCTTTCGGTCATAGGTTTCCTGCCGAACATTGCGCGCGAAGGCGAAAGAGCTATTAAGGGCCGAAGGCGGCATTCTGTCGGGTTGTGGGTTTGCACCCGACGGCAGCGAGGTATGGGACAGAAATACCAGATTCAGCCTCGCTGTCAAGCTCTATATGCTGCCTGCTCCCTTCCCAAGGATGTAGAGGCCCATGGCTGTCCGGCCCATTCATTCGCCATTGTGATTTCAAGATTCGTGCCTTCGGCAACCTTTTGACATGGCGGACCCACTCGGCTAAACATGATTCATGCCCATGAGGTGGCCAGCCGGGGCCGGGTCCACGCCCTGGCGGCTTTTCGCCATACAGGTTCTGGCCGTGCTCTTCTTACTGGAAGGGGCGCATTTTCTTGCGGCCAGGGGTATAGAACCGCTGTCCTCGTGGTTCTACGTGGTCGCCTGGTACTCCTTCATCTTCCTCACGGACACCTGCATCCACGCCCTGAAGAATGAAAGCCTCTTGCGGACGAGGCCGGGCGAGTTCCTGCTCATGCTGCCTTGGTCCGTTTTTATTTGGCTCATTTTTGAACTAGTTAACGTTCGCCTGGCCAACTGGCATTACATCAACGTAACCACTGGGCGCTGCCTGCGCTGGGCGGGCTACTTCGTCTCCTTCGCCACCGTGCTGCCGGGCATCCTGCTGAGCGCCGAATTAATGCAATCAGTCGGGCTGTTCCGAACCAGCAGGACCCGGCCCTTCCCCCGCACGAGCGCCTGGTACCCCTGCTTCTGGGTTGTGGGCGCGCTGTGCGCGCTCTTGCCACTGGCGTGGCCACGCTACTTCTTCCCGCTGATATGGGGCGCGTTCGTCTTCCTGCTGGAGCCCTTCAACCACCGCCGTGGGGCGCCGTCCCTCATGACGGCCCTGGAGCGAGGAGACCCCCGCCCCGTCTACCTCTTGCTGTCGGCCGGCGCCGTCTGCGGCGGGCTCTGGGAGTTCTGGAACTTCTGGGCCAAGACGAAGTGGGTCTATAGCGTGCCCTTCTTCACCGACCTCAAGCTCTTCGAAATGCCGCTGGCCGGCTTCCTGGGCTTCCCGCCTTTTGCGCTGGAGTGCTATGTGATGTACAATTTCGTGCGCTGGGTTGTGCAAAGGCGTCAAGATGGGCCTGAATCACGCGGTCGCAACTTGGTCAGAATCATGGCGGCCGCTGTCGTTCTGGCCGTCACCTGCGTCGTCGGCTTCAGCGCCATAGATGCGGCCACGGTATGGACCTGGGCGGGGTGTAAGACATCAAGACCATGACAAGCTTCTTTATTGTCAGTTTAGGCTGTCCCAAGAACCTTGTCGATAGCGAAAAGCTGGGCCGCGCCCTGCGACGGCGGGGCCTGCCGGCGGCGGACTCCGAGGCAACCGCCAACATACTTGTGGTCAACACCTGTGGCTTCATCCGCGCCGCCTGCGAGGAATCCCTGGAAACCCTGCTGTTGGCCGCCCGGCTCAAGGCGGAGGGTCCACCGCGGTTGCTGGTGGCCACCGGGTGCCTGAGCGGCCGCTACGCCGCCACGCTGCCCCAGGAACTCCCCGAGGTGGACCTCTTCTTCGGCCCCCTACAGGACGAGGCCGCGGTCAGCCGGGCAGCCGAACAAATTGCCACCGCCGCCGGAGTATCCGGCCCGGAGCGACCCATCCCCGCCGCCCCCGTTCTCACCCCTGCCTGGAGGGCCTACGTCAAGATCGCCGACGGCTGCTCCAACCGCTGCGCCTACTGCACCATCCCGGCCATCAGGGGGCCGCGCCGCAGCCGCCCCGTGGAAGACATCCTGGGCGAGGTGGCCAGGCTGGCCGCGGCAGGGGTGCGCGAGGTGACCCTGGTGGCCCAGGACACCACCGCCTACGGGGCCGACCTGCGGCCCCAGGAGTCCTTGGCCTCGCTGCTCGAGCGGCTCTCGCTCGCCCCCGGCCCGGAGTGGCTGCGGGTGCTCTACCTGCATCCCGAACGCCTGCATCCCGAACACCCGGATGACCGCCTCATGGAGGTCATGGCCTCCGGGGGAAGGGTGCTCCCTTACTTCGACATGCCGGTGCAGCACGCCAGCGGCCGGATTCTGGCCGCGATGGGACGCGGCCCCGCTGACCTGCCGCGACTGGTGGAGGCCATTCGCCGCCGCTGCCCGGAGGCGGTACTGCGGACCTCGGTAATGGTAGGGTTTCCCGGTGAGGGGGAGAGGGAGTTCGCCGAGCTTGCGACCTTCGCCCGCCAGGCCACCTTCGATCATCTCGGCTGCTTCGTGTTTTCTCCCGAGGAAGGCACCCCGGCAGCCAGTTTGCGCCCCAAAATCTCCCGCCGGGTGGCGCAGCGCCGCGTGGACCATCTCATGGCCCTTCAGGCTGAAATATCTCAGGCCAGAAACCAGGCCCTCGTCGGACGCATCCTGCCCGTATTGGTTGAGGAGGCGCATGAGAACACCTTCACCGCCCGAGCCGCCCGCCATGCCCCGGAGATCGACGGCACCCTGTTGGGGGAAGGAGCGGCCCGGCCGGGAGAGATGGTGCGGGTGCGCGTCATCTCCGCCTCGGCCTACGATCTGCGGGGCCGGCTTATCCCCTAAGACTCAGGGCCACCTCTCCATTTCCACGGAGTCCTCGGGCATGACGGGGTCCACGGACTTTGGGGCTTCGCATGGCACCGTGCTCCCGCGCGGAGCCGGCGGCGCGCTTGGGGGGGGTGAAGGGTGAAGCGCCTTTTCCTGGCCCGGCACCGGCGCGGGCGGCGCCGGGGGCGCACTCAGCCCGCGTGCCACCGCCAGAAGCTCCAGCACCCTGCTGACCGGTTCGATGACGCCTATGCCCATGAAGTCCTGGCTTTCGATCTTGACCGGCCCCTCGGGGGTATTGACCACCACGGGCTGCCCGTTGATGTTGATCGGCCTGGCCTCGACCCTGCCCTCGGAGACGATGCCCAGGAAGCGGACGGATTGTCTATCCCTGAAACGGCCGTGATAGTCCACCCCGTTGAGCAGCACGAACACCGGTCCTCCACTGTTGCCGGGGAAGACCATGGAGTCTATCAGCAGGACGGTATCCAGGGGCTTTACGGGGTCTATCCAGGAGATTATCCCCGACCTCAAGAGTGCCCGCGTCCAGAAAGAGCGCCCCACCGCGCCGGGGTATCCCAAGACAAAGACCGAGGCGCCCTCGAACAGATCTCCGGCGGAGGCGCAGTTGTCGAGGGTAATGCCCGCGACCGTCTCCCTGCCCGCCACCCCAGAACGAATCTTCAGGGGCAGCGCGGCAAGGTCCACTCTGGCCTCGGGGTGGGCCACCCAGAGCGGACTGTCGCCGTCGTAGAGGGCTATGGTAACGCCGTGCTCATCGTAGACCGATCTGGTCTCGTGCCAGACGAAGCGAAGCTGCAGGGCCTTCCGGCTCCCCTTACCGCCTGAGAAAACGTGCTTGGCGGTGACCAGCCAGGGGGTACCGGATTCATCGCCGGGCGCGGCAAAGATCACCCCCGTTCCCAGAACGTCAAAATAGCTGCGTCCCGTGGTGTCCTGAGACACGCACCCCAGGGCCACCGTGGCCTCCCTCCAGGGTCTGAGCCATGACCGCTCCCCGGCGTCCGCGGCCGTCGCCGGCTTGGCGGTGCCCAACAAGAGCAACAGGGCAGTCGCAAGGAGAGGCCGGACCCTGGGCCTTACCCCAGCGGCCGGGCCGCGTACCACGCCCACGTAGCCTCCAGTCCCTGGCGGAAGCCCACCATTGGCTCATAGCCCAACAGCCGGCGGGCCTTGGCGATGTCGGCCATGGAATCGCGCACGTCGCCGGACCGCGGGGGCTGCATGTCCACCTCCGCCCGGCGGCCGGATATGTCCTCCAGGGTCGAGAGCAGCGCGCGCACGGAGAAGCTGGTCCCGCAGCCGATGTTGAAGACCTCGCCGGCCGCCTCGGCAGCCTCGCAGGCCAACAGATTGGCGGAGACGGCGTTGGCCACGAAGGTAAAGTCCCGTGATTGGCCGCCGTCGCCGTAAATCGTCGCCGGGATCCCGTCGCGCAGCGCGGTGGCGAACTTGGGCACCACCGCCGCGTAGCGGGACTCGGGATCCTGCCTGGGGCCGAAGATATTGAAGTAGCGGAGGCAGACCGTCTCCAGCCCGTAGGCGTGGTAGAAGACCTTGCAGTAGCTCTCCGCCGCCAGCTTGGAGACGGCGTAGGGCGAAAGCGGCCGGGGCGGCATGGTCTCCACCTTGGGCAGCGGTCCCGCCTGCCCCGGAGGGAGCGGCTGGTCGCCATAGATGCTCGATGAACTGGCATAAACGAAGCGGCGCACCTTGGCGTCACGGGCCGCGAGCAGCACGTTTAGCGTGCCCCGGACGTTGACGGCATCGGTGGTGAGGGGGTCGGCCACCGAGCGCGGCACCGAACCCAGCGCCGCCTGGTGCAGGACGAAGTCCATGCCGCCCGCGGCGCGGCGGCAGGTCTCCAGGTCGCGGATGTCACCGTCGATCAGCTCCAGCCGGCGCCCCATGAGCAGAGGGGCCAGGTTGCCGGGGTCGCTGGTGGAAAAATCGTCGAGCACGCGTACCGCCTCCCCTCGCTTGAGCAGCGCCTCGACGATGTTGGAACCAATGAAGCCCGCCCCTCCGGTGAGGAGATACCCCGCCATTACAGTCCCTCCCTGAAAGCCCGTCGAAAAAAGTAACCCGCTAAGAGCGGCCGCCGAGCAGCCCCTCCAGTCTGGCCGCCGAGACAGTGGCGGTTCCTACCTCCCCCACCACCACTCCGGCGGCGATGTTGGCAATCCCGGCGGCCTCCACCGCCTCTAGCCCCGCCGCCATGCCCAGGGTGAAGGTGGAGATTACGGTATCACCCGCCCCGGTGACATCGAAGACCTCTCGGGCCGCCGTGGGAATGTGCTCCGCCGGGGCCGAGCGGGAAAAGAGCGTCATGCCCTCCTCGCCCTGAGTCACCAGGAGCCACGGGCACCCCACCTCGGCCAGCAGCCTCTCTCCGGCGGCCTTCAGGGTCTCCGGGCCGTCTATGGACATGTGGCTGGCCATCTCCGTCTCGCGCAGGTTCGGGGTAACCACCGTGGCCCCCCGGTACCGTCTGAAGTCGAGGGCCTTGGGGTCGGCCGCGATGAGGCCCTCGGGGGCCGCCCGGCGCAGCTCGGCCACGAAGCCGTCGTCTATCAGGCCCTTGCCGTAGTCAGACACAATAATGGCGTCGGCAACCCTGGCCGCCTCCCGCAAATGCTCGAACATTGCCTCCCTGGTGCCCGCCCGCGGCGGCCCGCGCAACTCGCGGTCTATGCGCAGGAGCTGCTGCGCCGCGCCAGACATGGCCCCGCGCGACAGGATGCGGGCCTTCAGGGTCGTGGGGCGCCCATCCTCGCAAATGAGGCCCGAGACGTCGGCACCCAACTCCGTAAGCAGGCCCCGCAAGCGCTCACCCGTGCCGTCACGACCGATCAGCCCGCATAATGCAACCTTCGCGCCGAGAGCGAGCAGGTTACTGGCCACGTTGGCCGCGCCTCCCGGCTTGAAAGTCTCGTCGGCCACCTCCACCACCGGGACCGGGGCCTCCGGCGATATCCGCGAGACCGATCCACGGATGAAGTGATCGAGCATGACGTCTCCCACCACCAGAATGCACAGGGAGGGAAAGCGACGGACGGCTTTCAGGCGGTCTTGAGGGGAAGCTGGTTGGTTCCTGGTGGCTGTAATATCGGCGGTCATGACGGCTTTCTTGGGCAATCCTCCTGAGCCGCGGATTATAGCGCGCCCGGCACGCCTTGGGAAGCGGGCGCGAGCCGCCTCAATCTCCGGCTAAGGCCGCCGGGGCCAGATGGATTTCCAGTCTTGAGGCGGCATAGAGTACCTCCGACGTACCAGAGGGCGGAGTCCGCCTGGCGCGGCTCGCGCCTCGGCACGGCACGTGCAAGGAGTCAAGCCAAGTCATTTCGCTCGGTGAGGGGAATATGGACGCGGGGCTCGAATTGCTCAGACGAGTGAAAGATCTATACCTTGGCCTGAACGCGGTCGAAGTCATCTGGAACCCCTATTTTATTGCCTGCTTCGCGATGTTGTGCATCTTCACTCTCTTACGGCGCATGATCCGGCTCATCGTGGTCTTTGTGGCCGCGGTCGGCATAGTCTTGCTGTGCCATTACACGATTCCGCAGGGCAGCGGCGCCGACCTGATCCAGGCGCCAAGCCTGCTCAAGCTCGCGGGGGGGGCGTTGGCAATCTGTGCCCTGCTAGTCTACTTCTTTTTCGTCAGGCAGGACTAGCTTGCCGTACCAGGCGAAAGAGATGAAGGCACTGGGCAGTTGTGACATCATGGCACGCTGGGCAATCAGCCCTTGGCTCCGCTGGCGCGGGTCATGGGGTCAGGGGACATACGCCGTCACTTCCTGGCGGACCGCGCCAGGATCCATATGCTGGGGGGGTGAGTCCATGTACCACAGAACTCTGCCGTCGCTTCGGTCGGTCCCACGGGCAATAATGCTACTTATCCTTTGGGGTTCGCTTCTGGCGGCACCCACGACCGCCCTGGCCTGCTGGGGAGCCAGAGCGCTCTCCATGGGCGGGGCCTTCGTTGCCGTCGCCGATGACGCCTACGCCACCTATTGGAACCAGGCGGGCCTGGCCAAGCTCACCTCAAGCGAGGTAGCCCTGACCGATGTCACCAAATGGAAAGACTTGAACTATGACCTCATGGGCGCGGTGTCCGTCCCGCTCGGAAGCCGCGGCGGTGTCGGCTTCGCCTGCACTTATAACAAAGACTATCCCGGCGACGGCTGGGCCGTGGTAGACCTGTACTATCAGGTGGGCGTGGGCTGGAAGGTATGGCCGCTGTCGAACGACCAAGGTCCCGTGACCTTCAGCCTGGGCCTGGCGGGCAAGTACCTTTCCAAATGCATCAGCGCGGGCGCGGGCAGGGCGGAGGCCAGCTCGGACCTCACCGACGTTGATGTCTCATGCCTGCTCGACTTCGGCCCTCAGGTGGCGCCTCGCCAGAGGATGTTCAGCCTGGGAATACTGGTCCAGGACCTCAGAGAATCGGGCTTCTGGGGGGGGAACTTACGCTACGTGCGCAACGTGAGGCCTGGCCTGTGCTTCCGCCCCGATGACAAGACGATCCTTTCGGCCGAGTTCTATGATGTAACGGAAGAGGCGTTCGTAAGCCCAGGAGTGCGTCTGGGCTTCGAGCGTTGGTTCACCCTGGGAAAGACGCATCCCTTCGTGGCGCTCAGAGGCGGGGTCTATCATTTAAACCAGGACGACATGAGGGCCTATACCTTCGGGCTGGGCTGCCGGCCCACAAAGGCGGGCAAGGCGGAATTCTCTTACGCCCTTATGTATTGGACCGACTCAGACGTGGCAACCCACATGGTCTCGGTTGACTATCGCTTCTAGGCGCGAGCCGCGCCACGCAAATTCCGCCCTCGCGCACCTTCGGAGGTACTTTCAGCCGCCGAAGAGAGGGCGACCTGCCACCATAAACCTGTCGGCAACGCCGACAGGAGGCCGGCGCCCTTTCAGGCAGTTAGGTTGTCACTAGCGCTCACGGGCGCCGCGTCTGGCCGGCGGCCCTGCCGCCTGCCCGCGCGACTTGCAGCCTCGGCCCTTGTTTGTCCGCCGCCCGGCGGACGGTGAGGCCATTCAGGTGCCAATCCCCAACCGGGGCAGCAGATGGCGGTTGAGCACGTACCAGACGGCAGCCACGGCCAATAATCCCAGTAAAATAGCCATGTTCAGGAAGTACCTCCCAAGCGCGCGGCGTATTCCTTAAGGACGGGGCCGCCGTCACCGCGGGCGGCGGCCTCGCGAATTCGCACCTCGAAAGACGGCCCGAGGAACTGGTTCAGGGCAGCCTCGTCGTGCAGGCCGAGCATCTCGCCGAACTCCCGGCGGCGGGCCGCGTCGAGATGGAGCAGCTCGTCGGCCTTACGCCACAGGCAGAGATTGATGAACACCACCGCTATGGCATACATATCGTGGCCCTGCCCCTCCAGATGCTGGACCAGATCAGGAAAGGAAAATCTCTCCCGCCGCTGGATGTCTTCGTGGCAGAAGAAGTTGCGGCAGTGATTCGCCCTGCCTTCATGGATGGAGCAAAGGTGGGTGGCCTCGTCGTGAAAGACACAACCGCCGCTTTCCTGTTTTTTCATTCGCACCACCGCGCCGGATTCCCACACGGCGGGCCAATCATCTATCAGTTCGCCACCGATGAAACGGCCTTCGGCAAGCACCTCGACGTGCTCCGGCCTTATGGTGCCTCGCTCACAGTCGGCGGCCTCGACGTATATCTGGCAGTGGCAGCAGCGCCCACAGCGCTGGCATTCCGTCTTGTAGCTGTTGGCCACGTCTCTGGCGCAGCCCTTCAGCTCGGCCACCAACATCGAGCGCCACTCGGGGCGGACCCGCTCCCAGGTGTCAAGAATCTCGCCAACGTCAGGGAAGAACAGGACGCGTTCCTTGTAGGCGATAAGGTCGGGCACGCCGAGGTTGCGCCCCACCGCTTCCAGATCCGCTTCGAAGGCCGCGGCCAGCCCGACGCGATCCAGTCTTTCGAAATCCCTGATCATTATTTCCTGACACCCAACCCTTCCAGGGCACGAAGAATGCTGTCCATGCGCTCGTTCTCGGGATCCCTGTCGCTCACCCGGACCACCCGCCCGGTCACGGCAGGCTCTTCCAGCGGCTCGAAGTCGGCCCGCATCCGCTCCATGAGCTCCGGGCCGGCGTCGGACACCCCTTGCTTGGCCGAACGCTCCAGCAGGCGCTCCATGATGACCGCGTCCTGGCAGCCGCAATGGACGAACAGGAGCGACCAGCCTCCCTGCTCGGCAAAGCGCGCCACGGCCTCTCGCTGCTTCGCGCGGCCGTAAGTGGCATCCAGCACCACGGGCCAGCCCGCCTGGGTGGCGAACCCGGCCTGGCGGAGCATCTCGGCGTAGACTTGGTCGGTCATGCCGGCACCGTATATGCCCGCGCCGTAGGAGGCCCGCATGCTGTCCGTGGGGCTTGCTCCCGCCAGAATCTTGCGCACGGCGTCCGAGCGCACGACCACGGCCCCCAGGCGTTCGGCCAGGCGCCGGGCCATGTAGCTCTTGCCGGAGCCGATGACACCCACCGTGGCCAGCACCGGCGGCTTGGGGCGGCGGCCGATGTAGCCGCGCGCCAGCCGGAAGTAGGCCCCTGCCCGTTGCCTGACCTCCTCTCGCCGGGAGCGCTCCAGCTCGGGCATGTCGTATTCGAAGCTGGCTATCTTGCCCCAGACGTAAGCCCGGTAGGTCCGGTAAAAGTCCAGCAGCCCCAGGAGATGATAGTCGTTGGTGAACTGCAGGTAGGTGTTGAGCAGGCGGTTGGCGTAGCCGGGAAAACCCCGGAAGTCGAGGTCCATTAGCAGGAAGGCCAGGTCTGCCGTGGTATCCAGGAAGCGGAAGCGCCGGTTGAACTCGATGCCGTCCAGCACGTGGATCTCGTCGTTGGTGAAGTAGACGTTCTGGGTGTGCAGGTCGCCATGACAATCGCGGATCTTGCCCAGGGCCACGCGTTCCGCGAACAGGGGGGTCTTCTCGGCCATGAAGCGCCCGGAGTAGTCCTTCAGAGCGGCATAGTCGTCCTGGTCCATGGTACGGCCGATGTAGCCAGTGGTCTGGGAGAAGTTTTCATCGATGCTGAATTTTACGCGCTCCAGGCTCCCAAAGGAGGCGATTTCCTCGTTGGTGGCCGCGCTCAGGTGAAATTCGGCCACCAGGCGGGCCAGCCGCTCGATCATGTCTCGGGTGGCCCCGCCGGCCGCCAGTCTGGCGGACAAGGCCGCGTCTTGCGGAAGCTCACGCATCGCCACCGCGTACTCGACCACCTCCCCCTCGCCAGCCACGTGGTGGCGCCCCGAGGCGTCCCGCCGGATCTCCACGACCTCCAGGTAGACCTCGGGAGACAGCCTCCGGTTGAGCCGCAGTTCCTCGTGGCAGAAATAGCGCCGCTTCTCCAGGGTGGTGTAGTCCAGAAAGCCGAAGTTTACCGGTTTTTTTATCTTGTATACCACCCCCCCCGTGAGCAGCACGTAGGAGATGTGGGTCTGCACGAGGCGCACGCCTTCCACCGCATGGGGGTAGGCGCCGGGATGAAGCAGGTCCATGACCAGGGGGGGCAGGGAAGGCTCGCTCAAGGTTCAGGCTCCCAAAAAAGTCAGGTCAGAAGCTGAAGATCGGCAATCAGGCGGTCGGCGAAGTCGAGGATGAACTGCCGCTGCGGCGGCGTGGCATAGATCTGGCAGACGCGGCAGCGATAGTTGTGGCGGCTGCGCACCAGGAACTCGAACTTCACCGAAGTCTCTCCCAGCTCGATGGCAAAGGCATGCGGCTGGCATTCCTGGTGCTGGAACTGCGTCTGGCTGAGCAGATCCGTCTGGAAGTTCATCCAGTAGAGGTCTTCCACCCCAGAAAGCTCGGCCCGCTCGGCCACCCATTGCCGGACGCGGGAAATATCCTCCGGCCTGATTTCATCCAGAACGTACTGTCTCATTCCCCCGCCTTTTTCTCCCCCGGCGCGCCACGGGCCGTCATCAGCTGCTCCAAAAGATGGCGTACCTCGGCCCGTTGGGTGTGGGCCGCCACCTCCCGCAGGGCTTCAAGCGCCCGAGCATGGTCCGTGACCGGCGAAAGCGGATGCAACACAGCCCCCGCCGCCCGGCACTGCCCGGCCAGCCCGGAGGTATCTTCCTGCTGAGTCAGCACAAAGATTTCGCGGGCCCCCAGAGCCAGCAGGCGCTCCAGGGCCTCCGGCCGCAGCTCATCCGCGGCACTTGCCACGGTGACTTCAAGCCCCACCGCAGCCAAGATACTATAGAGGGTGAAAAAGCTCAACACGGAGTCCGTGACCAGCACCAAGCCGTGGTCCTGGAGGCCGTAGACGACTTTCTCCAGCGGGAAGAGCCACCTGCCCACGGCCTGACCCGGCGGCGTGAGGTGATGGGCCGGGCCGGAAGGACCAAAAGCCACCCCCATGAGCCCCTCGGGGCGGGCCTGTTCGTCGAAAATGGGTACCGTGGCGCAACCGGCCAGGACGTCGTGGCCTTCCCTCATGAGCCCAAGACGCTCAAACCGCTCCAGCACCTTGGGGTAGGCGGCGAGCTCCCGGGTGTAGTAGCCCGAAAGAGAATCCGCCGAAGGCGCGGACCA
>JAZDOA010000130.1:0-2780 GCA_043799175.1 Pseudomonadota bacterium | reverse complement strand
CTCGGCTTTTGGTTGCTCCGCCTTCGGGTGCTCCGGGGCAGAGGGAGCGGGCGTTGCCGGTGTGGCCTGAGGCACTGGCGCTGCCGGTGGGGCCGGAGGCACTACTTTCTCGGCCTTTGCCGGCGGGGCCGCCGGTTTGGCTGGGGCTTTCTCTACCTGGCTGCCGCAGGCAAGAACCAAACCAAACATTGCTACGATTAGCAAGATCCCAAATTTTTTCATTATAGGCACCTCCTGGTGAGATTGAGTGTTGCCATGACCTGAGATAGCTTGATTACTCCGTTTATCAAGAACCCACCCCCGTTAAGGCGAGGATGAATTTAGTCATCTAATATAAAAAACATAATGCCTCATTCTGCCATGTCAACGAAACTTACCCCTGAAAAACAGCTTAAGGCGGTACGCTTAATCTTTCTCCAGGTCACCGGACCATAAGAAACTTTTAGGCAATGATTGAAGATATGTTTGGGATGTGTTGAATTTTCGGGTTTCTGATAAGTTTCGGTTTATAGCAGGTATCAGGACTTTTCCAATTTTTTGATGAAACCTCCGCCATTAGTCATTAAATATTTGGGCCCGCCCCGCCTGCGGGCGGAGAGGGCCGGGGCATCGGAGACAACGTGTCTCCATTGCCTAGGGCTTTTTCTTTTGGGCCCGGCGCTGGGCTTCCTCCGCTGCAGCCCTGTCCGCCTTGGGCGCCGGCTTCAGGTCAATCGTCACCTTCTTGATCTTGCCGGTGAAGGAGAAGTTATTGGGGTAAAGGCCCACCGGTGTGCCGGTGTCGGTGCCCACATCAAAGGTCTCATCCGCCGAGAAGATTCCGGGCACGGTCTTGTCGATGCGGCCTTCCCCAACCAGCTTACCGTTGACGAACAACTTGCCGGCGCCTCCTCTGGCCATGCCGCCGCCGTCATAGGTGAATTCGTAGAGAATCGTTGCCGGACCGGCGGGCAGCTTATCCTTGGCCGTGATGGTAGGCCTCTCGGCTGTCAGGTAGTTGTAAGTGAAAACGGGCTTGCTGTCCATGACATAGAGGGACCAGCCGCCCACCACGCCGCCCATGGCCGCAATTACGCCCTCGGCGCCGCCCTGGGGGATTTCCACCTCCGCCGTAACGCTGTAGGACTTGTTCAAGGTGTTCGGAGCGCTCGCCTCAGGGATGCGGATGGCGCCGGAATAATAGGTGAACTTGGTGCGATCTCCCCCTGGCTCCGGCCGCAAACTGCGGTCCACGCGTTCAAAACCGCGGTCGTCCAGGGGCAGGACGTTGTATTTGGCGGCTTCGACCCAGAACAGGTCCTGGAGGGCGCGCAGCTTCTCCGGATACTGGGCGGCCAGGTCGTCGGCCTGGCTGAAGTCTTCCGCCAGGTTATAGAGTTCCCACTTCTCATTGTCGAAACTCAAATTCTTGCCGAGTTCCCACGGCGCCCGCCCGTGAAAGACGGAGGCGATCCAGCCCTCGTGGTAAAGGGCCCGGTTCCCGAACATCTCGAAATACTGAGTCCGCCGGCGGGTCGGGGCCTTGGCGTCATCGAAGGTGTACACCATGCTCACGCCCTCCATGGGTTTCTGGGGCACGCCGTTAACCATGGAAGGCTCAGGGAGGCCCAGGGCTTCCAAGATGGTGGGCACGATGTCGATGCAGTGATGGAACTGGCTGCGGAGGCCGCCGGTATCCTTGATGCGCTTGGGCCAGGTGATGACCATGGCGTTGCGCGTGCCCCCGAAGTGGGAGGCCACCTGCTTGGTCCACTGGAAGGGCGCGTCCAAGGCCCAGGCGAAGCCGACGGGATAGTGGTTATAGGCCGTGGGCCCGCCCAGTTCGTCGAAGTGCTTGAGCACCACGCCGGGGTCCTCGGGTACGCCGTTCAGCACGCTCATTTCGTTGAAGACGCCGAAGGGCGTCCCTTCACCGCTGGCGCCGTTGTCGCCCACTATGTAGATGAAGAGCGTGTTGTCCCATTGGCCCATCTCCTTGACGGCCGCCACGAGCCTTCCGACCTCGTAGTCCGTCTGCGCCAGGAAGCCGGCGTAGATCTCCATGAGGCGGGAGGCGATCTTCTTGCGCTCCGGCGAGAGGGAATCCCAGGCGGGGATCTGCGGGGGCCGCGGCGTCAGCTTGCCATTGGCCGGGATCACGCCAAGTTTCTGCTGGCGCGCGAAGATTTCCTCCCGGAGTTTGTCCCAGCCCTGGTCGAACTGGCCTTTATATTTGTCGGACCACTCCTTGGGCACGTGGTGGGGCGCGTGTGTGGCCCCCGGCGCCCAATAGACAAAGAACGGTTTGTCCGGCGCCACGGACTTCTGCAAACGCATCCAGGCAATGGCTTGTTCCGCCAGGTCGTCATTCAGGGTGTAATTCGGCTTGGGCGGCCGCTCGATGGGCGTGGTGCCGCGGTAGAGCGCCGGCTCATATTGGTGGGATTCGCCGCCCATGAAGCCGTAGAACTCTTCGAAACCCAGTCCCGTGGGCCAGCGGTCGAAGGGCCCCGCCATGCTGGTCTCCCAGGCCGGGGTGTTGTGCCATTTGCCCCAGGCAGACGTGTTGTAGCCATTTTGCCGGAGAATCTCCGCCACTGTGGCGGTGCTCTTGGGAATCATGGCGGTGTAGCCGTCAAAGCCGGTTGCTACCTCGGTGATCATCCCGGTGGCCACCGAGTGGTGGTTGCGGCCGGTGAGCAGCGCGCCCCGGGTCGGTGAGCAAAGGGCCGTGGTGTGGAAGGCATTGTAGCGCAGCCCCTGTCTGGCGAGGGAGTCCAGCGCGGGCGTCGGCACGGGAC
>JAZDOA010000125.1:0-16973 GCA_043799175.1 Pseudomonadota bacterium | reverse complement strand
CGGTCCGGGCAGGCATTGGCGTGGACCGAAATGAAGAGGTCCGCCTTGTGTTGGTTGGCGAACTCCGTGCGCTCCCCCAGCGGGATGAAGACGTCGGAGTCGCGGGTCATGAGCACCTCGCAGCCTATCTCGTTGCGCATGAGCCTGGCGAGGTCACGGGCGATCTGCAGAACGATGTCCTTCTCCTTCTCGCCGTTGGGACCCAGCGCCCCCGGATCCTTCCCCCCGTGCCCAGGGTCGATGACCACCCTGGAGACCGCCAGCCCAAGCTGCGCGGCCAGGGACTTGCCCGGCTTCACCGGGGCCGGCGGCGGCAAGACCGCCGGGGGCGCCTCCGGCGCCTTGGAAAGAGGCACCCTGGACTCCGAGGTTTTTTCGGCCAGGGCTGCCTCCACCGGCCGGGTGGGAGGCGCCGGTTCAGCCGTGATCGGGGTTTCCTTCCCCATGACGTCTATTACGACCCGGTAGGGGTCGCGCAGGGGATAGACCTTGCAGCGCTCGAAGTCTGGAATCTCCAGCACCACCCGGACGACGTCGTCGGTGTACTGGGCCGCCCGGACCTTGAGAACGAGCCCGTCGTTAATGGTCATCTCCGGGGTGAGGGTTCTCGCGCGGTAGGCGGGCTGTATATCCACGCAGAGGCGGCGGGGCTGCCTGGCGTCTGGGGCCGCGGGCACCAGAAACTCCTTGAACTCCGCCTCGTCGTCCATGTCGATAACTACTCTGGTATGCCCTGGGGACGACCAACTGCGCACGTTTTGCACGGTGGCCACGCCCCTCGCGCCGGCTCCCCCTTCCACGGCGGTACTGTCGGTCCGCTGAACACTCCGCGCCGGGCTTTTTTCGGCCGAAGGGGATTCTGGGGCCACGCCCTTCGCCTGCCCTTTTGCCTGAGGGCTGTCAGGGTAAGCACGCCTTAACTCCGCCAGGGCCACGAGGCCCTCGGCCGGCCGGCCGGTGCTCGAGTAAAGCTGGGCCAGGGCATATTGAGCGGCCGGGGCCGCCGGGCCGCCAGAATACTCTTTCACTACCTTGGTAAGACAGTCCTCGGCGCCTTGCACATCGGCGGCAAGGCCGGACAGCCGGCTCAACCGGGCATAGAGGTCACCGGCTTCCAGAAGCGCCTGGGCCGCCGAGGGGCTGGTGGGGTTCTGGTCATGAAAGGCCATGAACCGCCCGATGCAGGCGGTCCAGTTGTCGTGGAGCTTCTTCCGCGAGGCGGAAGAAAGCAGTTGGCTCTTCGCGCGCATGAGGCCGGAAATATCGGGTGTCGCCGCCCAGCCGACGCCCCCGGCCAGCATGCCGACCCATATGGCCATGATGAAAGACGCTAGTATTTTCACTGGTCCTGACCAAGTTCCCGCTTCAGTTCGTGCAGCAGGTTCAGGGCATCGAGGGGTGTCAACCGCAGCGGATCCACCTCCCTCAACCGCTCGAGTATGAGGTCCGTCCGGCTGCGGAAGAGCCCCAACTGCCGCTCCCCGGTCACCGCGGCGGCGGAGTCGGCCGCCTTTTCAAGCTCCCCGGCCTCTATGGCCGCCAGAAGCTCCGCGGCCCGATCCGTGACCGCCCGCGGCAGCCCGGCCAGCCGGGCCACCTGCACCCCGTAGCTGCGGCTTGCCGCCCCCGGCAGCAGCTTGTGGATGAAGTGCAGCGTGCCACCGGCCTCCCTGGCCGCCACGTTGGCGTTGCGTACCCGCGGCTTCTTCTCCGCCATGCGGGTCAGTTCATGATAGTGGGTGGCGAAGAGGGTCTTCACCCCCTTGCCCCGCCAGCCATTGAGGTATTCCGCCACGGCCCAGGCAATGGCAAGCCCGTCGAAGGTGCTGGTGCCCCGCCCGATTTCATCGAGCAGCACCAGGCTCCTGTCGGTCAGGTTGGCCAGTATGGATGCGGTTTCGGTCATCTCCACCATAAAGGTGCTCTGACCCCTCGACAGGCTGTCCATCGCCCCCACCCGGGTGAAGATGCGGTCGGTGAGGCCGATCTCGGCCGAGTCCGCCGGCACGAAGCTGCCGGTCTGCGCCAGCAGTACGATGAGGCCCGTCTGCCGCAGCAGGGTGGACTTGCCCGCCATATTGGGCCCCGTGATGATTACCTGTTGTGCCCCGCTGTCGTCAAGCACGAGGTCGTTGGGGGTGAAGCGCTCCTTAAGCACGCGCTCCACCACCGGATGCCGGCCGCCCTTGATGTCTATCCGGTCTGACAATGACACCTTGGGCCGGCAATAGGAATGGTCGGCCGCCGCCTGCGCCAGACCCGCGAGGACGTCTAACTGGGCGAGCAGATGGGCCGTCCGCTTAAGGCGGTCACTGGCCTTGGCCACCTCGGTGCTGAGGCGCGAGAACAGCTCCAGCTCGAGACGCGCGCGCATTTGCTCGGCGCTGACCACCTTGGCCTCTTGTTGCTTCAGGCCCTCGGTCACGAAGCGCTCGCCGTTGACCACGGTCTGCTTGCGGATGTAATCGGAGGGTACCTTGGGCAGATTGGTCCGGGAGACCTCTATGTAGTAGCCGAAGATCTTGTTGTAGCCTACCTTCAGCGAGGATATGCCGGCGCGGGCGCGCTCCGAGACCTCCAGGCGGGCAATCCAGCCCTTGGCGTCGTTGCTGACCGCGACCAGGTCATCCAGTTCCGAATTGTAACCGGCCCGGATGAAACCACCCTCCCGCAGGGCAAGCGGCGGGTCATCCACAACGGCCCGCTCTATCAGCTCGCGGACCTCGGCACACTCGTCGAGGCCGCCGGCCAGCTCCGTGAGCCGCAAGGACATATTGCCTTGCAGCGGCCGTTTGATCTCGGGGATGAGCCGCAAGGAATCCTTCAGGGCACACAGGTCGCGCGGCAAGGCGCGCCGCATGGCCACCCTGGCCACCAGCCGCTCCAGGTCGGCGACGTCGTCCAGCACCTGCCTTACGCGCTCCCGCGCCAGAACGTCTTCCAGCAGCTCGGCCACGGCGTTCTGCCTGGCCTCGATGGCCGCGACGGAGAGCAGGGGGTATTTCATCCAGTCCCGCAGCATACGGCCGCCCATGGCGGTGACGGTGTGATCTATAGCGTCTATCACCGAGCCGCGACGACTCCGCTCGAACACGGTCTCGAACAGCTCCAGGTTGCGCTCGGTGGTTTCGTCCAGGAGCATGTAATCCGCAAGGCTGTAGAGCGTTATTTCGCGAACGTGCTCGGCCTGGGCGCCTCCCACCTGCCGCAGGTAGTGCAGTATGGCCCCGCAGGCCCGAGAGGCCAGCGGCAGCCCCTCCAGCATGGCCGGGGAAAAACCACCCGAGGCGAGCCGCCCCGACACCAGCAACCCGGCCGCCGCCTGGTCAAAGGCCTCGGCGTTCAGCTCCTCCAGGAAGGGCTGCCGAAAAAAATGGCTGGCCAATGCCTCGCGCAGACGCCACCCCTCCCCGGCGGGCAGGAGGACGTGCGCCGGGCTGACCCGCACCAGCTCGGCCACCGTGGCATCGAGGCCGCCCGAAGAAACCTCGGTGCAGCGGAACTCTCCCGTGGACAGATCGAGGAAGGCAAGCCCGTGGGTTTCTTGGCCGTCGTCTTCCTCGGAGGGAATCACGGCCGCCAGGTAGTTGTTGAGCGTGGCTTCCAGGGACTCCGAATCGACGGTCAGGCCGGGCGCGGCGACCCACACCACCTCCCGCTTGAGCAGCTTTTTGGTGGGGCCGGGCTCCTCCACCTGCTCGCAGATGGCCACCTTGCGGCCGGCGCGGACCAGCTTGTTGATGTAGAACCCGGCGGCATGATGCGGCACCCCGCACATGGGCACTGGCTGGCCGGAGTCCTTGTTGCGGCTGGTGAGGGTGATTTCCAGAATCTTGGAGGCCGTCTCGGCGTCTTCGTAGAACATCTCGTAGAAGTCGCCCAGGCGGTAGAAAAGGATGGCGTCGGGGTGCAGCCCCTTGATCTCCAGATACTGGCGCATCACGGGGGTCAGGGCCGCGTTCACGGCCTGGGGATCGCCGCTCATGGCCGTGAGGCCTCGGTGGCCAGGATGTAGTTTATCCCCCTCAGCATTGCCGATCTATCCGTCTGCTTGCCCATTCGCCGCCGGCGGCCGCGCCCCAGTGCCCGCCGGGCGACGGGCCGCCACTTCCTGCTCCAGCCGCAGAAGGTCGCGCTCGGTGCGTTTCAATCGGCCGCGAAGCCTCATGGCGTCGGCCAGCATCCAGGCCGTGGCCACCAGGATCCCCGCCACGAAGGCGCCCAGCACCAGAACATAGAGCTTCAGGGGCCGACTGGTCAGGCCGAAGAACTTAAGCGAAGCGACCTGGGAAAGCGCCTCCAGGTTCTGGGCGACAACCGCGACGCACAGGACCAGCAGGAATATAAAGGCCAGGAATCTGAGGCGCATCGCCTCCCCTTCCGCCCCGCGGGGCGCACTTGCCTGGTTAGTCTTCGTTCAGCCGTGCGAACAGAGGAGCGAGCCGGTCATAGGTATCGAGGAGATGCTCGGGTATCACCCGCACCTCACCCAGCACGGTCATCATGTTGGTGTCCCCGTTCCAGCGGGGCACGATGTGAAAGTGGAGATGATCTTCCACCCCCGCCCCGGCCACCCGGCCCAGGTTCATGCCCACGTTGAAACCCTCGGGGCGCATGGCCCCCTTCAGGACTTCTATGCTGGAGCGCACCGTGCCCACGAGGTCGGTCAGATCCTCGGGGGCAAGGCCGTCAAGCCCCGCCGCGTGTCTCAGGGGGGAGACCAGCAGGTGGCCGTTGTTATAGGGGTAGCGGTTCATCATCACCATGGAGAGCCGGCCGCGATACAGCACCAGCCTGTCCCGGTCGCCGCCGTCCGCCGGCGGGCAGAATATGCAGCCGGGGGTCTTCGCCCCCAGGATGTATTCCATTCGCCAAGGCGCCCAGAGTGTTTCCAAGTTGCTCCCTCAGCCCCCGGCCGGGAAGTGCGCGTGAATCCGGCCAGTCAAACGGCTTGGCCGAGTATATTGCAACCCAAAAGTGAGGGACAAGCACTTTTTCCCGGATCTTCGCCGGACCCGCCAGACCAGATAATACACCCAAGTCAGGTAGATTCCGGAATTTACTCTCGCCGAATATGGCGATATAGGAGGAAAGTCATGAATAATTATCACGATTCAAAAGGGACGGTTTTGCTCAGGCGGCGGGCTGAACCTTGCCTTCTTCAATCTGCCGGTTGCCGAGCGCCAGGATTTTCAGTAGAGCCAGGGTCTCCTGAGGTTGTTCGTAGGGTTCCATGTCTTGAATGTCCATTCGCAGCCCATTATTCGGAAGAACGATCCGCACGACTGCTAGTGCCCAACGGATCAAGACCAAGCAGAGTCTCGAACTCCTCCTCGAAGGCCCTGAGGCTATCGAGGACTTCGCTGGTGCGCTGTCGCATCGCCAGTGAGTGAACCACGCCTCTTAATCTCGGATCAGGCTTATAAATGGCAGAGTGCTCGACCTGCCAGAAGAGACCCGTCAGCATTGAGACAATCTGGAACTCCCCACGGACTTCGGTGCTCGCCTGGGAATAACCGTGGTATTTGAAGGCGAGCGGTTGATCACTTCTGACTGAACCGGGAACTGGATCTGCTTGCCAATCAGGGAACCGCCCACGCAATATCTCGTCGATTTCCGATAAACGATACCTTGGGAACGTGAGAACACGGACACCAGCTAAATCGTTCAGACTGGTCAGGCTATAGAGCGTAGGCCGATCTCTGTCAAATGTTGCACCTTCCTGTCTTCTACGGAGGGAATCAAGAGCACTTTCGCACCCTTTTGTCCGTGATGTAACTGTCAAACGCTCGTACTTTTTCAACGTGCGGGCTATGGGAAGTAGGCAATATTTTACCTCGGCTTCTACATGGTCGGTAACGCGGCGAATATCCGGCAGGAGCCTAAAGTACTCCTCCCGAAGCCGATCCTCTATCGTACGCTTGTCCACTATCCTAAGACACTTTCAAGTTCATTCTTAACTGCATCTGGAGGTGGAGAATTGAAATAGAAATGCCATAATGCACCCTCTGTTTCTTCGCCGAGGAGCCTTTGCAGCTCTTTCTCACTGTGATCTTCGACGAATTCGACACTGAAAACTTTCTTAGTGTGTCGGTTGAAGTAAACCATGCGGTCGAAACTGTATGCATAGCCGGCTTGCTGCAGAATCCGCTCTTTTGGATTTAGTCTTGCCATTAGAATCTCCTATGCATTGGTTTGGTCAGCCGACACGATACGCGATTAGTATAAGAAACCTCATTGCCTTATAGTCTCCAGACGGATCAACTGTCAAGGTACACGTGTCCGGCCTGCAGACCCCCCCGAGTCCCCCCGAAGCCCCGCCTGCCTTCCCCGCCGTCGTCGGCTGGGGTGGTGTCACCGCCAACCACATCTCAAATTGCGCTGACGGGAATGGATGCCGCATTGGCGGAAAGCGGCAGGGATTGTGTAACCAGGCAAATGACGCCTCCGGGGCCGACCGGTATTTTCAATTTTTCCAGCACCTCAAAATGCCGAACCGCATCCTTGTGTGGAGAAGCGGTCTTTTTGAACTCCAGGGGGTAGATCACGCCGTCCTGGACGATCAGGAGGTCGATTTCTTTCTGGTTTTTGTCGCGGTAGTAGTAGAAAGGCGCTTGGCGGCCGTTGTGCCACCAGGTCTTGAGGATTTCGGCTATGATCCAGGTCTCCAGGATCGCGCCGGCCATGGCCCCCGCCTCCAGTGTTTCCGGGCTAGACCATTCAGTGAGGTAGGTGCACAGGCCGGTATCCAGGAAGTAGAGCTTGGGCGTCTTTACCAGTCGCTTGGTCAGGTTGTTATGATACGGCGCGAGAAGATAGACGATCCCGGAGGCCTGCAGGATGGATAGCCAGTTTTTCGCGGTATTGGGAGCCACATCGGCGTCCCGTGCCAGATCCGTCATGTTCAAGATCTGACCGGTCCTGGCCGCCGCCGCTCGTAGGAAACGCAGGAATGCCATCTCGTCACCGACCCGGGCCAAGTCGCGGATGTCCCGCTGGAGGTAGGTCTGCACATAGGAGCTATGGAAAAGGTCCCGGTCTGTTTCCTCCGAGAGTGCGATGGCGGGTAAAGAACCTCGCCAGATGATTCGGTAGAGTTCCTTCAAGGGGAGGTTCCCGCCTGACTGCGCCCGGTTCCAAACGTCTTGCGGCGTCGGCAGAAAGGGCGTGGAACTCCGGCTCTGTCCGATACATTCCCGGCGTGAGAGTCCGAGAAGCCGCACCACTCCGACCCGGCCGGCAAGAGACTCGGACACGCCCTTCATCAGATGGAACTGCTGCGATCCGGTCAGCCAGAACGAGCCTGGTTCCCTGTTCCTGTCCACTTCCATCTTGATGTAAGGAAGAAGCTCCGGGGCATACTGGATTTCGTCTATCAGGACAGGTGGTGGAAAGCGCTGCAGGAAAAGCGCCGGATCATCCTTGGCCAGGCGGAGGATCAGAGGATCGTCCAGGGTGACATACGCCCTCTGTTCCTTACTGAGGTGCTGAAGAAAGGTCGTCTTGCCAACCTGCCTGGCTCCCGTGACCAGCATGACAGGGAACTGAGCGGCGGCTTTTGCGAAGAAGGCCTCAAGTGTCCGTGTTGTATACATGGCTCCATCGTCTAAAACGCAATTGGTTTGCATTTTAGACGAATCATGGCGGGTTTGGCAAGGTGAGAACTCGAACCTGAGCCGCTGCTCGCTCCAGTCCTCGATGAACACGCGAGTCAGCCTGGCATCGATGATGCCGGGGACCGGGGTGGGCAGCTTCAGAATGCAGCGGTTTTTGGGGCGGGCGCTGAAAAAAATTGCCTTCCCGGCGCGCATGATGCAACCTCAGCTAAGCGTGGCTGGGATGAGCTTTTATCCCAGCCGCGGGACGCGGGGGGGGGAGGATCATGCGGGACACACGGCACGACGCTCGGCTCTTTTCACGACGCGCGAGGCCGGGTCCGGTCATTTGGCGCGCCCTTCCGGTAGTGGTGCTTGCCGCCACCCTGGGCCTGTGCCGGGGGCAGGCCGCCTGGGCGGACCTGGGCACGGACGTGGCCTGCATGATCCAGTCGGTGGCGCGGGTGACGTCATCAGCGCGGGTGCTGAAGGGGGCGGCCATCTACGGTTGCGACGACGGCTACTCCCTGATGGGGGCTTTCATCAGCCCCGGAGAGTCCATATCCGTCGCGGTCTCCGTGCTGGAGGGTAAGGGTTATGCCTTCCTGGCCGGGGCCGATGACAATGCCGCGGACGTGGACATCCGGGTGACCGATTCAGCCGGAAAGGAAATCTGTAAGGACACCGGGAAGGACCTGGCTCCCGCGGTCAGCTTTAAGGCCTCCGGCTCGGGCGACTACACGGTTACCATCAGCCTGCCCGAGGCCCGCCGCCGGAGCTTCTGCGCCCTGCTCACCCTCAAGGAAGGCGGCCGCCCCATGGCCCCCGAGCAACTGAACCAGGCCATGGCCAAGTACGTGCTGGCCGCGGTCGCGCTCGGCAAGACCTGGGCCGGGGGGAAGGTCTGCGTCAGCGAGGAACCCGGCGCCTGGATCCTGTATGGGGCCATCCTGGGGCAGCGCCAGACGGCTTCAATGTCTTCCATACCGCTGGCGACCCATCGCCATATGTTCGTCGCCGTGGGCAGCGACAAGGCCAGGAGCGTGGAGCTGTCCCTGTTCGCCGACCCGAACCGGTTCCTGGAAGCTGACGGCGAAGGCGTCAACCCTGCCATGTTTCAGTATGCCACCAGTCTCGGCACCAGGTACGTTCTGAAGACCCAGCTCCTGGAGGCCAGTGAGCCGAGTCTCGTGATAACCGGCATGTTTGATCTGCTGGATCCCCGGTAGGCTGCCGCCCACTCCGCCAGCCCGAGATTTGAGTTGTCCGTGGCGCACCGCTGGGGCAAAATAGATATTTTGGGGAATAATACTAAAGCCCGAGGGCGTTCCGGTCGAAGTTCTCTAAGGGAGGCTGTTTTGCTATGAAGAAATTGCTCTGGTGGCTGTTCATGCTCTCCGTGGTCGGTGCGGTCGTCTACGTCATCTGGAACAAGAAGGAATGTCCTTTCGGGTCCCAGGGCGAGCCTGAGTACAAACCCGAGTACAAGCCCGACTACAAGGAAGAGTAGAATCACGGCGGCGGCAGGGCCGCTTGCCGGTTTCCGCGCCCAGTAGCCACCGGGGGCTATCGATGCCTCTCGGAGGGTGCCGGGTTTCTGGCGGCGGGCCGCTTAAAAAAATCCCGCGCTTTTCTGGTTGTCCCGGCAGGGTGGGGCGGACGTACACCTGCACCACCACCCTGCCGTATAACACCCTGGCCTCAACCGGCTGGCGGCCCACGGTTTTCTTCAGGAATTCCGCCCGGATATTCCCTCCCGAGCATTATCACTGACGTACGTCTATCCATTTCTGCTTCAAGACACTTGCACCTCTACCCTGGCCTGCGTTAAGGTGCCCGGCACCACAAGCCAGGAGGTGGAGGAATATGATCAAGCAACCCTGCGGAGGAGCCAGGAGTTTTTTTGTCTGGCTGTGCCTGGCGTGTTCTTTGGCGCCCTCGGAGGCCCTGGCCGTCTTGCCTTGGGGCACCCAAATCGGGGGCTATCATCTCACGCCCGGCGCTCCGGCGGTGTTCGCCTTCTCCAACGGCCGTTGGGAGTGGTATCCCGAGCGGCTCTCCGGCCACGGAAAGAAGTGGCAATGCGTGGAGTTCGTAAACCGTTTCTACGCCGAGGCCTTCGGCATGGACATCGAGGGCGGAGACGCCAGGTACTATTATCAGCGGGCCGCATCCAAGGGTCTGGAGGCCTTCTCCAACGGGTCGGCCGCCTCGATTCAGCCCGGTGACGTACTCTGTTCGGAGGGGCCGCCCTACGGGCACGTGGCCATTGTCCGCTCGGTCGAGCCGGACGGCCTTCACATCGTGCAGCAGAACTGGTTCAACGATGCGCGTGACCTGAACACGGTACTCTCCCTGAGCGTCCGTGACGGCCGTACCCACGTCGGCGGCTTCGGGTATCGGCACCCCATATGCGGCTGGTTGAGGGCTCCGGCGGCCGTCAGGCCGGACCGGCGCATCATGCCGGTGGATGCCCAGCCTCCAGCCGCCACCGGCGGCCGGCCGACCGCGCGCCCCCAAGCCTAATAACTTGTCCTTCCGTCTCCCAGCCCAGGGCCATAGGGCGGCGGGACACCGCCGGTGTCGGTTCCGTATTGGGGTCGGGTGGGCACATAGCCGCCCACGGGCGGCCCCGTCGGCTGGATGGGCCCGAACTCCGGCGGGCGCGAGGGCTGAGGTTGGGGTACACCTTCCGGAATCAGCGTTTGAGAGGGGCGGCACACCTCGCCGCCCCGGCCCAAAGTGGCGTCGGGAGGCGTACAGCCGGGGGCAGTGGATCCTCGGCCCACCTGGCCGGTTACTGGAGGCGGTGCCAGAAGCCCACTCCTGCCGGTCTGCTGATCCACGGTGGGCTGTCCGGCCGTGCCTGGCGGTGCCGTTGCGCCAGGGGGCTGAACCGTGCCAGGGGGCTGAACCATACCGGGGGGCTGAGCCAGGCCGGGTGGTTGGGTAGTGCCATACGGGCCACCCGTTGAGGGCTGTCCCGGAGTGGTGGTGCCGGGCTGAGGGAGAGGCGCATAGGGCTGGCCGAGGCCGCCGGTGCTTCCGAGGTTCTGGGCCAGGAGCAGCGTGGCTGCTGCCAGGACGTTAACGAAGTGTCTCATGGGCTGCCATGTCCTGGAGACGGGTGTTTCTTTTGGCCGAAAAGACCCTGCTTCCAGGCTAGGCGGGGTTGGCGGGTACTGTCAATGATGACAGGCACGGGCGGCCCCGGGCGCCGCCGGGCGACCGGCCGCGACCGAAAAGAAAACCTACAGACTGACCAGCTCCACCGCTTCCCCCCACGCCCCCAACCTGGCGCCTCTGATCACCACCGCCCCCAGCAGCCCCTCGATGCCCGCGGCGACCGCCAGACCCGCCTCGATGCCCCTGGCCCCGTTCACGGCGTTGCCTATGGCCGTGGCGGCGGCGTCAGCCAGCGCCCCCGAGGCAGCCAGGGCCACGGCGGCGTCCGCCCTACCCAGGCTGAGGGAGTGGCCCACCGTGGCCGAAGAGGTACAGATGGCCAGCGGACACAGCTCGGGGTGGATAGCCAGCCCGACCCGACCGCTCAGGGGTGAGGCACCGGCGAATATGGCCGAAGAAATACCCGGCGAACTCACCCGGAGCCAGACGTCACCCCCGTTCTCCACGATGACCTCGGGGGTCGAGGCCAGCAGATCGCGGCCCACGACCTCGGCAATGGCCCCCGCTACCGCCGCCATGGGGCCCACGCCCACCACCAGGGCCGCCTCAAGCATGGCCCGCGCCACCAGCGGGGCCAGAGGGTCGAGCGGCAGGGGAACCAGGGAGGCAACGAACGAAGGGCTGCGGGCGATGAAGCTTTCCAGTTCCGCGCGGTGCTGAAGCAGGGAGTCGCGGGCGAGTTGGGAAAGGTCGGTGGTGGCGCGGATGTGCAGATCGCTCTGGCGCACCTGCACCTCGAAGGACACCAGCGGCCCGGCCGTGGCCTCCCGGCGGTAGAGGCGCTCGCGGTAGCGCTCGGGGGTTTTTTTCGCCACGGGGCGGGCTAGACGGCCGTGTAGCCGAGCAGGCCGTTGATGGTATGCGAAAGGTCCGCCTCGACCCGCAGACTGGTAAAAAGAATCTCCGGCTCGCTTCCGTCTTCATGCCATTCCAGGACGGCCCGGCTCTCTCCCGGCCGCGACAGCAGCAGATCCCTCAGGCCCTCCAGGTGGCGGACGGAGACTTTGCCCGCGGCAAGCCTGATGCGGAGATCAATGCCCCCTCTCTTGAGCGGCACAATTGACTCGGCCACCAGCTTGCAGGCCTTTTCGTCCTTGCTCACCCGACCCGAGACGAGCAAAGGCCCCTCGCCCTCGATCAGGGGCAGGGTGGTCTTGTAGAGGTCGGCGAAGACGATCACCTCGGCGTTGCCGTACATGTCCTCAAGGGTGACGAAGGCCATGGTGTCGCCTTTCTTCCCCACGTAGGGCTTCCAGGCCGCCACCAACCCGCCGATGCGCACGTTCGCGCCGTCAGCCTGCTCCGCCAGGGCGATGGTGCGCAGAGCGCCCATCTGGGCGAGCTCTCCGGCCAACTCGGCCAACGGGTGCCCACTGATGTAGAAGCCAAGGGCATCCTTCTCGTATTGCAGCTTCTCCTGCTGCGGCCACTCCGCGACCTCGGGGAGATGGACGATCCCAGCCGGCCGGCCAGCCCCTCCCGCCGCCAGCAGCCCAAAAAGGTTCGCCTGTCCTTCCTGGCGGTCGCGCTGCTCGCGCTGGGCCTTCTCCAGGACTAGGTCCAACCCGGCCAGGAGACGCGCACGGGGCTGCTTCAGGGTATCGAAGGCCCCACACTTTATCAGGCTCTCGATCACCCTCTTGTTCACCCGGTGCAGGTCCACCCGGGAGCAGAAGTCCAGGAGGGAATCGAACCCGCGCTCCCTCCTCGCCTCCACGACGGAGTCTATGGCATTCTTGCCAACGTTTTTGACCGCCGCCAGACCGAAGCGGATCGCCTCGTCCTCCACGGTGAAGGAGTCCTCGCTCCGGCTGACCTCGGGAGGCAGCACGCGGAGGTTCCGGTCGCGACACTCCGCGATGTATTTTACTATATTATCAGTATTGCTCACTTCGCAGGTAAGCAGGGCGGCCATGAACTGCAACGGGTGGTGCGCCTTCAGGTAGGCGGTCTGGAAGGCCACGAGGGCATAGGCCGCGCTGTGAGACTTGTTGAAGCCGTAGCCCGCGAACTTCTCCATCAGGTCGAAGACCTTGGCGGCCTTCTTCTCCGGCACCTTGCGCTCCGAGGCCCCCGCCATGAATTTTTCGCGCTCGGCGGCCATGACCTCGGAGATCTTCTTGCCCATGGCCCGCCGCAGGATGTCGGCCTCGCCTCTCGTGTAGCCGGCCAGGGCCACGGCAATCTCCATGACCTGTTCCTGGTAGACGATGACGCCGTAGGTCTCGCGCAGAATGTCCTTGAGCTGGGGCAGATCGTACTTCACCGGCACCACGCCGTGCTTGCGCTTGATGAAGTCGTCCACCATGCCGCTCTCCAGCGGGCCGGGCCGGTACAGGGCCACCAGGGCGATGACGTCTTCAAAATCCGTAGGCTTGAGCTTGGTCAGCAGGTCTCGCATGCCCGCGCTTTCAAGCTGGAACACCCCGGTGGTGTCTCCGGCGCAAAGCAGCTCCAGCGTCTTGGGGTCGGCGAGACTTATGTCAGTGATGTCAAAGCCCGCCTGGACCGGCGCCGCCCTAACCAGGCGCACCGCCTGGTCTATCACCGTGAGGGTTTTGAGGCCCAGCAGGTCGAACTTGATCAGCCCGACCTTCTCCACCGCCTTCATGTCGTACTGGGTGATGGTCTCGCCCTTGGACCCCCGGCAGGTGGGCAGGTAGTCGGTGATGGGCCGGTCCGAGACCACCACCCCGGCGGCATGGGTGGAGATGTGCCTCGGCAGACCCTCCAGACTGCGGGCGACGCCCAGCAGGTCCGCCACGCGGGGGTCGTCCTGCTCCAGTTGGCGCAACCTGGGCTCGCGGGCCAGGGCCTCTTCCAGATGAATGTTGAGAACGTTGGGGACCAGCTTGGCGATGCGGTCCACCTCGCCGTAAGACATGTTGAGCGCCCGACCGACGTCCCTGATGACCGCCCGAGCCTGCATCTTTCCGAAGGTCGCGATCTGGGCGACCTTGCTGGCCCCGCCGTATTTCTGCCCGACGTAGTGAATGACCTCGTCCCGGCGGTCCATGCAGAAGTCGACGTCTATATCAGGCATGCTCCGGCGCTCCAGGTTGAGGAAGCGCTCGAAGATGAGCCCGTAGGCAATCGGGTCTATGTCGGTGATTCCCAGGCTCCAGGCCACCACGCTGCCCGCGGCCGAGCCCCGGCCCGGCCCCACGGGAATCTGCCGCGACCGGGCAAAGGAGATGAAGTCGGCCACAATGAGAAAGTAGCCGGCAAAACCCATCTGCCCTATGACCGAGAGTTCCCACTCCAGCCGGCGGCGGTACTCATCCTCCTTCTCGGTGACAAACCCCGCTCGCTTCAGGCGCCGCTCCAGCCCTTCCCGAGCCTGCGAGAAGAGGAACGCCTCCAGGGTCTCGCCCTCCGGCAGACTGTAGACCGGGAAGTGATGCTCGCCGAACTTCAGCTCCAGGTTGCAGCGCTCCGCTATATCGAGGCTCGCGCGGACGGCCTCCGGGCAATCCGCGAAGGCCGTCTTCATCTCCTCAACGCCCTTGAAGTAGAGCTCGTCGGTAGAAAACCTCACCCGCCCTTCGTCCTCCACCGTCTTGCCGGTCTGGACGCACAGGAGGATGTCGTGGGCCCGGGCGTCTTCGCGCCTCAGGTAATGACAATCGTTGGTGGCCACCAGCGGCAGCGACAGACTCCGGGCCAGGCCCTTTAGTGCGGCGTTCACCTTCAGCTGCTCGCTCAGACCGTTGGCCTGCATTTCCAGGTAGAAGCGGCCGGGGAATATCTCGGCCAGGGCGCCGGCCGCCGAGGCAGCTTGCGCCTCGTTGCCGTTCGCCAGGTTCCAGGCCACCTCGCCCTGCAGACAGGCCGAGAGCGCGATGATCCCCTCGGAGTGAACGGCCAGCAGGTCTTTATCTACCCGAGGGCGGTAGTAGAAACCCTCGGAATAGGCCAGGCTGACCAGCTTTACCAGGTTGTGGTAGCCGGTCTCGTTTTCGCAGAGCAGCACCAGATGATGCGAGCCTTCCTTGGTACCCTCCTCCTTGGAGTGCCGGGAGCCACGGGCCACGTAGACCTCGCAGCCCACAATGGGCTTGAGCCCCGCCTTTTTGGCTCCGGTGTAAAACTCTATGGCACCGTGCATGTTGCCGTGATCGGTCATGGCCACGGCGGGCATTCCCATCTCGTTGGCCGTTTGGAAGAGGTCGCTCAGGCGGATCGCCCCGTCAAGCAGGCTGTACTGGGTGTGGCAGTGTAAGTGGACAAAACTCACTCTAGGTCTCCGACGCAGGGACAGCCCCTACTACAGACTTTACTCCCACTCTATGGTGCTTGGCGGCTTGGATGATATGTCATACACCACGCGGTTGATGCCCTTTACCTCGTTGATGATGCGGTTTGATATGCGCGCCAGTAACTCGTGGGGCAGCCGGGTCCAGTCCGCGGTCATGGCGTCCAGGCTGTCGACCACCCTCAGCACCGCTACCTGCTCGTAGGTCCGTTCATCACCCATCACGCCCACGGTGCGCACTGTGGGCAGCAGCACGGTGAAGGACTGCCAGACCCTGTCGCGCCAGCCGGAGGAGCGCATCTCTTCATCCACAATGGCGTCGGCCTCCCGCAACACGCTCAGGGCCTCGGGCGTCACTTCGCCCAGAATGCGCACGGCCAGACCCGGCCCTGGGAACGGCTGCCGCATGACCAGCTCACGGGGCAGGCCCATCTCCCGGGCCACTTCGCGGACCTCGTCCTTGAAGAGCTCGCGCAGCGGCTCTATCAGTACCAGGCGCATACGCTCCGGCAGGCCGCCCACATTGTGGTGGGTCTTTATGGTAGCCGAAGGGCCTTTGAAAGAGATGCTTTCGATTACGTCCGGGTAGAGGGTGCCCTGGGCCAGGAAGCGCGCGCCGCCTAGTGTGTGGCTTTCCCGCTCGAAGACCTCGATAAACCCGTTGCCAATGATCCGGCGTTTCCGCTCGGGGTCGGACACGCCTTCCAGGGCGGCCAGAAACTCGGTCGAGGCGTCCACGTAGCGCAGGTCCAGCCCCAGTCGGTCCCGGAAGAGCTGGCGGACCTCTTCCCCTTCGTTCTTCCGCAGCAGGCCGTTGTCCACGAAAATGCACGTGAGCTGGTCTCCCACGGCGCGCTGGATCAGCACCGCCACCACGGCGGAGTCTATCCCGCCCGACAGGGCGGTTATGACCCGGTGGCTGCCGATGGTCTCCTTGAGCCGGGCAATCTCGGCCTCGATGAAGGACTTCATGGTCCAGACCGGCTCGCAGCCGCAGATGGCAAACAGGAAATTGGCCAGGATCTCGCGGCCTCGCGGGGTATGAGAGACCTCGGGGTGAAACTGCACGGCAAAGAGCCGGCGCGGCTCGGCGGCCATGGCCGCCACCGGAGACGACGTGCTCTCCGCCATGGTGGTAAAGCCGCTCGGCAGATGCACGACCCGGTCTCCGTGGCTCATCCAGACCGGGTGGCTCACTCTCTCCTCGAAGCCCGCGAGCAGGCTGCCGCCACCACTGGCCACGGTAATGCCGGCGCTGCCATACTCCCTCCGAGGGCTGCGGCAGACCTCGCCGCCCAGCAGGTGGGCCATGAGTTGCAGGCCGTAGCAGATTCCCAGGACCGGCACGCCCATGTCAAAGATTTCGGGAGAGATGGTGGGCGCTCCGGGATCCAGCACGCTTGCCGGGCCGCCGGAGAGAATTATGCCCCGAGGGGCCATACGGCGGATGTCTTCCGGGGAGAGGGTGAAGGGATGAATCTCGCAGTAAACTTTCAGCTCGCGCACACGCCGCGCGATGAGCTGCGTGTACTGCGAGCCGAAGTCGAGAATGAGAATTTTGTGCTGGTGGATGTCTGCCATGTGCCTTGCCTTGAGGTGGTACTATCTCGGCGCCGCTGCCGCCGAAAAAACATCCTCTCTTCCCTTCGCCACGGAAACCAGGCGCTGGCTCAGCCAGCGTTGCTCATACAGGGCCTCCGTAGGCCCCCGCTTCTTCAGCAACGGCCCTTCCGGCTGAGGTTGGGGTGAGGGTTCAAGCCCCGGAGGGCCCCCCTGCCCCCTCCCTTCGTCTTTTTCCCACATTTGCCGCAGCCGCCGAGCCACGAAACCGGCGCGGGAATTGTAAATGGCAATTGAAAGGACGTCTCCCCGAGGGCCGCGGACGGCATCCACCGCGAAGAGGGCCACCGGTACGGATTCCACGGCGAGGGAAACCC
>JAZDOA010000114.1:0-33430 GCA_043799175.1 Pseudomonadota bacterium | reverse complement strand
CCTGCCTTTGCTTGAGCCGCTCCAGGACCTTTCTGTCCCGCATCGTGCCGAGGAGTTACAGGCGGAGCTACTCACGGATGGCTACCAGGCCCGACAGCCTTTCTTCCTCGCGCCGGGCGCGACGCATCAGGCCGCGCTCGTAGTCTTTATACAAAAGCAGATCGCGTGCCAGAATGCCCCTACCCTCGAGATCGGCCAGGCTGGAGTGCTGTTTGCGGCGTTCCGTCTGGAGCGACCGCACCAGATCTTCCTGCCGGCGGCACACGGCCTGGCTGTCGGCCAACTCAACGGCCGCCACCTCCTCGCGCCGCCTCCTGATCCTGAGCAGTGTCTCGAACCGGAATCGCCACATAAGCTACCGCCACATGGCCCGCAGTCTGGAGACGGCGTCCTCCAGGGTGGCCTTCTGGTCAACGTCCTGGGTCAGGTAGTCGTTGATATCGCGCACCCGCTGGATGGCGTCGTCTATGTCGGGGTTTGAGCCTGGCACATAGGCCCCTATGTTTATCAGATCTTCGGCCCGCCGGTAGGTGCTCAGCGCGGCCACCAGCTTGCGGGCGGCCTGGAGATGAGGCTTGGGACAGATGCGCGACATGAGCCTCGATACCGAGGCCAGAATGTCTATGGCCGGGAAGTGCCCTCGCTCCGCCAGTTCCCGGGACAGCACCACGTGACCGTCGGCCACCGAGCGGACGGCGTCGGCCACGGGCTCGTTCATGTCGTCGCCTTCGACCAGCACCGCGTAAATGGCGGTAAACGATCCCTTGCCTTCGGTAAGCCCCGCCCGCTCGAGAAGGGCCGACAGCCTGGCGAAGACCGAGGGGGTATAGCCACGGTTGGTGGGCGGCTCGCCGGCGGCAAGGCCTACCTCCCTGGCCGACATGCAATAGCGGGTGATGCTGTCCATCATCAGCAGGACGTCGTGCCCCCGGTCGCGAAAGAACTCGGCTATGGCCGTGGCCACGTAGGCCCCCCTCATTCTTATGAGGGGCGGCCTGTCGGCCGTGGCGGCGACGATGACCGAGCGGGCAAGGCCCTGGGGGCCGAGGTCGTCTTCGATGAACTCCCGCACCTCGCGGCCTCGTTCCCCGATGAGGGCGATCACGTTCACGGGGCAGCGGCCATGGCGGGCTATCATGCCGAGCAGGGTACTCTTGCCCACGCCCGAGCCGGCCATGATGGCCACGCGCTGGCCCCGGCCCAGGGTGAGCAGCCCGTTGAGGGCTCGCACCCCGACGTCCAGCGGCTGGGCGATGCGCCGTTTGGTCATGGGGTTGACCACCTTGGCATACAGCGGATACTCGTCTTGCCAGGGTATCTGGCCCTTGCCGTCCAGAGGCTGCCCCAGACCATCGAGCACCCTGCCCAGCATGGCCTCGCCGACCCTGACGCAGGGCTCGCCGCTCAACGGCCGGATCTCCGAACCGGGCTGCAGACCACGGGTGTCGCCCTGGGGCAAGAGCAGCATGCTGCCCTCTCTGAAGCCTACCACCTCGGCGGGCACCGGCTCCCCTTCCTCCGGGCAAATGAGGCATGAGGCCCCTACCGGCAGTTGGCAGCCCCTGGCCTCGGCGGCCACCCCGACGGTACACACCAGGCGGCCGGCCACCGAGGCGGGCCTGAAACCGTCAAGGCGGGTGCGGCAGGCCTCCAGTCTGGCGCGGATTCCGCTCGTCACATCGTCGCGATTGTTCATACTCAGCCTCGATCTCCGGGTACAAAACAGGAACTCCAACCCACGCCGACAGGTGTTCGTGCTTCTATACATCAGCACGAACGGAAACACCCAAGACCAGCGTAAGCATTACTGCAACCAGGTACTGGGTGCCGGAGTCTGGCAGGCGGCCCTGCCGCCCAACCCACGCCGACAGGTCTTTTCCGGCGCCCCGTCAGTCCTTCCGGTCTTTACCAAGGCTCCTGGGTGCCGGAGTCTGGCAGGCGGCCCTGCCGCCCGTCGCGGTCGTTCATAATCAGCCTTGCCGAGGGCCGATTCCGCCGCCCGAGTCGGAATTCCTGCCCATCTCGGAGCGCAGCGCCTCCTCCAGTGTCGCCATCTGTCTCTCCACCCGGGCGTCGAAGCGCCGCTGTTCGCTTTCGGCGACACAGCCACCCGGGGAAATCCGCGCGTCCGCCTGAAAATGTCCCACCTTGGGCAGCAGCTCGCGCCGTTTCAGGTAGTCGAGGTCCTTGGGGTTCAGCTTGACCACTATGGCCGCATCGTCGCCCAAGGACTCCACGGCCTCCTGGGCCGCCCGCAGCGCGGTATCCGAACCGCAGGAGACCTCGGCCCGGATGACCGCCCCCGCCACCGCGAGGGCCAGCCCGGCCAGATCATCGGAGACCGTGCCGAGCAGGCCGGCGCGCAGGGTGCTCAATTCCCCCAAGAGCCCACTCAGGGTGCGCGCCGTGGCCTCGAAGCGCTTTTCTCCCATGCTCAGGCCGTCCTTCTCGCCCTGGGCGTAGCCGCGTTCATAGGCCTCTTTCTCTATATGGCTCGCGCGTTCCTTAGCCTGGCGCAGGATACGAACCGCCTGCTCCTGAAGGGAACAGACCACCATCGGCGGGGTCTTCGGCTCTCGGGGCAGGACGTGGGGAGACCTGCCGGTCTTGGCGGCCTTGATTTCCGCGAGGCGCAGCAGGGTCACACCTGGGTCATCAGACAAAGACTTCATCCGCTCCCTTGGAGCTTATGGTCAGCTTGCCCTCTTCTTCCAGCTTCTTGGCGGCCCGTACTATGCGCTGCTGAGCACTCTCGACGTCCTTGAGCCGCACGGGCCCCATGGTCTCGAGGTCTTCTTGAATGACCATCCGCGCCCTCTCCGAGATGTTGCGCAGGACCTTCTCTTTCAGTTCCGGGGCAGCCGTCTTGAGAGCCAGGGTCAGGTCTTCGTTGGCCACCTCGCGCATCAGAGCCATGATCCCGCGGTCATCGACACTGGCCAGATCCTCGAAGACAAACATGCACTGGCGGATCTCGTCCGCCAGATCGGCGTCCTCTTCCTCAAGCTGCGAGAGAATGGCGTTCTCCGCGTTGGAATCGACGTGGTTGAGCAGCTCGGCCACCGCGGTGACTCCACCGGCCTTTTGGCCTACCTGCATTGAGGTCAGCGAGCGCAGTCGATCACTGAGCAATCGGTCCACCTCACCTACGACGTCGGGCGGAACCCCTTCCAGCTTGGCCACCCGGTAGATAACGTCGGGCTGGAGGCGTTCGGGCAGGTCCACCAGCACCTGGGCCGCCTGGAGCGGATCCATGTGTCCCAGGATCATGGCGATGGTCTGCGGATGCTCGGCGCGGATGAACTCGGCTATGAGTCTGGGGTCCGCCGCCTTCAACCCCTCGAAGGCATTCTCTTTCGGCCCCGTCGTGCCTTCCAGTTCCCCGAAGATGGCCTCGGCCTTACGGGTGCCGATGGCCTTGGTGACGGCCCGTTTGAGGAAGGTCTCGCCCTTGACCAGCATGTTGCCCCCGGTGCCCATATTGCTCATAAACTCCTGGAGCAACTGCTCCAGCCGCTCCGGGGTCACCTGGCCGATCTTAGCCATGGAGGCGCTCAGGGCCTTGATCTCCCCGTCATCGAGCTTCTTGAAGACGTCGGAGCTGTACTCCTCTCCCATGAACAACAGGAAGATAGCCGCCTTGTCAGGTCCGGTCAGATCCCCCTTGCCCATGGTGCACCACTATTCCTTGTTGGCAAGCCAGCCTCGAAGCAGCGCCGCGGCCTTATCCGGCTCCGCCCGAGCCATTATCGTGGCCTGTTGCTTGACGTCCACTGCTTCCTGTCCGCCCCCTGGAAGCTGGTAGGGCGCGGCCACTCCCGGCAACTGGGTCATGGTGGTGGTGCTCCCCGCATTGAAGCCTCCCTTGGCCAGGGCGGCGGCCATGGGGCGCAGGACGAACAGAACCAGGAACAGGGCCAGGAGCAGCTTGCCCGCCGTCCTGGCGGTGTCCAGGGAGAGCAGCCCGGCCAGTTTGGATGTAAGGCTGGCCTTCTCGCTGGGTAGCTCCTCAGGCAAGGCGAAGGGGATACTGGTCACTTCCACCTGATCGCCGCGCTCGTCGTCAAAGCCCACGGTCCTCTTGATGATGCCCTCGAAGCCCACGAGATCTTTCTTGGATCTGGGCACGAAGCTCTTGGCCCCACCCTGGCCTTCCTGATAGACGCCGTCTATGATCACGGCCACCGACAGCCTGCGAATCGAGCCCACGGGGCTGACGATCTGCTTGGCCACCTTGTTGATCTCGTAGCTGGTGTTCTCCTGGGAACGGCTGTTATTCGCCCCGCCCCCCCCGGCGGTAGCGCCCGCGCCCGGCTGATTCAGGTCGTAGTCCGGCCCCGGAATACCCGCGGCCGCCCCGCCCTGACCGGCCGAACTCTCGGAGCTGGTCTGCTTGGTTCGGGCCACGGCGCTGTCCGGGTCGAAGATCTCCTGCCGCTCGCTCTCCTGGGTGAAATCCAGGTCGGCGCTGATGCGGGCTATGGCCTTGCCCGGCCCGACGACCTTCTCCAGCATGGCCTCGACCTTGCGCTTCAGGCCGTCTTCCACGCTGCGCTGATAGTCGAGCTGGCCGCTGCTCAAGGCCCCCGGCCCGTTGTCGTCCTGGGCGAACAGCGTGCGGCCGGACATATCGACCACCTTGACGTTTTCGGGCTTGAGGTTCTCGACCGCCGCGGAAACGAGATGCACGATCCCCTCGACCTGGCGGGTGGACAGGACGCGCCCCGGCCGGATCTTGAGCACCACCGCCGCGGAGGCAGGCTCCGATTCATCCAGGAAAACGGACTCATGGGGCATCACGATGTGAACCCTGGCGTCTTCCACCTCCTGGAACTGGCTGATGGTGCGGATCAGCTCGCCCTGGAGGGCGCGCTGATAGTTGAGTTTCTGCACGAACTCCGTCTGGCCCAGGCTCTGCTGATCGAAGATCTCGAAGCCGACGTTGCCTCCGCGCGGCAGCCCCTCCGAGGCCATGAGCAACCTGAGCTCATAGACCTGGGCCGAGGGCACGAGTATGGCCGCCCCTCCCCCCGACAGCTCGAAGGGCACCCCCTTCTCCTTGAGCTTGGCCACGATTTCGCCGGCGTCCTGCTGGGCGAGATTGGAGTAGAGGACCTGGTAGTTTCCACTCGCGGGGGACCAAAACATATAGACGAGAAGGGCCGTGCCCGCGGCGGCGGCCACGATGAGCAAGCCCATCCTGGCCCTGCCGCCAAGACCCCCCAGGGCCTGGGCTATTATGGAGTCCCCCGTTTTATCTTCCGCCATTGCCTCTTTCCTCGGTCAGCCAGCCCAACTAAACCTGCATGTGCATTATCTCGCGGTACGCCTCCAGGGCCTTGTTCCTCACCGTGGAAAGCAGCCGGAACGAGATGTCGGCCTTCTGGACGGCGATCATGGTTTCCTGGATACCGAGCTTGCCCAGAGCCATGCCCGAAGAGGCCGCGTCAGCCTCGTGCTGAAGCTGGTCCACCGCCTGGATCTGATCATTCAGGTAGCTCAGAAAGTCCTTTTCTCCGGCACCGTCCTCCACGGGACGCACCGAGCGGAAATTCGGGCCGAACGGATTGCGCTCCAAGCCGCTGATCTTCAACCGTATACCTCCACCCTTGCCTTGCGGCCAGCCCTTATCTGCTGCCGATGTCGATGGCCTTCAGAGCCATGCCCTTGGCGGCGCTGATGGCGGCCACGTTGGATTCATACGAGCGCGTGGCGGCCATCATCTTCACCATTTCCTCCATGACACTGACATTGGGCAAGAGCACGTCGCCCGAGGCGTCGGCGTCGGGGTGAGAAGGGTCGTGAACCTTGCGCAACCCCACATTGGAGCTGACCACGCCCAGCACCTTGGCCTCCTGAAGGGGTACCTGGTCCAGGCTCGTCTGGAGGAAGTCCCCGAAGCTCTTCCGGTACGGCACCGCCCCGAAGACCAGCTCCCGCTTGCGATAGGGGCCGCCCTCGGCGCTGCGGGTGGTGCCGGCATTGGCCAGGTTCATGGAAACGACATTCATCTGGGCCCGCTGCAGCCTGAGGCCCGAGGCGCTTATGTCCATGGCGGAGAAAAAGTCCATCACTTACCTCCCTCGCTAATGGCGTACTTGAGCAAATCGAACTTCTTACTCATCAACTTGGTCAGGGCGTCGTGGTTGAGGGTGTTTTCCGCCAGGCGGGTGTTCTCGCGGTCCAGGTCCACCGGGCCTTCCGCCATGGTGGCGGGCACTACGGACGGCTCCGCCAGGTCACCGATCCGCACCGGGTCCTCGGCAAGGGCCCGGCTCAGCTCAGCCTCGAACGAGAAGTCCAGGGCACGGTAGCCGGGGGTGTCCATATTGGCCAGGTTGGCGGCTATCAGGTTGTGGCGGGACAGCCTGATGTCGAGCGCCTTCTCCAGAACGTTGATGGTTCGGTCGAAGATCTTCATTGGGCCTCCATTGCCTGTTTCGCCTCTATCCACGACAAAGCAAAACGCATGCCTCAGACCCTCTCCCCCACCTCCCGGCGGTATTCGTTGAGCTTGTTGCGGAGGGTGCGCACGGAAATGCCAAGAATTCTGGCCGCGTGGGTGCGGTTTCCCCCGGTCTCCTTCAGGCTTCGGCCGATCATCTGCTTTTCCATCTCGCGCAGGGTGAAGAGCGGCAGGTCGAGGCCGGTCGCCTCCCCGCGGCAGGCATCTTCCGGCTCACCGGGGGCGACCTCGTCCAGAAAGAGGTGCTCGCGCCTTATCAGGCAGTTGCCCGACACCAGCACCGCGCGTTCGATGATGTTCTCCAGCTCCCGCACGTTGCCGGGCCACGTATGGTCCAGCAGCCGCTGCAATGCCTCGGGCGCCACGCCCTGGGCACTGGTGCCGTCGGGGCGCTGGTACTTGCCCAAGAAGTGCTCGATCAGAAGCGGGACGTCCTGGCGCCGCTCCCGCAGGGAGGGCAGTCTGCAGGGGATGACATTCAGCCGGTAGAACAGATCCTGCCGGAAAGTCCCCTCGGCTATCATCTTGTCCAGGTCGCGGTTGGTGGTGGCCAGCACCCGGACGTCTATGCTCACCGGGCCGCGGCCGCCCACGCGGTCTATCTCGCTCTCCTGGAGCACGCGCAACAGCTTGGCCTGAAGAGGCGGCTTCATCTCGCTGACTTCATCGAGCAGAATGGTGCCGCCGTGGGCCAGCTCGAACTTTCCGGCCTTGCGCATCATCGCCCCCGTGAAGGCGCCCTTCTCGTGGCCGAACAGCTCGCTCTCCAGCAGGGTCTCGGGCAGTGCCGCGCAGTTGACGGCCACGAAGGGCTTGTTCCCGCGGCCGCTCATGGCGTGGATGTAGCGCGCGAATATCTCCTTGCCGGTACCCGACTCCCGGAAATCAGCACCGTGGCCTTGCTCGGGGCCACCGAGCGGGCCAGGCCCATCAGCTTCTGCATGGCGGTGTCGCAGGTGATTATGGGGCGCTGCACTTTCCCCTCCGCCTCGCGGTCGCGGCTGATCTGCCGGAGGGCACGCATGGTGACCTCCTCGATGAGCTCGACCGACAGCGGCTTGAGCAGGAAGTCGAAGGCGCCGTTCTTCATCGCCTCCAGGGCGGTGGCCACGTCGGCATTCTCGCTGAAGACGACCACGGGAGTGCGCGGGAAGCGGGCCTGCATCTCCTTGAGCAGCTCCAGGCCTCCCGCCCTGGGCGTGGATAGGTTCGCGAACACCAGGCTGAAACTCCTGGTGCGGCATAGCTCCAGGGCCTGCCAACCGTCGTAGGCCTCGCTCACCCCGTGACCGCCGCGGGCCAGGATCTCCGCCAGCACCCGCCTGCTGCGTGGCTCGCTATCGGCTACCAACACCTGCCTGTCCACTGTGTCCGCCATGTCCTCTTCCTTACGAGACTTACCTCAGGGAACCATCCGGTCCAGTTCCAACCCTTCCATCATCCTCGCGGAGGCCTTCTGCCACACCCCCGTGCCGCTCCCGGCCGCGCCCTGCCCGAAAACCGAGGCCGCGTCGTTGCGGCGGCCGAGAGACAAGTAGCACTTCCCGGCCTTGTAGAGCGCCTGTTGGGCCTCGCCGCTCCCCGGCGCCAGGGCGCGCACCCGCAAGTAGGCCTTGACGGCCTCCTCCTGGCGCCCCTGGGCAAGGAGGGCATTGCCCAGCTCCAGCATTGCCGCGGCCTGGAGGCCCTTGCCGCAACCATAGGCCGCGCCGGCCGACAACGACTGGCGCAGGGCATCAGCCGCCCGAGCGTGCTCTTTCATTCGGCCCAGCACCAGGCCGAACAGGTAGAGGTCCTCCGCTCTTTTGGCGGACGAGGCCTCACTGCTCAATGCCTGTCCCAAAGCCTGCGCCGCAGGCTCATACTTGCCCAGCAGGTAATCGGCCCTGCCGAGCGCCCGCAGGGCATCGAGCCTGCGGGAATAGGTAGGGTAGCACTCCACCAACTGTCTCAAGACCCGGGCGGCATCGGCATAATCGCCCGTCTCCAGGCGGGCCAGCCCCAGCCCCAGCAGGGTTTCGCGCCGCAGGTCTTCCCGCCAGGGCATCCTCTCCGTCTTGGCAAACAGCCTGGCGGCCTCCTCGGGCAAATGCAGGAGGCGGTGGGACTCCCCGGCATAGTAGAAGGCCTCGGCGCGCTCTCCCGTAAGCCACTTGTCCCACTTCTCGGTGAACCTGACGGCCTCGGCGTAGCGCCCCTGCTCGAAGTAGGCCTTCAACTGGTGGAAGAGTGCCTCGGAAACGCCGTAGCGACAGTCATCCTTCAGGCCCGCCGGCAGCCCCGCCTCCCGCGCCAGGAGCCCTTGCAGATACTCCGCGGCCCTGAGGTAGTCGTGCCGCCAGTAGTACCACAGCCCTATTCTCACCTTCGCCTGCTGGGCGATGCTGCCCCGACCCGCGGCCAAGGACTCATAGAGCTTGAAATCCCCCAGCCGTTTCTCACCACTGGCCAGGCCGTCCCTGAGGGCACGCCCCTCGGCCAGGCCGTTCTCGGCCAACCGCATTCGCGCCAGGCAGGCCCCCTCGCTGTTAGGGAAGGCGCCGCGAACGAGCCGGTAGAGCTTCGAGGCCTCGCGGTCCCGGCCCTCGGCCAAGTAGGCGTCGGCAATGCGGCACAAGATGAGGTGATTGGCCGTCATGTCCGGGTAGATGTTCAGGACGTAGAACAGAAACTGCCGGGCGTGGTGGTAGTCGCCCTTCTGAAAATAGGTCTCCCCGATGTAGCTGAGCAACTGGGGGTCGGTGCCGAAGGTCTCCGGCCAGCGGGTGCGCATTTCCTGATAGGCCCTCTCCACGCCCGCGAAGTCTTTCTGGGCGAAGAGGGTTCGGACCAGCTTGAAGTTGGCCTCCCGCACCATGGCGCTGTTGGGAAAGAACCTGCCGACCCGCGCGAACTCCCCCTGTGCCTTCTTGTACTGTCCCCGCCGGTAATAGATGTCACCCCGGAGCAGATAGGCCCGGAGGGCATGGCGACCGTCGGGTTGTTCCCTGGTGGCCAGGCCGAGATAACCCAAGGCCTCATAATCGTAACCACCCTCGGCATAAAGGCGGCCTATCTGCAGATAGGCCCGGCCTACCTCGTCTTGAAGCGGCCATTTGGCCACGGCGGACACGTATGCCTGGAGGGCCTCATCCCGGTCGCGCCGGCTCTTGACCAACTGGTAGAGGCAGTCGGCGACGCGGAAGGCGGCTCTCGCCGCCGCGATGGTCTTGGGATACGCGGCTTGCATCTCCCGGAACGCCCGCAGGGCCTCGCCGGTTGAGTCACCGCGCAGCTTCACCACGGCCGCGCGGTAAGCGGACTCGGATTCCCGACTCGGCAGCAGACGGGCGAGCAGGGCGTCTTGCGGAGTGCGCGTCGTTCCGGGCAAGAGGCCGCCAAAATCGGGGGTCCCGGAAGGCAACTCGGGCAGTTCCCTGGCTGCGGCCGGGGAATGATCATACGCGGCCAACACGGAGGCGGGCACGCCCAGGTTGCCGGCCCCAACGCTCTCCGTCGAGGGCTCGTAGAGCGCGAAGCCCGGAAGGCCTTTCATCCTGGTATCTTTCTCCACCGGAGCGGCCTCTTTCGGGCTTTTTTCGGCCACCAGGGGGCGTTTCTGGTCATTGTCTGTCGGGGTATTGGCCCGCCTGTCTTCAGCCTTCGTCCGGGCCGACGCCTTGACCCGCGCCGTGGGGTTGGCGACTCCTTGCCCGCCCGCCTTCGAGGTCTCTTGGCGTGCTTCCGCCCGAGCCACCTTCGGGGGCTTCTTTCGGAGATCCTTCAGGGGCGTCTTCCGAGACGGAGACTCCCCACCGGGGGCATCCGAAAACAGCCGCAGCCTCAAGCCGCCCGGCATCGCGCTCTGCACGTAACCGAGCGATGCCAGCCTGGTGTTGACCCGCACCAGCAGGGCTTCCGCCCCCGGCTTCAGCTCGACGGCCGCCACCCGGTTGTCCGACAGACCCGCCGTGGCCACGCCCGAGCCTGCCTGAACACCTCCCAGCCTGACGAGCAGACCAGAGGCCCCCTCCCGGCGCACGGCGCAGGATGTCTCCCCATCGATGTCGAAGAGGATGTCGGTCGCCTCAGGACCGCTCTGACAGTGCAGACCGGTCAACACCGCCGCCCCCGCAACACCGGGAAGCCGAAGGGCACTGAGTACCAGAATGAAGGCCGCGGCGCGAAGCGCCCTGCGCATATTATCATCCCCTGCATGGGCCGGCTGCTGCCAATAGCGAACACACCACTGCCAACAGCAAGAGACATGCCAGGGGGAAAGCTGGAATAACAAAGCGTAACTATTATGGATTATAGTCGATCCGCCTCGGCCGAGGCGGCGCGGCGCGGGGGGAGACGCCAGACTGGCGTCAAATGGCTGACGGCGCGGCCGTGGGCTGCGAACGCCTTATCTTCTTCTTCTTGATCTTCTCGACCAGGGTGGTGCGGTTGAGCCCCAGGAGCTGAGCGGCCTTGTTCTTTACCCAGCCGGTGCGGTTCAGGGCCTCGACTATGAGCATCTTTTCGAAGTCGGAAACGGCGGTGTTGAACGAAACCCCACCCGCGGGCAGGCATACCTCCAGCGGCTGGCCCTGGGGCTGCGGCAGTTTGTGATGGAAGCCGTCCTGCAGCCGCCGAGGCAGGTCCGCTATGGAGATTTCATCGCCCTCGGAAAGGATGAAGATGCGCTCTATGACGTTTTCAAGTTCGCGGACGTTTCCTGGCCAGGAGTAGGCGCGGAAGCAGTCCATCACCCCGGAGCTCAGCGATTTTATGTGGCGCCCTCGGTGGCGCGAAAACTCCTGCAGGAAGTGCTCGACCAGGATCTGCAGGTCTTCCTTGCGGTCGCGAAGCGGAGGCACCACCACGGGAATAACGTTTAGCCGGTAGTAGAGATCCTCGCGGAACCGCCCATCCCGCACCGCCTCCTCCAGGTTTTTGTTGGTGGCGGCAATGACGCGGATATCGACCTTGATGGTTCTGGTGCCCCCAATGCGCTCGAAGGAGTGCTCTTGCAGAACCCGCAGGATCTTGACCTGCAGGCTGGGGCTCATATCACCGATTTCATCAAGGAAGATCGTCCCGCCGCTGGCCAGCTCGAAGCGCCCCACCCGGGTGCGGATGGCGCTGGTGAAGGCCCCCTTTTCGTGCCCGAAGAGCTCGCTCTCCAGAAGCTCGGACGGTATGGCCCCACAGTTCACGGGGATGAGGGGCTTCTCTTTTCGATGGCTGTTGTAGTGGATGGCCCGGGCCACGAGTTCCTTGCCCGTGCCGCTTTCGCCGAGGATGAGCACGGTGGAGTCCGTTTCGGCGATTTTGTTGATGATGCGGAATACCTTCTCTATGGCTTCCGACTGGCCGATGATGTTGCGGAACTCGTACTTGCGCGAAAGCTCCTGCTTGAGGGCGAGGTTCTCCCGCTTGAGGCTCCGGTGCTCGATGGCCTTCCGGACGGTGTGTATTATTTCCTCTAGCTTTACCGGCTTGGTGAGGAAATCGAAGGCCCCGAGCTTGGTAGCCTCCACTGCGGTCTGGATGGAACCGTAACCGGTGATGATGATGGTTATGGTCTCGGGCGAGGAGTCCCGCAGATACTTGAGCAGCTCCATGCCGTCGGGGCCGGGCATGCGCAGGTCACTTAAGACGACGTCGAAGAAATGGTTACCGATGCGCCCCAGGGCATCGTCCCCGCTGAAGGCCTTCTCGACCACGAAGCCTTCAGGCTCCAGGATCTCGCAAATGGCGTCGCAGACGCGTGGGGAATCGTCGACTACAAGTATACTTTCGCCGGCCATATCCCTCATCCGTTAGAGCCGCACAAGTAACACAACCACCCACCTTTGTAGCTAGCGGGCCGCGGTTACGTCAAGCCATTTTTTTGATCCTCCAGTGCCACGCCGCGGCCCCTCAGCCTTTCGATCTCCTGGCGCAGGATGTCCAGCTCCTGCCGGTAGTGCTCCGCCTCCCGCCTGTAGCGTTCAGCCTCTTCCGGCCCTCCGCGTTCGGCGGGGGAAGCCTCGATCCTTTCGCGAACTTCTTCTATGCCCAGATACGTGGCCAGCACGCCGCCGGCAAGGAGCAGCAGGGGGATGGAGCCCTGCAGAATGTGCAGGAAGAACTGCCACCACGCCAGGAGCAACACCACGCCCAGTACTAATGCGACTATGCCACCAAAAAGGGCCGTCATTGCGCGCTCCCTAACGGCTTTAGTCGAGCGAGGCCGCCTCGCGGCTTGCCGAGGTCCCTCTCTCGACTGTCAAGCTCTACCCAAACGCCCGGCCATAGTCAAGGCCCTCGTTAGCGCAACCACATCATATAGGCCCCTGTTTCCGATTTATTCCCCCCGGCGGACAGAATCGCTCGGCTGTTAGGCCGGACACAATCGCCAGGCTAACAAGAACGGGCGTATCCCTTGACACCTCCACCGCCACGGGACTAAGCTGATGCGTCAATTTGCGCGGGCCGCGGGCGGATGTTTTTTCGGATTCTCATGCCCCATGGCGGACGCCGGAGCGAAATGGACTACAAAGACACCCTCAACCTGCCTAAGACCGCTTTCCCGATGCGGGCCAACCTGGCTCAGCGCGAGCCGGAGTTCCTGCGGCGCTGGGAGCGGATGGGCCTCTACCGCCTTCTCCGCGAACAGGCCCAGGGCAGACCCCGCTACGTGTTGCACGACGGCCCCCCTACGCCAACGGCCACATCCACATGGGCACGGCCCTCAACAAGATCCTGAAAGACTTCGTGGTCAAGAGCCGCCAGATGTCGGGCCACGACGCCCCCTACGTCCCCGGATGGGACTGCCACGGGCTGCCCATAGAGCTCCAGGTGGACCGCGGGCTGCGCGGCCGGAAGGCCGAGATGAGCATCGTCGATTTTCGCAAGGAGTGCCGCCTCTACGCCGAGCGGTGGGTGGGCATTCAGCGCGAGGAGTTCCAGCGCCTGGGCGTAATGGGTGACTGGAGCAAGCCCTACCTCACCATGAACCACGACTACCAGGCGGCCATAGTGAGGGAGTTCGGCCGCTTTGCCATCTCGGGCGGCCTGTACAAGAGCAAGAAGCCCGTCTACTGGTGCCCGGACTGCCGCACCGCCCTGGCCGAGGCCGAGGTGGAGTATGCCGACCATGCCTCGCCCTCCATCTTCGTTCGCTTCAGGCTGCGCGGCGACGCCTCCGTGCTCTCGCCAGCCCTGGCGGGCAAACCCGTCTGGCTGGTCATCTGGACCACCACCCCCTGGACGATTCCCGCCAACCTGGCGGTCGCCCTCCACCCCGACTTCGACTACGTCGCCATAGAGGTCGCCGGAGAGGCCTACGTTCTGGCCAAAGGGCGGCTTCAGGAAGTCGTGGCTGACCTGGGCTGGAATGACTGGCGGCTGCTGGGCGAAATCGACCCCCGGATGATGGAACGGCGCGAGGCCGGGCACCCCCTCTACGAGCGGGCCTCGCTGGTAGTGCTGGCCGACTACGTCACCCTCGACGCCGGGACGGGCCTGGTGCACACCGCTCCGGGCCATGGCCGCGAAGATTTTGAGACCGGCCTGCGCTACGGGCTTGACGTATATTCGCCCCTCGATGCCGAAGGCCGCTTCACCGCCGACGTCGGGTTCTTCGCCGGACAGAGAGTCTGGGAGGCCAACCGGGAGGTGATCTCGCGCCTGCGCGAGGTCGGTGCCCTGCTGCACGAGGCCACCCTGACCCACTCCTACCCCCACTGCTGGCGTTGTAAGGGTCCAGTGCTCTTCCGGGCCACCGAGCAGTGGTTCATCTCCATGGAGAAGGAGAACCTCCGCCAAAAGGCTCTGGAAGAAGTGGGCCGGGTGAACTGGGTGCCCTCCTACGGCGAGGAGCGCATCCGGGCCATGCTCGAGGGCCGGCCGGACTGGTGCGTCTCGCGCCAGCGCAGCTGGGGGGTGCCCATCGTCATGTTCTACTGCCCCGGCTGCCAAAAACCCTTCATCACGCCGGAGGCCATAGAACGCGTCGCCTCCATCTTCGAGCGGGAGAGCGCCGATGCCTGGTACGCCAGGAGCGCCGGGGATCTTCTGCCCGAAAACACCACCTGTCCCCATTGCCAGGGCGCCGGGCCGTTCACCAAAGAGACCGACATCCTGGACGTCTGGTTCGACTCCGGAGTCAGTCACGCCGCCGTGCTGGAGCAAAGGGACAACCTCGCCTGGCCGGCCGACATGTATCTTGAGGGCAGCGACCAGCACCGGGGCTGGTTCCAGAGCTCACTGCTCACCGCCATGGGCACCAGGGGCCGGGCACCCTTCCGCACGGTGCTCACCCACGGCTTCGTGGTCGACGGCGAAGGGCGAAAGATGTCCAAGAGCGTCGGCAACGTTACCGCCCCCGAACAGATCATCAGGAGCCACGGGGCGGAGATACTCCGGCTGTGGGTGGCGGCCGAGGATTATCGCGACGACGTAAGGATCTCGCCCGAAATCCTCTCCCGGCTGACCGAGGCCTACCGGCGGGTGCGCAACACCGCCCGCTTCCTGCTGGGCAACCTGGCCGATTTCGACCCCGAGCGAGACAGAGTCCCGCTGGAGCGCCTGCCCGAGATTGACCGCTTCGCCCTGCACCGGCTCCAGCGGCTCGTCTCCCGCCTGCGCCGGGCCTATGAGCGCCTGGAGTTCCACGCCATCTACCACGGCCTGCACAACTTCTGCGTGGTGGAGATGTCCGCCTTCTATCTCGACGTGTTGAAAGACAGGCTCTATACCTCCGCCGCCGACTCCGAAGCCCGCCGCTGCGCTCAGACCGCGCTTTACGACATCCTGGCGGCCCTGGTGCGGCTCATGGCCCCCATTCTCTCCTTTACCGCCGAGGAGATCTGGGACCACATGCCGGGGCAAAAGGAGGCCAGCGTACACCTCGCGGCCATGCCTGAGCCGCGCGAGGACCTGCCGGACGCCGAGATGGCCGAGCGGTGGGAAAGGCTGTTAGAGGTACGTGCCGAGGTCTTAAAACCCCTGGAGGAGGCCCGCCGGGGGAAGACCATCGGCCATTCCCTGGAGGCGGCCGTGACGCTCTTTGCCGAAGGGGACCTGGCCGCCCTTCTGGAGGCCTACGCTGACCAACTCGCCACGCTCTTTATTGTCTCCGAGGTCCGGTCCGGCAAGGGCGAGCCCCCCGCCCAGGCCTTCCGGTCGGCCACCCTGCCCCTGACCATCGCGGTCGCCAAGGCCACCGGCCCCAAGTGCGAGCGCTGCTGGATGCGACTTCCCTCGGTGGGCGAATCCACGCTGGCACCGACTCTGTGCCGGCGCTGTCGCGACGCCCTGGGGCTCGAAGGCAGCCCGGCCCGCGCCGATGTTAACCATGAGGGACGTCTGTAGCCATGTCCTCCCGCTACGTGTCGCTCCTGATCATCACCACCTGCGTGGTAACCCTGGATCAGCTTACCAAGCTCTGGGTGAGCGCGACCATGCGCCTGGGCGAATCCCGACCGCTGATAGACGGACTGCTGAACCTCACCTACGTCCAGAACAGCGGCGTCGCCTTCGGGATGCTGGCGGGCCGCAACATGTCCGCCTACGTCTTCGTGTTCATCAGCCTGGTGGCCCTGGTGCTGATCCTCGGCTTCATGCGCCAGATAACCGAAAGAGAAAAGCTGCTCTCATTGGCCCTGGCGCTGGTCTTCTCGGGGGCCATAGGCAACGTGATCGACCGCCTGCGCGTGGGGGAGGTAATAGACTTCATCGACGTCCACGTGGGCTCCTATCACTGGTTCTTCTTCAACGTGGCCGATTCCGCCATAACCGTGGGAGGGTTGCTCCTGGCGGCCCACCTGCTTCGGAGGTATCCATAGTCCGGTGCATCCGACACTGCTTCGGCTTGGTCCCGTCGCCATCCATACTTACGGAGTACTCATTGCCCTGGGGTTTCTGGCCGGCATCTGGCTGGCCGGCCGCGAGGCGCGCCTCAGGGGCGAAAACCCCGAGGTCATCCTTGACCTTGCCTTCTATATCATCGCGGCGGCCATAATCGGCTCCCGCCTTTTCTACGTGGCGGTGAACTGGCCGGAGTTCAGCGGCCACCCGCTGGACGTCTTCAAGATCTGGCGCGGCGGGCTGGTCTTCTATGGCGGGCTGCTGGCCGCGGCCCCCGTGGCGCTGATCCACGTACGGCGCCACGGCCTGGGGGTGGCCACCATGGCCGACGTCCTGGCGCCATCGCTCGCCCTGGGGCAGAGCTTCGGCCGCCTGGGCTGCTTCTTCGCGGGCTGCTGCTACGGACGGACCTCGTCTTCGCCCTGGCCCTCGGTATGCTTCTCCAACCCCGAGACGCTGGCCCCCCAGAACGTTCCCCTGCACCCCACCCAGCTATACGACTCGGCCCTCATGCTGGTGATCTTCGGCCTTCTTATGATCTCCCGGCGCTACAAAAGATTCGACGGCCAGATGGCCTTGACCTACCTGCTGCTCTTCACGCCGGAGCGGGTGTTGCTGGAGGAGCTGAGGGCGGACACCTACAAAACCCTTTTCGGCGGCTGGCTTTCCCTCACCCAGCTCATCAGTGTCTGCCTCTTCGTCGCCGCCGCCGCCCTGCTGGCACGCGGGTTGAAAGCGGCCAGATCGGCCACCTGAAAAAAAAGGCATCTGGGGCTTGACTTATCGCTCCGCGCACCGATAAACGTGTTGTTGACCCAACAAACGTGCCGCAGGTGGCGCCAGGAGGTTTTGTCATGGCCGTCTTCCCCGAAGAACTCAAATACAGCAAAGATCACGTGTGGGTCCGCCTCGATGAAGACGGCAACGTGACCGTCGGCATTACGGACTCGGCCCAGGAGGAGATGGGAGAGATCGTCTACGTGGAAGTGCCCGAGGAAGGCGATGACGTGACCAAAGACGAGATGTTCGGGTCCGTCGAATCCTCAAAGACCGTCAACGACCTCTTCGCGCCCATCAGTGGGACCGTCGTCGAGGTCAACACCGAGCTCATCGATTCCCCTGAGATAATCAACGAAGAGCCCTACGGCGAGGGCTGGATAGCCCGCATCAAGCCCAGCACCCGCTCCGAGCTGCGCACCCTGTTCACCGCCGACGAATACGAAGAGCACATCAAGGAGGAGTCCGAGGAAGACGAAGACGAGGAGGAGGAAGAGTCCGAGGAAGACGAGGATCTGGAACCTCTGGACGATGACGACGACGAGGAGTAGGGGCGGGGGCAGGTTCCCGTACCGCGCACTTCAGCTTTGCGGGGCCGACTCCGCCAACTGGTAGCAGAAGCTGGCCCGAACGTGCAACCGCGCCAGGCCCATCTGCTCCGGCATTGGCGCGAAGGGGCCGGCCGTCCTCACGGCGCTGACGGCACTTTCGTCGAGGCTGGCATTCCCCGATGACTTGAGCAGCGAGACACGGGATACCTGCCCGCTGTTCTCCACCGAAAACATGAGCATAAGGTCGCCTTCGGCGGCACCGGACGTCGGACTCCAGCCTTGCTCGATCCGCCTTTTGATGTCGCGCAGATAGCCCTTGTAGGATCCGCCTTGCGCCAGGGAGACAACGTCTTCGCGCCGCCCGCCTCTCCGGCCCTTGGCCCTCAAGCCGGCCGGCCGCCCCACGGTTGAGCCAGCCGCGGCACGCATCCCGAGGCCGCGTCTTGGCCTCTCCGGCGAAACCTGGGCAACGCCCGGCACTTGCGGGACCAGCTCCACGAACATCACCTCGCGGATGGGAAACCTGATCTGGTAGGACTCCGGCCACACGGCCCAGATCCCCGCGGTCAATATCAGCAGGTGCAGCGCGGCCGATCTGGCCAACCCTTTCCAGATCGTGAGATGCCGCAGATCATATATGAGCCAGCTTAGCCGCAATTCTCAACCCGCTTGCCCGCAGCCTGTTGAAGAACACCCATCCGCGGCGTTGCGCTCATCCCGAGTCAGTGCAGCGTACTTCTATGTACGCCTCCCTCCTCGGAATTTCGCGCGCCTGGCATCTGAGCGCCCTTGAACAGACCGCGCGATGAGCCTTCCTTGACGGGCTGCTAGACCACCTTGCCCAGCCACCAGCGGTCCGCTTCCGCCTCCAGGATGGCCTCGGCCAGTTGGCGGCCCGCTTCCGTGGTAAGCCGCCGCCGCACCGCTGGTATCCAGCCGGCGGCGCGGGGGTTGCCACTGTCCAACTGCTCCTTGAGGGCCAGGAGCATGTCAAGCTGATCGGCGTCGTGGGCCAGTCTGGCCTCCCGCGACTCGTTGCGGGTGAACTCCTCCGCCAAGGCCGCTATCTCCGGCCCAAAGGCCAGCCCCTGGCACAGATCCTTCCAGGCCTGGGCCTCCATCGTCTTGACATAGAGCTTGTTCACGTAATTCAGGTCACCGGTGCGCACCTCGGGCAGATCATGAAAGAGCACCAGCTCCAGCAGCCTGCGGGCATCGACCGAAGGCTCCAGCCGGGCCAGCGTCCAGGCCACGAAACAGCTCCGCAAGGAGTGCTCCGCCACCGATTGGCGGCCAGTGCCAAGATACTGAAAGCCGCTGCGCGGGGTATGCTGGAGCGCGCCGGCCTCGAAGAGGAAGTCGGCCACGCGACTCAACTCAGCTGGGGGCAAAGACTTCACGACTCCTCCCTCATAAGCCACGCTTGCACCAGCCACGCTTGCAAGGCGCGGGCCGGACGCGAGCTGTTTGCGACCCCCAGACACCTCCGAAGGGCACTTCAGCGCCGGGGGGGGCCTGTCTCAATTTCAGGCCAAGAATGGGGAGCTAAACTAACCCCCTGACGCTCAGCTTCAGTTGCCGCCGTGGAACGCAGCGGTTGTCAGAGAATCAATTGATTCGGACGCTACGGCCAACCCCAACGCATTCACTCGCTTAGGGAGGTTCGGGTGCGTTGAAAGTATCTCGGAGAACCAAACCCAAAAGCCGTGCTCGGTGTCCGCCTGGTTACCGAATTCCTGGGCGTTCACGTTACGATACAGTCTTTTTCCAGCTGCTAAGACAAGAAGACCGCCCACCGCGCCGTCCGGCCTGTAATGAGCACCAAAACGATCGCAAGTGTATTCGCACGCTCGAGAATAGGCTTTCCCTAAGAACGGAATAAGCATAGATGGAAGGAGAAGCCAACGCCAGGTTAAATGCTTTCTCTTGATATGCGCTAACTCATGGCATATCACGAAGGCAAGCTCAGCCTCGCCTTTCGTGTAGGCTAGTTCCAGCACATCTGAATAAATGACTACAAAATTTCTGCCAAAAAACTTCGTGGCAAAGGCATTTAACACACCGCCAGCCTGAAGGACATAGATTGCTGGAACTGGGTTAAGCTCCATCTGATTGGCAAGCTGAGATGCAATGCGATGTAATTCGGGGAATTGCTTCTCGGATACTCGGACACCGTTGCCTCTTAGATTTCCAATTAACAAGCCATGTGCAATCACGGCCGCAGCCAATCCTAGCACTATGTATGCTATTCCAACAACGGACACAACAAGGCCAAGATACACCAGTATGCTAATCACAAGCGATATTCTGAAGTAGACCCTCTCTTTCGAATTGACCAGCGATTCCATGAAGAACCTCCCTTTTTTAGGCGTATACTGTTTTTTCGCTCGTCGGGTAACAAAAACAAACCCCAGACTCTGACTGCTGGGGCGCGAGCCGCGCCTGGCAGACTCAAAAAACCCTCAGAAACGTCTGACCTGCATTACACGCCGAAGAGAGGGCGGCCTATAACCAAGATCCTGTCGGCAGCGCCAACGGATCTTTTCCGGCGCCCACTCAGGCGGTGCCGTCTTCGCCGGGCTGCAAGGGCGCCGAGTCTGGCTGGCGGCCCAGCCGCCCGCAGGAAAAACTCTCCTTGACCTGCCGGCAGACGTTCTGGTCCGCGAAGTCGGTGCACCACACCGGTTTTATGTTATGAATGGCGCAGAAGAACCTGCCCATCCGGTGATACTCGAAGAGGAAGGGACACCAGTACTGGTACTGCCAGATGTCGTCCAGCCAGTGGGCCGGATACGTCGCCCCCTTGGGGGCCATGGGGGCCACCCCACCGAACATGGCACAGCACAGGCCGCAATAGTCACACCACTGGTTGTCGGGGAGGGCGGCCGGGTCTGGTTCCGGGCGGTCAAAGGACACGGAAAGCACCTGGCCCGGATAAAACTCCTTGAACTCGTTGAGCAATATTAGGTAGCGCAAGCCCTTCTCGACCAGAATCTGCTGCGGACTCAAGTCGTTCTTGGGCGGATACTTGAACTTGTAGCCGCCCTGGAGCATTCCCCGCCACAAGAGCGTCGCGGGAAAGAAGGGGCTGGCCAGGGCCAGCGCGGCTATCTTGCGCGGGCGGCCGATCTCGAAGTGGGCGAGCAGGGCGGCAAGGGCGGCCTGGAGGCTGTCGGGCTCCGGGGCCAACGGGTCGCTCAGGCGGCTGCGGGTCCGGGCGACGGCTTCATCAAGATACTGGTGGTAGCAATGATTGAAGGCATTTTTTTCCATGCGGTAAATATAGCAGCGCAGGCACCGCCGCCGCAAGCGCGACGAGGTATTCGCCTGGTTCTTTCGGAGTTTCCCCAAGTGGCGCCGAAAAGACACGAAGGAGGAGAGTATGAGACAGGTTTTCTGTACCTGCCCCGAGGAAAAGGCCGAGGAACTGGCCAGCGTCCTGCTCCAGGAAAGGCTGGTGGCCTGCGTGCAGATGTTTTTTCGGGTGCGCAGCCGGTACTGGTGGCAAGGCAGGCTGGAGGAGGCCCAGGAGACCATGCTCCTGCTGAAGACCAGAGCCGTGCTCATGGAGCCGCTGGTGGCACGCATCCGCGAGCTGCACCCCTACGAGGTGCCCGAGGTCGTCTCGGTGAAGATAGCGGAAGGCAACCCCGACTACCTGACCTGGCTCGGGGCCGAAACCAGTCCGAGACAATCCGAGGCGTGAAACCGGTTGCAACCAACAAGTACCGGCCCTGCCCGGCGCCGGCCCCCTCGTTGAGGTTGAACGACCACTGATTGGGCCTGGGGGCCAAGATTGGCTGGCGGCCCTGCCGCCCGCGGCCCATCGCTCCGAGGGGGCGCCGTCGTTGGCGCTCCCTCGGAGCGACCGATGGCTATCTGCCGTGGCCGCCGCCGAAATGAGGTCCACTCCGGCGATCCTCGCCTCGGCCCCGGTACTCATGACGGTCGTGCCGGTAATCATCGTGCCGGTCGTTGTCGGGCCGGTAGTTATGGTGCTCGCCCTGGCCGTCCCGCCAGTGCCGGTCTAACCGACTGTAGGGAATACGCCTTTCTCTGGCCGCCATCCGGCGGTAGTCCCTGGGCAAATGCCGGAACGCCCCGGGCACCCTGGAGGCCATGACCCCCGTCCACGGGCCACCGTAGCACCGCGAGCGGTACCAGTGGCCCCGGTGGGGCATCCACCACCAACCCTGGTGGAAGAAGATCTCCACGCTGAGACCGGGGGCATAGTAGACCGGTGTGCCGGGAATCAGCACCACGGCAGGTGGGGCCGGTATGACCACGGCCGGCGGAGCCACAACCACGACAGGGGGCGAGGCGGGCACCCCGATCCCGATGTTGATACTGGTCCCGGCCAAGGCCGGGACCGCCATTAGGATGCAGGCTGAGGCGAAGAGCGTGGCGACTGTTTTCGGCTTCATAATGTGCTCTCCTTAGAGCTTCGTAAGTGGCGGGCGGCGGGACCGCCTGACTTCATTGCCGGTAGACGGGACACTAGGGAACCTCTGAATAAGTTCCAAGATCCTCGAACCGTTCGTCCTGAGGTATCGAAGGACGAGCATTAAGTGACTGGGATCATTGAATCATTCTTTGTTCGTGCTTCTATACATCAGCACGAACGGGGATAGCTATATGACTTATTCAGACCTTCCCTAGTCTCTGACCTGCCCCTGGCCGTATACCACAAACTTGGTGGTGGTCAGCTCCTCCAGCCCCATGGGGCCGAAGGCGTGGAGCTTGGAGGTGCTGATACCTATTTCGGCCCCCAGCCCAAGCTGGCCGCCGTCGTTGAAGCGGGTGGAGGCGTTGACCAGCACCACCGAGCTGTCCACCACTTTCACGAAACGCTGGGCGCGGCCATAGTCGCGGGTGATGATGGCCTCGGTGTGGGAGCTGCCGTAGCGGGCGATGTGCTCCATGGCCTCGGCAATATCTTCCACCACCTTCACCGCCACGATCAGGTCCAGGTACTCTTCCGCCCAATCGTCCTCCGTGGCCTCCTTGGCCTCGGGAAGGATGATTTTGGTTCGCGGGCAGCCGCGGAGCTCCACCCCCGCCGCCCCCAACCTGGCCCGGAGGCGGGGAAGGAAGTCAGCCGCCGCCGCCTCGTGTACTAAAATGGTCTCCACGGCGTTGCACACCCCCGGCTTCTGGCACTTGGCGTTGAAGCATATCTCCTCGGCCATGAATGGGTCGGCGCCTTCGTCCACGAAAATATGGCAGACCCCCTTGTAGTGCTTGAGCACGGGTATGCGGGAGTTGGCCGCCACGTGGCGGATGAGCCCCTCGCCCCCTCGGGGGATGATGAGGTCTATATGCTCTTCGAGCCTCAGCGTTCATCTACCGCCGCGCGGTCGGTGATGGGCACCAGCTGTACCGCCTTGGCGGGCAGCCCGGCCTCGCCCATGGCCTCCTGCAGCACCTTGGCAATGGCCAGGTTGGAATGAATGGCCTCGGATCCCCCTCGCAGGACGACCGCGTTGCCGCTCTTGAGGCACAGACCGGCGGCGTCGGCGGTTACATTGGGCCGGGATTCGTAGATCATGCCCACGACCCCCAGCGGTATGCGCACCTTGCCTACCAGCAGCCCGTTGGGCCGCCGCCACATTCGGGTGACTTCCCCCACGGGGTCCGGCAGGTCGGCCACCTCCCGCAGCCCCTTGGCCATTTCAGCGAGGACCTTGTCGGTCAGGGTGAGCCGCTGCAACATGGCCTTGCCAAGCCCCCTGGCCCGAGCGGCCTCCAGGTCTCTGGCATTTTCCTGCTTGAGCGAATCGGCCTGGGCCAGAAGCTTGTCGGCCATTAGTCTCAGAACCTGGTTCTTTTGGTCCATTCCGGCCTTGGCCATCTGAGTGGCGGCCCGGCGGGCGTCGCGGCCCATGGCCTGAATCAGGCCGGCGACGTCAGGCATGGCTGTGGCGGTCATGCTGTCATCCTTGGGGGGGCCTTCTTCTTCAGCACCACCAGGTTGTCCCGGTGAATGACCTCGTCGTATGAATGATAGCCAAGCGCGGCGGCGATGTCGGTGCTGTGCAGCCCCATAATCTTGGCCAGATCGGTCGAGTTGTAGTTTACCAGCCCCACGCCGATTTCGTTACCCCGCACATCTACACAGCGCACCGGGGCACCAGGACCGAAGCGCCCCCGTACCTGCACTATGCCCGAAGGCAGCAGGCTCCTGCCGTCTGCCAGCAGCACCCGGCAGGCCCCGTCATCGACGACGATCTCTCCGCGCGGGGCGCAGGCGAAGGCTATCCAGCGCTTGCGCGAGTTCAACCGCTCCTCCGCCGGCATGATGAGAGTACCCACCGCCTCGCCCGCGAACAACCTGCCCAGCACGCCCGCCAGCCGCCCGTTGGCAATGGTCGTGGGCCGCCCCCCCAGGGCCACCCGCTTGGCCGCCTGCAGCTTGCTGGTCATGCCGCCGAGCCCCAGCTCGCTCTTGCTGGGCGAGGCATAGCGCTCCACCTTGCGGCTGACGGACTCCACCAGACTTACCAGGCGGGCAAGCGGGTCGGCGGGATCCCGGTCGTAGAGGCCGTCGATTGTCGAGAGTATTACGAGGAGGTCGGCGGAGGCAAGATCGCAGATCATGGCGGAGAGGGTGTCGTTGTCTCCGAAGCGGATTTCTTCCACCGCCACGGTGTCGTTCTCGTTGAGGATGGGTACCACCCCCCAATGCAGAAGGGCCAACAGGGCGTTGCGGGCATTGAGATAGCGTTTGCGGACGGCCATGTCGTCGCGGGTCAGCAGCATCTGGGCAACCCGCACCCCGCTACGCTGAAAGGCGTCTTCATAGGCCATGACCAGGCCGCACTGACCGACCGCCGCGCAGGCCTGTTGCTCGGGTACGGTCTTGGGCCGCGCGGGCAGGTCCATCTTCTTCATGCCGGCCGCTATGGCCCCGGAGGATACCAGGATAACCTCCCGGCCCTGCTCCTTGAGGGTGGCTATTTCATCGCACAGCCGCCCTATGACCCGCAGGTCCAGACCCCTCTCGGCGGTGAGGACGTTGGAGCCGATCTTGATGACTATGCGTCGGGCCAGAGACAGCGTGCTCTCCCGCAGCTCCGCCTGCTTAGTCCGCCTCATGACCCGCTCCCTTGCCGCGAAGGCCCTCCAGCCTGGCCGCCAGCCACTCCATGAGGGCGGCCAGCCCATCGCCGGTGAGCCCGCTGCCCGCCAAGGCCTCGAACCCCGCACCCTTCAGGAGTGCCAGGGCCGGTGCCGCCTTCTCCGGAGCCAGGTCGGTCTTGTTCAGGAAGACCACCCGCGGCTTGGAAGCAAGCTGCCGGTCAAAAGTCTCTATTTCCTGGTTGATGGTGGCGACATCCCTCAAGGGGTCGGCGACGTCGAAGCGGGAGGCATCAAGGACATGGACCAGGAGAGCGGTCCGCTTGACGTGGCGCAGGAAGCGGATGCCCAACCCCGCCCCCTGGCTGGCCCCTTCGATGAGGCCGGGGAGATCAGCCACCACGAAAGGCTCATAGATGTCCGACTTCACCACCCCGAGGTTTGGCGCCAGCGTGGTAAAGGGGTAGTTGCCGATTTTGGGCGTGGCGCGGGTTATGGCCGATATGATGGTGGACTTACCTACGTTGGGTAACCCTACAAGGCCGACATCGGCCAGCAGCCGTAGCTCCAGGCGCAGCCAACGCTGCTGCCCCGGCTCCCCCGGGTCCGCCCGTCTGGGGGCGCGGTTGGTAGACGTGGCAAAGCGCATGTTGCCCCGCCCCCCACGCCCGCCCCGGGCCACTACAAAGCGCCGCCCCGGCTCGGTAAGGTCTGCCAGCAGTTCTTCGGTTTCATCATCAGTGACAAAGACCAGGGTACCTGGCGGCACGGGAAAGACTACGTCTTGGCCCCCCCGCCCGGCCTTCTCGCTGCCCTGACCGTGAGCGCCGCGCCGTGCCCGCAAATGCGGCCGGTACTTGAAGTCGAGCAGGGTATAAAGACCCTGGCGGACTTCCAGAACGACGCCACCCCCGTGGCCGCCGTCACCACCGTCCGGCCCGCCGCGCGGCACGAACTTCTCGCGCCGAAAACTGACGCAACCGTTGCCTCCGTCACCGGCGGCGACGAAGATCCGGACTTCGTCTATGAACTGGAGATTAGGAGTCTTTTTCGACGTTGGCGGCCTCAGCGGAAGGGGCATAGACGCTCACCCGCTTGCCGGTCTTGCCGAAGCGCTCAAAGGTCACCGTGCCGTCTACTTTGGCGAACAGGGTGAAATCCTTGCCGCAGCCGACGTTGGTACCGGGATGAATCCTGGTCCCTATCTGGCGGACGATTATGGTGCCGGCCTTGATTTCTTGGCCGCCGTAACGTTTCACTCCCAGCCGCTGGCCAGAGCTGTCCCTGCCATTGCGAGAGCTGCCCCCCGCCTTCTTGTGAGCCATATCCAAACTCCTCCGGCGCTGCTAGGCGTTTATTTCCTTGATTCTCAGGGCCGTGAAATACTGCCGATGACCCTGGGTCTTGCGGTGGCCCTTACGGCGCTTATGCTTGAAGACGATGATCTTGCGGTGCCGGCCCTGGCCGACGATCTCACAGGTGAGGTTGGCGCCTTCCACCTTGGGGTGGCCGATCTTCACTTCCTCGGCACCGCCGATCATCAAAACCTGGTCCAGGGTGACGGTCTCACCCACCATGCCGTCAAGGTGCTCCACCCGCACTACCTCACCTACCGTGGCGCGGTACTGCTTGCCTCCCGTTGCAAACACTGCGAACATTATGCCGCTCCTTACAAGACACAAGCGCATACTTTATGACACGCGGCGCGGCGAGTCAATGCTTAAACAAGCGCCTGTGTTAGCCCAGGGAAAATGTCCCCTTCGAGGAGGCGAGAACCTTACTGCCGCTTGCGACGGGAGTGTCCACTATTGACAGGCTACCTCACTGGAAGAGCGGCTGGCAGTGGGAGTACGTGCCCTGCTTGAGCACCATCTGCTTAGCCAGGCGCTTCTCTTCATTGATGACTATCGGCCCGGCCAGATTGACCGTGGCCGTCTCCGGCGCGCCGGCGGGGATATTCACCACCGCCAGTACCCGCAACTGCCGCGGCCTGATCGGCCCTATGCCGTCGAGCTCGGCCTCGCAGACCCGGATCTTGTAGTCGGCCCGGAGCAGAAGGGGATTCATGGTCACCCAGGCCAGTCCGGGATCTTCAAGGGACTGTAGCCACAGAAACGGTGAATCCCCTCGGTGAGGCAGCAGGACGAACCGGGTGTGCGACGGAAAGCCGATCATGCCCCTGGGCATGGTGATTATGCTGTCCTCGCTGACCTTAACCGTACCCGCGCCCTTGGTTTCCAGCCGGACCACTTCCATCACCTCCCTGAGCCCCCTCGGGACTTCCAGATCTCGCCCGCATGCTCCAGCGCCTCGGAGCTGGCCTCGGCCGCCTCACGGTTAGCGGCCTGAATACGACGATAGACCTCTTCGCGATGCACCAGGCACTTGGGCGGAGCCTCTATGCCAAGGCGCACCTGCTTGCGCTTTATCTCCATCACCATAATCTTGATGTCGTCGCCGATGGTGATGCTCTCGCCGGTCTTGCGGGTCAGCACTAGCATGGGATCCCCCTCCATGGGGCGCGATGCCACAGCCTCATCAGAAAGCCTTGGGCAACAGGCTGCTAGAGGTATGCGGCCAGGTTCAACTGCCCTATCTCAGACGCTGTCTTAAGCGCAGCCTGATAGACGACCTCCTTGGCCTGGAGGTTTGTGACCATCGTTATAAGGTCGGCGTCCTCGATCTCGGACAGTTGGGTCGTGTTGGCCAAGACGGTGTCTTGGATGATGGTTTCCCGCATGTCCAACCGACTGAGTCGGGATCCGACACTGGCGCCGCAGGTCGCCATGTTGTTGCCGCTGGCGGTAAGGTCTCCGAGGTAACCGCTTACCGCCTGTGGGTCATTGCTGTTGAGGGAATCGCGCAGCCCTATGAGCGCGGTGAAAAGATCGCCCGCATCCTGAAAGGCTTCCTCACCGGTTACGCTGGTTTCCATACGGGAGTTGGCACCCAGCTTGACCTCCTGGTGGCTGTCGTCGCCGGCGTAGGTAACCGCCGTCACGCTGCCCCCGACCTCGGTGGTATCGAAGGCAGCCGCGTCGTCCTGGTAGCCGGAGAACACATAGCGGTTGCCGTAGCGGGTGTTACCCAAGGCCACGAGCTGCCCGATCAGGCTGTCGACCTCCGCGGCGGCATTGCGGCGTTGAGCGGCGCTGTAGGTGCTGTTGCTCATCTGCACCGCGAGCTCCCTGGCTCGGCTCACCACGTTGGAGGCGCTTGAAAGCGCGCCCTCCGTGGCCTTGAGCCAGCCACGCCAGCTGTTTATGTTGCGCTTCTGCTGGGTCATGGCATCCAGGTTGCTATGCAGGGAGACCGCGGCCGCCGCCCCCGTGGGGTCGTCGGAGGGAATAATGAGCCGCTTACCCGAGGCGATCTGCTGATTGAGTTTTTGCAGGTCCGAGCTCAGTCTGCCCAGGCTGTCATTCATGTTGCGGTGGACGATGGACTCGGTAATTCTCATTACTTGATCTCCAGGACGGCGCGCAGCATCTCGTCAGCGGTGGTGAGCAGCTTGGCGGCCGCGATGTAGGCATGCTGGTACTTGAGCATGTTGGAAAGCTCTTCATCCAAGGACACCCCGCTCTCCGAGTTACGCCAGGTGGTCAGCTGGTCCAGCATGCTCTTGGCGAACTCGGCATTGCGCTTCACCGAGGCGGCCTCCACCCCCAGGTCTCCCAGGATGCCTCCGATGTAGTCGGACAGGGTATCGGTCGAGTCTCCGACTTCCACCTGGGTATCCTCGATGTCGGCGATAGCCAGGGCGTTGCTGCCGTCGCCGCTGCCGAAGGAGCCGTCGGAGCTGACGCGACCGGCGGCGACGCCGGCTTGGGAGGCGCGGACTGCAATGTCGCCGGCGGTGTGGCCCGAGAAGAAACCGTTGATGCCCAGGGCCGCCAGAACCCCGGAGGTGTCTTCGCCAAAGGCGAAAGAGCTCCCTCCCTCCGCCCCACTAGCCGCAATGGTGAGCTTCCCGTCCGAGACCGAGGCGCTGAGACCCGTCGCGGCGTTCACGGCGGCGGCGAGGGCGGTGAGGGTCATGCCCGCTGTAATGGTTATGGACCTCGGGCTCCCGGCCAGGGGAGTGCCGGTGGCACCATAGACGTGTATGTCGAAGCCGGCCGCGCCCGAGTCGTCTATGCGGTCGTGGAATTCGAGGCCGGAGGCGGCGGTAGCCATGGCCACCCCGGCGGCGGTAGCCTCCTCCGTGCCGGTAGTGGTGGTCAAGGCCTCCTGCCCCACACCTTGGCTGTGTATGCGGTTGACCTCGAAGGCAAGGGCCTTGGCAAAATCGTTGAGCTGCGCCGAGTAGCCGGCCAGGTCGTCCTGGAGCAGGAACAGGTGGCCGCCCAGCTCCCCGCCGTCTATCAGCCCGCTGATGTCCTGGGCGGAGGCGAGGGAATCATGCCACATGATGCCCACGGAATAGCCCGAGCCCGACTGGGGTTCGAGGTGGTAGGACTCGCGGTTCTCCACCAGCATTCTACCCTTCAGGAAGACGGACATCTTGCCGCCATCCCCCTCGAAGTAATCAATGGGAATTGCCTCGGAGATACGGGTGAGAATGGCGTCCCGCTGGTCGCGCAGGTCGTTGGCCTGATAGCTGCCGGCCTCCACGCCTACTATTTCGTCGTTGAGGTTGGCCACCTGGTCCAGCATGTCGTTGATGTCGCCGACCTCCTGGGTCACGCGCAGCCGCAGCTCGTTGGCGATGGTATCGAGGGTCCCGGACTCCGTGTCCAACTGACCCGCGAGCTCTTCTCCCTGTCTGATCAGCGCCAGCCGTTCGGCCGTACCCGACGGGTCGTTGGCCAGGTCCTGCCACCCGGCCCAAAAGGCATTGAGGCGCGTGCCCAGCCCAGCCCCGCTCGACTCGCTGAACAGGGTCTCCAGCGTGGCCATGTATTCGCTCTTGGCCGACAGGTCTCCCAGCACGGCGGTCTGGCGGTCTACGTTCTTGTTGGCATAGGCATTATAGGCACGGGTCACCTCGGCCACATGCACGCCGGTGCCCATGATGGCCGTGCCGACGCGCACCGACCCGTTCGACGCCATGATGACCTTCTGGCGACAGTAGCCGTCCACGTCGGCATTGGCCACGTTGTGGCCGGTCGTCTCCAGGGCCGCGCGGTGAGCGAGCAGGGCGGACTTCGAAATGTCCATTAGAGCCGATACGCCCATTTGTCAGACCTCGGAGCTTATTACGGACGGACCCGACTTGGCCCTCCTGGTGCCATAGCCTTCGGACCCGGCATCGGCCCCGGTGAGAATAGCCACCGCGCCGTCGATGTAATCGACAACGTCCGCGACTTGGCGGCGGTTCTCTTCACTCATCGCCGCCACCTCCCGCCGCAGGCGGTTGACGTCTTCGCGCAGCCTTCGCAGCCGGGGTCTGAAGTCTTTCTCCACGCGGGAGATAGCCGCCGAGAGCCTTGGAGCGCCACTCTCGTCCGGGGCAGCAAGGCCCGATATAACCTCGGCCGTAACCACCTGAGCGGCTCGGAGCGGCTCGGTGCGTTCGGCGCGCAGCCGGCAGCCGGCATAGAGCTCCTCCACCTTGCCTTCGATAATGCTCACCCGCTCCGCCTGTAGTACCTCCAACAGGTCGGCGGTGGCCTGCTTTTCGGTCTCGAGCGCTCGCGCCAGAAGCTCCGCGGCCCGCACCCTTAACGACTTATCGATTTTCCGAGCTTCCATCTTGACTTCCTGACCTCCGAGGGACGGAAGGGGTGCCAGCGCCGGCCTCTCCGGCCAACTGCCCGCAGAGCATGTCGGCCAGCCCTATGCCGCCGCTTCGGGAAAGGGCCATGGCTACTTGTTGATCACAGATGGCGTTGTACACGTCCTCCTCCTCGCCATGCAGATAGCCACTCTGCAGCGTGGTGGCCCGCATCTGCTCCAGCAGCTTGTAGACGAAGACCGCCTCGAAGTCCTGGCAGGTGCTTCGCAACTTCTCTTGAGGGGTACGGCCCAGGGGCTGGGACCCGCCGGCGGCAATGACCGGCACCATGCCGGGCGGCACAATGGGAGGCATCAGATCACCTCCAGTTCGGCCTGGAGTGCTCCGGCCGCCTTCATTGCCTGGAAGATGGTTATGAGGTCGCGGGGGGTCACTCCCACGGCGTTGAGGCCTCGCACGATCTCTCCAATGGACACCCCCGCGGGGATGAGCACCAGTTTGTTCTCGCCCTCCTGGACCTGAACGTTGGTCTCGGGGGTGGCCACGGTCTGTCCTCCCGGAGCCAGAGGCTGGGCCTGGGAAACATTGACCTGCTCTTTCACGACGATACTCAGATTGCCGTGCGCCACGGCCAGGGTAGAAAGCCGGACGTTCTCGCCCATGACCACCGTGCCGGTGCGTTCGTTGAGGACGATTTTGGCAATGGTGTCCGGGCAGACCTCCAGCCGCTCCAGTTCGGCCAGCAGCAGCGCGGGCCGCTCGCGGTAGGAGGGAGGGACCGCGAGCTTTATGCGGCCGGCATCGAGCGCCTGGGCCCAGGCCCCGCCGAGATGGCCGTTCACGACCTGGGCGACCCGCTCGGCGGTGGTGAAATCAGGCTGCTCCAGGGCCAGCAGCAGCGAGCCCGAAGAGGCCAGCGCCACCGGGATCTCCCGCTCCACGGTGGCACCGCCGACTATTCGCGCCACGGTGGGGTGATTCTTCTGGGCGCCCCCCCCGCCAGCCCCGCCGACCGCGTAGCCGCCCACCACCACCGGTCCCTGAGCCAGGGCGTAGATCTGGTCGTCGATTCCCTTCAGGGGGGCCAGGAGCAGGGTGCCGCCCTGGAGGCTCTGGCAGTCTCCCACGGAGGAGACGGTTATATCGAGGTTGTTGCCCACCGTGGCAAAGGGAGGCAGTTCGGCGGTGATCATGACCGTGGCCACGTTCTGGGCGCGCAGGGTGCCGGTCGAGACCTTTAGCCCACCCAGCCGTTCGGCCATATTGGCCAGCGCCTGCATGGTAAAGGTGACCTGCTGCTTGTCTCCGGTCCCCTTGAGGCCGACCACCAGGCCGTAGCCCACCAGCTGGTTACTCCTGACCCCCCGAACGCGGGTGATGTCCTTCAGCCGGGTGGCCCAGGCCATGCCGGGCAGAAGGGCCAGAAGCAGCAGGGCCACCACCAGGCGGCGCCCGACCATGCCAGCTTGATCGCAAAATTGCACTAAAAGGGCCATACCCAATCCACCACCCGGGCCAACCAGCCGGGAGACTGTTTGTCGCCCACCGTCCCGCGACCGTAGTACTCTATCCGGGCATCGGCCACGCAGGAGGAGAGCACGATGTTGTCGGGCGAGACATCGGAGGGTCGCACCACCCCGGTGAGAAATATCGTCTGCTCTTCGCTGTTGATCTTCACCTTGCGCGAGCCCGCCACCACCAGGTTGCCGTTGGGCAGGACATCGGCCACCCGCATGGAGATGGAGGCACTCATGGTGGACTGGCCGGAGGTCTCGCCGGCGCCCTTAAACTTGTTGGTCAGACCGCCGGACACCTGGCCCGTGGCGGTTGGGCCCATGGGGATCTTAGACTCCAGCCCGAAGAAACCATCCACCCCGGCCTCGATGCTGGAGGCCCGCTTGGTGTCGGTCGCCGCCTTACGAGAGGCCGAGGAGGTTTCTATTATGCGCACGGTTATGATGTCGCCCACGTCCCGGGCGCGCAGGTCTGATATAAAGCGCGGCGGGCGCCCGGGCGAGAAGAGTGAGCCATCCTGGGGCGCGGCGGCGGCCGATGCCGAAAACACCGGCAGCGGCACGGACTGGGGGGCATCCAGCCGGGCACAACCCGAGAGCGGGAGCAGGAGCAGGAGGCAGCGGCTGTAAGCTGTCATCGGCCTATCTCTCCATCGAGACCCGCACGGTGGCGCTGTCCACCACCTGGGCGGGTACCTCGCGTTTGCTGTCTGTATTGAGGACGCGGACGACGTCTCCGGCCCGGCCGCCCTCCTGGGCGATTCCCTGGGTGGTGATGGTCATGGCCCCCGAGACGAGCACGATGGCCACCGCGGCGCCACGCGATATTATCTGGGGGTCTTCCAGGTCGCGGCGGCCGATGATCTCTCCCGCCTCGATGCCATGGCCGGCCCATCTGCCGACAACCTGCCCGGCGTCGCGCAGCGGCTCCAGGGCGCTCACCTCGCGGAGGCTGACCACGACGTCTTCCGGGCGCAGCACCTCGTGGCGCCGCAGCTGCCTGGCAGCGCAGACCACGGCAGCCTTGAGAGCCACGGCGGCGGAGATCCTCAGCTTGCGGGCCACCACCCCGTTGGTCTTTATTTGCAGGGTGAGATTCAGGTTCCCCAGCAACCGCTCATCGGCCTCGGGCAGATCCACGGCCAGGGCCAGGTCTCCCTTGGGGACCAGCGGCTCCTCGGCCATTTTCAGGCCGCTGACCAGCACCTCGCTGTCCTTGGCCCCAAGCCTCGCCTCCAGGGCATCGGTCAGTGCCCGAAGCACCTGAGCGCGGGTGACGCTCTGGAAGCACCGCGCCACCAAGACCTTGTCGGGGCAGGTAACCCGCGCCGTTCCGCGCGGCACGGTGGCCGACAGCTTGCCCAGCAGCTCCAGCCGGCCGAGCACCAGGGTCTTGCCCGGCTCCGGGGCACGCCCCATGGAGACGTCGGCCAGGGCAGCCCAGGGACCCGACAGCTCGGCCAGATCACCCAGGGTCATTTCATCCCCGAGTACCTCGGCCCGCTCGTGAAAGGCTATGGCGCCGTCGCCCGTGGGGGGGGCGGCGGCC
>JAZDOA010000113.1:0-16241 GCA_043799175.1 Pseudomonadota bacterium | reverse complement strand
AAACGCAAGAACAAACGCGGGCGAGCGATTCTCCAGCGCGTAGAACAGCAGCATGATCCCGACCGAAACGACGCCAAACAGCGTCAACGCGTCCATCGCGGCCCCGATGTTTACCACGGACATGAACCTGATTATCACCTCCGTAAACGAGGCGGCCTGCAAGGCCATGGGTTACCGGCGCGAGGAAGTGGTTGGCAAGATGACCTGCACCGAACTGTGCCGGACCCCCCTCTGTGGCACGGCTGACTGCGCCATAAAGAAGTGCGGCGTAACCAGGCAGCCTTTGTATGTGGAGACGGAGGCCCAGACCCGCGACGGGAAGAAGTTCCACGTACAGGCGGCCTGCTCGGCGCTCTTCGATCAGGAGGGCAAGCCCTGTGGCGGCATGGAGATCATCAGCGACATAACCGAGACCAAGCGGCTCCAGAAGGAATTCCAGGATGAAGGGGAGTATCTGGTGCGGCAGGTGCGGATGCTGGTCGAGACGATAGGCAAGCTGCAGGAAGGCGACCTCGGTGTCAGCCTGGTGGCCGAGCGCGACGACGAGATCGGCAAGGTGGTGCAGAGCCTCCAGGCCCTGGTTGACAACCTCCAGGGCATGGCCCACGTGGCCACCGAGGTGGCCGCCGGCAGACTCACGGTAAGCGTGACACCCCAGTCCGACAAGGACGTGTTGGGCAACGCCTTCCACCGGATGCTGAGGGACCTGAGGCGCGTGGTCGGCGAGGTGCGCGTGGCTTCCAACAACATCGGCGCCGTTTCCCAGAGCCTCAGCTCCATCTCCGAGGAATTCTCCCAGGGGGCGGCCGAGCAGGCGGCGAGCATCCAGGAGATATCCAGCTCCATGGAGGAGATCAACTCCTCCGTGGTGCAGAACGCCCAGAACTCCAAGACCACCTCGGGCATAGCCGAGCGGGCCGCGGCCGAGGCGCTGGAGGGTGGCCGCGCCGTTCAGGAAGCCGTCGGCGCCATGAAGCAGATAGCCGAGAAGATAGCCATAATCGAGGAGATTGCCAGACAGACCAATCTTCTCGCCCTCAACGCCGCCATAGAGGCCGCCAGGGCCGGTGAGCACGGCAAGGGGTTTGCCGTGGTCGCGGCCGAGGTTCGCAAACTGGCGGAGCGCAGTCAGCTGGCCGCCCAGGAGATAAGCGGCCTGTCCTCCGACAGTGTCACGGTGGCGGAGCATGCCGGCAGACTGGTAGGCGAGATCGTGCCGGGTATCCAGAAGACAGCGGAGTTGATTCAGGAAATAACCACCTCCAGTGGTGAGCAGGCCCGCGGCATAGAGCAGATCACCCGGGCCATTCAGCATCTCGACCACGTCATCCAGCAGAATGCCTCGGGCGCCGAGGAAATGGCGTCGACATCGGAGGAGCTGAACAGCCAGGCGGAGAAGCTCGTTGGCAACATGAGCGTGTTCAAGATCGACGAGACCGGTGAGAATTCCGGCGCCCTCGCCGCCAGGCATCGAGCTGACCCGTGCCCCGCGCGCCGCGGAAGATCAGCGGTGGGCAGGCCGGCTGGCATGAGCGGCGGGAATGGCTCGACCGAAAGCCGGGAGGCGGTCAGGCTCGACATGGAAAGAGCCACCAACGACGACAACGACTTCGAACGCTATATGTAGAGGGAGATGGGCATGAAGGATCAAAAGACCGAACTCAAGCAGTATCTGAGCTTCACCCTGGGAGAAGAGGAGTTTGCCCTCGAGATTGACCGGGTTCGCGAGGTACTTGGCTACCCTGTGATAACCGTGGTGCCCCGCATGCCCGACTACCTCCGCGGCGTGATCAACCTCCGGGGCAACGTGGTGCCGGTGGTCGATCTGAGACTGAAGTTCAATATGTCCAAGACCCAAAGGACGGTCGATACCTGCGTGGTCATTGTCGAGGCCATGTTGGAGGGTGAAGTGACCGTCATGGGCCTGCTCACCGATTCCGTGGAGGAGGTCACCGACCTGTCCGCCAGCGAGATCGAGCCGCCGCCCCGGATGGGCAATCGCCTCAACACGGACTTCCTCAAGGGAATGGGCAAGCAGGGCGAACGCTTCATGCTCCTGCTCGATATCGACAAGGTGCTCTCCAGCGAGGAACTGGAGACCCTGAGCACCGCCGTCAACATCGCCAAGGGCGCGGCGACCGAGGCAGCCATGGAGGCGATGGGCAAGGAGGCCTGAAAAAAACCTCGGAAGCGCGTTACCTATGCGGACAGCCCCCCAGGACACCGGGGGGCTGTCTGTTTTCTTTGTCCACTCCTTCGGTGTTAAACTGAAACCGAGGAGACAGCCCCGCCGCCAGACGACCTGGTCCGTATTGCACATGGATATGGCCCCGCCGCCGCATCACCGTCACGCCCCAGGCCACGCCTCGGGGGGAGCCCCGTCGCACCACGAAATGATGGTGGAGGACTTCAAGCGCCGCTTCTGGGTTTCCCTGGCCCTCACTGTGCCCATCCTGGTGCTTTCGCCCATGCTGCCCGAGATGCTGGGGCTGGAGCCGCTCCGGATACCCGGCCGGGACTACGTGCTCTTCATTCTGGCCACGGCTGTCTATGTCCACGGGGGGCGGCCTTTCCTGAGCGGTCTGGTCTCGGAGCTGCAACAGCGGTGGCCGGGCATGATGACCCTCATCGGGGTGGCCATCAGCGTGGCCTACTTCTACAGCAGTGCCGTGGTCTTCGGCGTGCCCGGCGAGGTCTTCTTCTGGGAGCTGGCGACCCTGATCGACATCATGCTGCTGGGCCACTGGCTGGAGATGCGCTCCATCATGGGCGCCTCGAGAGCCCTGGAGGCCCTGGCCGCCTTGATGCCCTCCCAGGCCCATCTTCTGGAAGCGGGCGCCACCAGGGACGTGCCGGTGGAGCAACTGCGGCCTGGGGACCGGGTCTTGATAAAGCCTGGGGAGAAGGTGCCCGTGGACGGGCGCGTGGAGCGAGGCGAGACGAGTATCGACGAGGCCATGCTGACCGGGGAATCCAGGCCGGTGGACAAGCGGCCGGGCGACCAGGTCATCGGGGGCGGCATCAATGGGCAGGGGGCCGTGGAGGTGGTGGTCGAAAAGACCGGGGCCGATACCTATCTTGCCCAGGTCGTCGAGCTGGTGCGCAAGGCGCGGGAGAGCCGCTCCCGCTCCCAAGACGTGGCCGGCAGGGTGGCCGGCTGGCTGACCCTGATCGCCCTGGGCGGTGGCGTGGCCACCTTTGGAACCTGGCTGGCCTTGGGCGCGGCCGTGGCCTTCAGCCTGGAGCGCGCGGTCACGGTGATGATCATCACCTGCCCCCATGCCCTCGGCCTGGCCGTACCCCTGGTGGTGGCGGTATCCACCAGCATCTCGGCCACGCATGGGCTGCTTATCCGCAACCGTGCCGCTTTTGAAAAAGCCCGCGACCTCCAGGTCGTGGTCTTCGACAAGACCGGCACCCTGACGCGGGGGCGCTTCGGGGTCAGCGACGTGATCCGCCTGGGCCACCTGGCGGAGGTGGACGTCCTGCGCCTGGCGGCGGCGGTGGAGGTCGCCTCTGAGCACCCCATAGGCCGGGGAATAGTAGAAGAGGCGGAACGCCGGGGTCTGCACCCGCCGGCCGCGGAGGGTTTTGGCGCCATGGTCGGTAGGGGCGTGGCCGCTCTGGTCGAGGGCGTGGAGATCAAGGTAGTCAGCCCCGGCTACCTGAAGGAGCAAGGCCTGCCGCTGGAGCGGCCCGAGGTCGAGCGCCTGGCCGCCCAGGGCAAGACCGTGGTCTACGTGCTGAGCGATGGAGTGCCCGTGGGGGCCGTGGCGCTGGGTGACGCCATCCGGGAGGAGTCCCGGGAGGCGGTGGCGGGCCTCAAGGGAATCGGGCTCAAGTGCCTGATGCTTACTGGAGACAACCGCCTGGTGGCCGAATGGGTGGCCGGCGAACTTGGCCTGGACGGCTTCTTCGCCGAGGTGCTCCCCCAGGAGAAGGCCGCCCGGATAGAGGATCTCCAGCGCCAGGGCCTGACGGTGGCCATGGTGGGCGACGGCATCAACGACGCCCCCGCCCTGGTGCGGGCCGACGTGGGGATAGCCATCGGGGCGGGCACCGACGTGGCCGTGGAGAGCGCCGACATCGTCTTGGTGGAGAACGACCCGCGCGATGTGGTGGCCGTCGTCCGCCTGGCCAAGGCGACTTATCGGAAGATGGTGGAAAACCTGCTTTGGGCGACCGGCTACAATGTGGTGGCCATTCCCCTGGCGGCGGGTGTGGCATATCCCGTGGGGGTGATTCTCAGCCCCGCCGTGGGGGCGCTGCTCATGTCGGCCAGCACCATCGTGGTGGCCATCAACGCCCAGCGGCTGAGGCTGCGAGACTGGCCGGCGGCCCCGCCACCTACCAATGTTCCCTGACGCTCAGCCCCCGACCGGCCAGATAAGACTTCATTTCGGTGACGGTGTACTGCCCGTAGTGGACCATGGATGCCACGAGGGCGGCGTCCGCGCGACCTTCGGTAAGGACGTCGTGGAGGTGGTCGGGGGTTCCGGCACCCCCGGAGGCGATGACCGGGATGTTCACGGCCTCGGAGATGAGGCGGGTGAGGGTGAGCTCATAGCCGTCCTTGGTGCCGTCGGCATCGATGGAGTTGAGGCAGATCTCGCCCGCGCCCAGCTCCTGGGCCTTAAGAGCCCACTCCAGGGCGTCCATTCCCATGGGCCGGCGCCCGCCGTTGATCCAGATCTCGTAGCCCGAGGGGCACTCGGGCTTGGATACCCGCTTGACGTCCATACCCAGCACGATACATTGACTTCCGAAGGCCGTCGCCCCTTCGGAGATTATGTCCGGATTCAGGACTGCGGCCGAGTTCACGCTTATCTTCTCGGCGCCGGCCAGGAGCACCTGGCGCATGTCCCGCGGGGTGCGGATCCCTCCACCCACGGAAAAGGGGATGAAAATGCGGTCGGCCACCCGGCTCACCACCTCGAGCATGATGTTGCGGGCGTCGGAAGAGGCCGTGATGTCGTAGAAGACGATCTCATCGACTCCCTGCTGGTAGTAAAGGGCGGCCATCTCCACCGGGTCGCCGATGTCAACGTTGCCTTTGAACCTGATGCCCTTGGTCGTCTTGCCGTCGCGCACGTCGAGGCAGACTATGATCCTTTTGCTCAGCATTTCGGCGAACACGGCCCTTCTTCGAGGCAGTTCTTGCAGAAGTCTTCATCGATGGGCACGGGATAGTCGCCGTTGAAGCAGGCCAGGCAGAAGCGATCTCGGGGCATTTCCACCTCCACGGCCTTGAGCAGCCCCTCCAGCGAGAGGTAATGAAGGCTGTCGGCGCCGATCCATTTGGCTATTTCAGCCAGGTTGTAGCGCGAGGCGATAAGCTCGCGCTTGGTGGGAAAGTCTATGCCGTAGAAACAGGGGAAGCGGTGGGGAGGGCAGGCCACCACCATGTGTACCTCGGTGGCTCCCGCCTCCCGGATGGTCTTGATACGGGTGCGGCTGGTGGTGCCCCGAATGATGCTGTCCTCGACGACGATGACCCGCTTGCCCGCCAGCAGCGGACGCACCGGGTTGAGCTTCACCTTGACCCCGAAGGCCCGCATGGAGGCCGAGGGCTGAATGAAGGTGCGGCCGACGTAGTGGTTGCGGATCATTCCCATCTCGAAGGGGATGCCCGCGCCTTCCGCGAAGCCGATGGCGGCATAGTTACCGGAATCGGGGAAAGGCATGACCAGGTCCGCCTCGATGGAGGTCTCTTGGGCCAGCATGGCCCCCTGCCGCTTGCGGAACATATAGACGTTGCCGCCGAACACGTTGCTGTCGGGGCGGGCGAAGTAGATCAACTCGAAGATGCAGGCCGCGCTCCGGGCGGGCGGGAGCGGCTTTATGGAACGCAACCCCTCGTTGTTGATGATGACGATCTCGCCGGGTTCGATGTCTCGCACATAGCGGGCTTCGATCAGGTCCAGGGCGCAGGTCTCGGAGGCCAGCACGTAGGAGCCGTTTATCTCTCCCAGGCACAAGGGCCTGAAGCCGTGGGGGTCGCGCACGCCTATCAGGTTGTCTTCGGTCATGAGGAGGAAGGAGTATGCCCCCTGGACCTGGCTGAGGATGTATTCCAGGGCCTTCTCCAGCCCCCACTCGGTGGAGTGGGCCAGCAGGTGCATGAAGATCTCGCTGTCTATGCTGGTCTGGAAGATGCTTCCCTGGCCTTCCAGCTGCCGGCGAAGTGCCCGGGCGTTGGTAAGGTTGCCGTTGTGGGCCACGGCGACCGTCCGGCCCCGGTGGCGTACCACGAACGGCTGGGCGTTCTTGAGCATGGAGGAGCCGGTGGTGGAATAGCGGGTGTGGCCGATGGCCTGAACGCCGGGCAGGCCTTGGAGGATCTCTTCGTCAAAGACCTCGGGGACCAACCCCATGCCCTTGTATTCGCGGCAGATCTTGCCGTCAGAGACCACTATGCCGGCGCTCTCCTGCCCGCGGTGCTGCAGGGCGTAGAGGCCGAAATAGGTCAGTTTGGCGGCATCGGAATGGTTGAAGATGCCGAAGATGCCGCATTCCTCGCGCGGTGCGTCGGGCGGCGGAGACCAGGAAGCTAGAGAGTTTGGCATTTTCCGTTCCAGCGGCAGAAGTTGGCCAAGAGCTTCAGGCCGGGTTCCCCGCTCTTTTCGGGGTGGAACTGGAAGGCTATGAGCGAGCCGGTACCCACAACCGAAGGGAACTCCACGCCGTGGCGGGTGACGGCGAAGACGGCGTCCGGGCTGGCGGGAGTGGGAAAATAGGAGTGCACGAAATAGAACTCGTGGCCCGGGTCCAGTTCGGCCAGCACGGGGTGGGCACGCCGGGGGCTGAGGCTGTTCCAGCCCATGTGAGGCACTTTGAGCCGCTCTCCGCTCTCGGAGAGTGACTCGGGGAAGCGGACGGCGCGCCCCGGCAGCAACCCCAGACACCGCGCCCCGTTCTCCTCGCTGGTGTCGAGGATGATCTGGCAACCCAGGCAGATGCCCAATATGGGCTTGCCCGCGGCCAGGGCCGAGGACAGGACCTGGTCCAGCTTCAGGGCTCGCAGGGCCTCCATGGCCTTGCCGGCCGCGCCCACGCCGGGGAAGATGATGCGTTCGGCCTGCATGATGGCGGTTGGGTCTCGGGTTACCAGGCAGGGGAACCCCAGGCGCCGCACGGCGCGCTCGACGCTGGTGAGGTTGCCGGCCCCATAATCCGGGATGGCGATCATGGTTTTATGGGCGGCTTCGTGGATGGCTTCGTGGATGGCTTCATGGGTTGCCTTCGGTGGGGGACGTGATGCCCGGCGGTGCCCAAAAAAGCACCCGAGGCCAACCGCCGCCGGCTACCCCTCCCCCTTGCCCCCTTAGATCAATTGACCTCAGGAAACAGCCAGGCGGCCCCAGAGAAAAAACACCCCTCCCCGCAGCCAGCCAAGTTCCAGGGAATTATAAGCCTACCCCCTCGCTTTGCAAGGTTTATGTTCGGCGTCTCGCAACCTGGGCAACTGTCCAGAAAGTCTTTCAGCTTCCCGCCAGGGCCGCGTTCCATTTGGCAGGTACTCATGTTCAAGACCAACGGAGCCGAAACGTTACTGGGTGCGTGGTCTTGATATTCGGCGCGGAGCGAAAGACATGGCTGGTTTTTTCCGGAAGAACTTGGTCCTCTCGGCAGCCAGCACGGCTGGCTACTATGTCGGTAAACTGATATGGGACTTCTCCCTTCCTCCCTCCTGGGCGCGAGTGCTGCCCGAGGGGCTGCTGGCGGCCGTGCCCGTGGTCGCGGGAGTGGCGGCCTTCCTGTGCGGCGCGGGCCTGTTCGTCATGGGTTACTGGTACCTCAACGCCAAGCTCGAGGACATGGGGCTGTAATACCTTTCCTGCGATCAAACTGACGTTTACCACGCCAGGTCGTCTTTGCCTCCCTGTTCCAGGCGGTGCCGCCCGCCGTGCTGCAGCTTTTTCCGCCGAGTCAGGAAATCCGTCTTTTCGCCAGCCGAAGACCGGCCTGGGGTAGCTCGTAACCCCAGGAAAGCGCGGACTATACAGACCATCTTTCGGTGCCGCGCGCGTGGTGCGCTATATGGCATGGGCATTGGAATCCAGGGTTTACAGCGGCATCAGGCCGCGGGGTTCTGCGCCATGTGCTCCTGGAAGCTACGTCTGCCGTTGGGTATTGCCACGCTTCTCTGGCTGGGGTGCGTCACCTGTTGGGCCGCGCGGCCGGAGTTCGTTCCTGGCGAGGTGGTGGTCAAGTACCGGAGTGGGATGCATTCCGCCCGCTCCGGTGGATTGAGGGAAGAGGTCATCGGTCGGGGCGGCGGGTTGCGGCGCGTGCGTCTGAGCGCGGCGGAAGGGGTGGAGCATGCCCTCCAGCGGCTGCGGCATGATCCAGACGTGGAGTACGTCGAGCCGAACTATGTCATCAGGGCTGAAAAAACCGTGGTGCCCGATGACCCGTACTATGCCGAGGGGGTACTCTGGTCCTTGGAGTACATCGAGGCCCCGCGGGCCTGGGATCTGGCGGCGGGAGGGGCGGGCGTGGTGGTGGCGGTGATAGACTCCGGGGTCGACCCGAACCACCCGGACCTGGCCCCGAACATCTGGAGGAACGGCGCGGAGGTCGCCAACGGTCTCGATGACGACGGCAATGGCTACGTGGACGACGCTCAGGGGTACAACTTCGTGGACAGGAACCCGGTCGTCTTCGACGTTACCGGTCACGGCAGCGCGGTGGCGGGGGTCATCGGTGCCGCGGGGAACAACGGCGAGGGCTCGGTAGGGGTAAGCTGGTCGGTCGAGCTCATGCCCCTGAGGGTCCTGGGGCCGGATTCCACTGGAAACGTGGCCGATGCCGTCGAGGCCATCCTCTATGCGGTCAACCAGGGTGCCCAGGTCATAAACATGAGCTGGGGCACCACCGGCGATTCGCGCGCCCTGCGGGACGCGTTGCTTCAGGCGGCGGACCACGGGGTGCTGGTGGTGGCCTCGGCGGGCAACTCCGGGCTCGACACGGACACCTCCGGGCACTATCCCTCCGGTTGGGACCTTCCCAATATGGTCTCCGTGGCGGCCACCGAATACCGGAGCAGCGCCCTCCGGGCCGATTCCAACTGGGGACCCTCCACGGTACACGTGGCCGCGCCGGGCACGCTCATACTCTCCACCTGCAACGGCGGGGGCTATGCCTGCTATTCGGGGACATCCTTCGCCGCCGCCATGGTCTCCGGGCTGGCTGCCCTGACGCTCTCCGTCCCGGCCTACCAGAACATCGGGCTGGCGGAGCTGCGCTCCCGAATAACAGACTCCGCCACCAGGGTCGCGGAACTGGACGGCAAGGTCTCATCCGGCGGCGTGATCGACGCCTATGAGGCGCTCTCCATTCTCGCCCCCTACAGGGCCACCCTGAGAGCGCGGGAGAGCATAAGGTTCCATGCCCCCCGCGGCAACGAAGAGTACGACTGGACCATCGACGGCCCCCAGTTGGGCAGCATCGTCGAGGGCGTTTTTCGTGCCGCCAAGGCCGGCAGTTGTCGCATACGGGCCGTGTTGCACGGCGAGGGCGACGCCGAGGATCTGCTGTCCGGTGCCATAGAGATCGTTGCGGAGGACACCCCGCCGGATAGCCCCGGCAGCGCGCCTGAAACCGATGGCGGCGGTGGTGGCTGCTTCGTTGCCCCGGCCGCCTACGGCTCCCCCCTGGCGCCGCAGGTAAGGTACCTGAGGATATTTCGGGACAGGTGGCTCCTCCAGAGCTCTCCGGGGCGGTTCCTCGCCAGGGCTTACTATACCTACAGCCCCGCTGCCGCCCGCTTCATAGCCGAAGACGAGCGGCTGCGGCTGGCGGCGAGGGCGGGCCTGTACCCGGTGGTGGGTGTCTGCCGCCTGCTCTCCGGCGAGGGGCGGGTGTGGTTGCTCATCGTTCTCGGAGGTGCCGCCGGGCTGGCGGTATGCTACCCTCGCCTTTGTGCGGTCTTCCGAGTTCGACCAACTGCTTGGGGCCCTGGAGGCCCCCGAGGAAGAGGCGCGCCGGCAGGCGGCGCGGCGGATCCTCGACGTGTTTTCGCTCGACGACTCTTTTGAGCACATCCAACTCCTCATGGCCGGTCTTCCGCGCCTGCTGGCCGCGCTGGAGGCGGACCTCGACCCCCAACTGCTCAGCCTCGCCCTGGACGCCATGGAGGCGGCCCCCGAGCCGCTGGCCCTGAAGGCCGTGCTGGCCGCATTGAAGAAGGGCGGGGAATTGGCCGAGGCCGTGGTCCGGTCTCCGCGCCGCTTCGGGCGACGGGGGGCGGCCCAAAAAATTATGGCCTGCCTTCGCGGCCCTTCGGAAGCCGGGGCGACGAGCGTGCTCTCCGCTTATCCCCACGCGGGGCGTTTTTTGACCTGCGCCCAGGCCGTTGCCGCGGGGGCACTGCCGCGCCACGGAGGGCTGGAGTGGCTGGAGCGCCAGCGCCGGGCCTGGACGGCCAATCGGGGGCGGCCGGTGCCCGAGGATCTGCTGGCGCTGGTTCTGGCTCGGAAAAAACAGGCGCGGCCCACCGCGCCGGTCCACCATCTGGCCCATTTTCCAGCCAATATCCGGCTGGTGCAGGTTCCAGGTCTGCCGGAAGACCGCCTCAGGCTGACTTCCGGGCTGCTCGGTCGTTCGGCGCGGGAGGCGGGGGCGGCCTACCGCCTGGCGGCGGCGTTCTCGGCGGCGGCGGGGATGCCGGTCGTCACCCTCCACAATGCCACTCTGGGCGGCTTCTCGGGCTGGGGGGTGCCGGGCTTCGAGATACAGGCCGGGGGCAGTGGGCTGGCCCGCGAGGCCCGTAAGCTCGGGGCGGCGGCAGGGCCAGACAGTGGGTTGCTGGAGGATCTGGTCCGCCGGAGGTTCGAGGTCCTGGTTCGCCCAGGGCTTCACTGGCTGCTCTCAGGGTTGAGGCAGAGTTGTTTGCTGACCGGTGACGAAGCGGGTTATGCCGGCTGGCTGAAAAAGGCCGCCAGGTGGCTGGGCGAGGCGCCCGACCTTCCGCGCTTTGCCTTCCCCTTCCGCTGCCGGGAGGATCTGGAAGGCCGTCTGGCCGCATCGTTGGCCACGGCCGAGGCGGAGGAGCAGAGGCTTTCGGGGCAGATGGAGATGCTGGCCGCGCTGTGGCTGGCCGGGCGGCATCTCATGGCCCAGGGTCGCCTGAAATCCCTGGTGATACCCGTGGTGGACAAGTTCGTGGCGTCCTCTTCCCGTGGCCGCGAGGTCAGCTACCTGGCGGCCTTCGCCAGGTGCCTGCTCTCCGTGGCCCCGGAGGCGCGCCTGCTCCTGTTCGATGCCAGCCCCAACCCTGATTCCCCTTCGCTGAGGTTCACCCCTTCGCTGCTGGAGGATGCCGGAGTCGCGGCGCGGGGGTTGGGGATTTTCTCTCCCGACGGCTCATTACCCCAAAATATGCACCAGATGCTGCGCTGCTCCGGCGGGAAAAACCTGTTCCTGCTGGAGCCTGAGCCCTGCCGGGGCAGGCGGGGGGCGGAGCGGCTCGGCGCGGGCGATGGCAGCCTGCTCGCGCCCCAGGGCTACGACCCGGCCTGGAAGGAGGCGGTAGGGTGGCTTACCGCCGGCACCCCGCTGGCAGACCTGGCCCCGTGCTGGCTGCCGCCCCCGCCCCATGAAGGCCGGGTGCTGACCTCCGCGGGGCCGCTTCCCGGCGGGGTGTTCTACCGCCTCATGCTCCGCCGCCGGCTGGGGTTGATGCCGCGAAACGGCCGCGCGGCGGAGGCGGCACTGTGGCGGCGCTGGGCGCGGTTTGCCCGGCTTGACCCGCGTTGACCAGAATCGCTGTTTTTTCTTGTATACTATTCTTGACTTGAATGATACACTGCTTTGGTCCGGTGGTGTAGACGCCATCTGGAGAGAGGGAGGGATTGTGTATCATGAAGCGGATCACATTGCTATTAGTCCTGGTGGCTTTGCTATCGTCCCCCGGTGCCGCGCTGGCCAAGGCCAAGGCGGCCAGCCAGCAGCAGTCGGTAACGGTGGCTGGCCAGCCGCTGTCAGTGCAGGTAGTCAACCAACCGGCCGTCAAGGTCAGCGGTGGCCAAGTAACTATTACCAACAAGTACGCACAGCCTGTTCCGGTATACGCAGTTTCTGACCGGAAGTTGGTGTTCTTCTCGGGCGAGTCTTCGGACAGGGACAAATGCTATACCGTTCCCAAGGGTAAAGCGCTCTACGTGACGGACTTTACTGTTCAGTTCACAGCGGGAGACCCGTGCCTCGTCTATCTGCAGGACTGCGTCCGAAATTACGTTGAAAAACAATTGGGTATCAACACAGCCAAAGCCGCGCTGACCGAGACTTCAGCAATCAGCTTCCAGACCGGCTGGAAGGTGCTTCCTGGGCATGACTTGGTTGTTTGTGTAAGTACCCCGCGCGCTGCGGATGGTTATTCCAACCTGGCCGAGTGGACGGTATCCGGTTACCTTATGTACGATGACACTCCGCTTCCTGACGTGCCCTCCGCCTCAGATGAACACGGCGTTTGGGAAGTTGAGATAATAAGACCTACTCCCCCCAAGTAGATGCTATTGCTGAATCCGTATCCGCCGAGAAAATGGCGATCTCGATATCGGCCGGAGGAGTGATCCTTCGGCCTTGTTTTTGGTGCGCCCAGCATGGCCAAGTCCGAATAGTCTGCAAGATGGTTTCGGTTAACGGCCGCCCTTCCCCGGCTGGGGCTGGCGCCGCCAAACGGCCGCGCCGGGGAAGGGCGGCGCTGTGGCGGCACTGTGGCGACGCTGGGCGCGGTTTGCCCGGCTTGACTAGCATTGCTCTTGTCCATGGAAAAAATTCAGGCTATAATGCGCGATGCCCTTGTCCACGCCGTGGCCAGGGGCAGGGCCGGCCGTGCCCATCTCTGGTGGAGGCTCAAATACGGATGTCAGTCGGCAAACTTGCAGATTCCTTCAAGGCCTATACCTACGACCAGGACAAGGCCCTCAGCCCCGAGGATACCTACCAGCGCTTCCAGGAGCGGCTGGCCACCGTGGATCTGAACATTCTGGAGGGGGTCCGCCGCATAGACCGCGGGCGTCTGGGGATTCCCGTATTTTTCAGCATTTGTGGCGCTGACGCCCAGCGGGTGATCGGCACCTACAAGCACATGGGCAAAGGGGGCACCCCCGCCCAGGCCAGGGCCTCCGCTGTGATGGAACTGGCCGAACGCTTCAGCTTCTTCAGCTTCGTCAAGGCCGGCCAGGCCGAGAAACAGACCTGTGCCGAGCTTATCGCCGCCGGGGCACCGGTGTTGCCCTTTGAGGCCATTGCCCGCTCGGTGAACGACGAGGACGCGGAACCGATGCGGCCTGTCTTCAACCAGGTGCCCATGCGCTGGGTGCCCGCCCGCAGTCTCACCTCGGGGCGCGAGGTGCTCCTGCCGCTCGACTGGTTCTACGCCATAAACGAATTCAACGGCTCCTCCGCCGGCAATACCCTGGAGGAGGCCGTCAGCCAGGGGTTGTGCGAGGTGGTGGAGCGGCACGTGTCGGCTCTTGTGGCCAGAGGGCGGCTGAGCACCCCGGCTATAGATCCCGCCACGGCCACCAGCCCGGCGGCCCGCGACCTGCTCGCCAGGTTCGCGGCCTGCGGCATCAGTCTGCACCTGCGGGACTTCAGCCTCGACACGGGAATTCCCACCGTGGCCGCGATTGCCCACGACCCCGCCACCTTCCCCCATCGCTCCGAGATCGTCTTCACGGCGGGCACCACCCCGAACCCGGAGAAGGCGCTCATCCGCTGCCTGACGGAGGTGGCCCAACTGGCGGGAGATTTTGACACCACCTCGCGCTACGTGGCCAGCGGCCTGCCCAAGTTCACCAGCCTCGATGACGCCTCCTGGGTGCTGAACAGTCCGGGAGCACCGCGCGCGCTCGATTCCCTGCCCGATCTGGCCGACCCGAACATCCGGGTCGAGGTGGAGCGCTGCGTGGCGGCCCTGGAAAAGCGCCGCTTCGAGGTCTTCGCCATAGACATCACCCACCCCCAACTCGGCATCCCGGCGGCGTACTTGGTGGTTCCAGGCATGCACTTCCGGGAGCGGGCCATGGGGAGCGTGGGCATGTTCGCGGTCAAGCTGGTGGCCCAGGCGGAGCCGGACGAGGCGCTGGCCCACCTCACATCTATCGACCGCGCCCATCCCGGCCTCTACTACGTCGCCTTCTTTCGCGGCCAGGCGCTGCGGGTCCTGGAGCGGCAAGACGAGGCATTGGCCGAGTTCCGCCGTGCCCTCGGTCTCGGCCCCAAATCTGAAGACGTGGAGAGTGTTTTGACCTACGCCGGCCTCTGCCATCGTGATCTGGGCCGCCACGGGGAGGCGCTGCGGCTCTTCCAGCAGGCCCTCGCCCTATCCGAGAGTGCGGAGATCCACAATCAGATCGGCTTCTGCCACTTCAAGCTCCGGAGGCACGAGGAGTCCATCGCCCACTTCCGGCGGGCCATAGACCTCGACCCCGCTCAGGCCATAAACCACGCCAACATCGGTTCCAACCTGCGGGAAATGGGCAAGACGGAGGAGGCCATCGCCCACTACGAGCTGGCCCTGGCCATGGACCCCACCCTCGACTTTGCCCGGGCGAGCCTGGAGCGACTCAAGGCGACGGGCGGGGACTCCTAGCCATTGGAAGGCGACGGGCGGGCGGAAGGGTTCCGGAAGATACTGGATGCTTACGCCGAGCGGCGCCGGGAGCCGGGCAGGCCGACCTCCCGGGGCATGTGGGTCTCCTCCACCGCGGCCGAGGTCTTTGAGCTATTGGCGGTGTTGGATGCCGAGCGCTGCCGCCGCTTCGTGGATCTTGGCAGCGGCGACGGCCTAGTTACCTGCATCGCCTCGCTTTTCTGCCCCGCCACGGGAATAGAAGCCGACGCGGCCCTGGTCGCGGAGGCCGGAGCGCTGCGAGACCGACTGGGGCTGAAGGCGGAGTTCATATGCGGGGATTTCCTGCGGGAGGATCTTTCCCGCTATGATCTGCTCTATATCTACCCTGACAAACCTCTCTCTCCGGTCCTGGAAGAGGTTCTGGCCGAGGGCGGCGCCGGCCGACTGGTGGTCTACGGCTGTCATTTCCCCCCCGGTCGGCTCTCAAGAGTGAAGACCGTTCAGTTGGCCACCTGCCAGGCGGCGGTCTATCAGGGCCTGGGGTGAATTTTAGCTTGACGTTTAGTAACAATAGAGGTAATAGTTACTGTGGTGGGTAGTGGGTTCGAAGCAAAACAGGGGCGCGCCTCTTGAACCGGGCGTGAACAATAATAAGTAGTCACAACGGTTGCCGGGCGCTTAGTCTGGCTGGTGGCTTTTTTACCGGCCGGGTCTCACTCAGGATGAGCGGGAGCGCTGCGGCTGGTTGGCTTCCGGCCGTGTGCCATGAGGCAGATGTATCGACAAAAGACGACGATGATAGGGGTAACAACAAGATGAAACGGCTTATCATTCTGTTTTCCGCTTTCCTGGTGGTCATGTTTTCGGTGGCAGCCCATGCCACGGTAATTACTTTTGAGGATATTTTGCCGGCGAACCATCTCAAACCGGTTCCCAGCGGCTATGCCGGTTTCACCTGGGGTGCCTCGGACTACGTCATGGATCCCGTCACCTATGGTGTGCCAAGCGGCTATGTCAGAGGGACCATGGGAGCCCTGTCCATATTCGGGGCCTGGGAACAAGACATCTCCATGGCGCGCGCGCAGCCGTTTGATTTTCTTGGGGCCTACATCACCGCGGCGTGGAACGACAACGAGAAAGTCACCGTTGAAGGCTGGTTGAACGGCGCCAGGAAGTACTCCCGAGATATTTTCACTTCCGCCGATCACGCCTATTGGTGGGATTTTAACTTCAATAACATTGACCAGCTGGTCATCAGGTCCCTGCCAGAGGACGGCACGTGGGCGGGTGAAGACGGCGCTGGGTCACATCAGGTGGTTGACAACATAACCTATAATGGTTCCGCTCCGGTCCCGGAGCCGGCCACCATGCTTTTGGTGGGCGGCGGGCTGAGCGCGCTGATTTTCGGCAAGCGGCGGCGTGGAAGTCTGTTGAAATAGCCGCCTGTCAGGAAAGCGCGGATATTGTCAAGTCGCGCCTGCCGGCGGGTGGCTTTGCCACCCGCCGGATTTGGTTTTGGGTTAGGGAAGGTCTGAATAAGTCATATAGCTATCCCCGTTCGTGCTGATGTATAGAAGCACGAACAAAGAATGATTCAATGATCCCAGTCACTTAATGCTCGTCCTTCGATACCTCAGGACGAACGGTTCGAGGACCT
>JAZDOA010000112.1:0-4881 GCA_043799175.1 Pseudomonadota bacterium | reverse complement strand
GGCAAGCGGTGGTTCTTCTTCATAGCCCCTCCAGGACTTTCACCCATTGGGTGAAGCTTTGAAGTGACCATTATGCCAGTAACTTCGCTATTCCACAGCATAAAATTGCATCTATGTAAATCTTAGCCGGAGATTAGGGGGGAGGGTCTGGAGGCAGCCTGTCAGGCAGGTTTCAGACCTCGATCACCCTGAGGCCTTGCTCCACCAGAAGCGCGGCACAGACCCCGATGCCTCCGAGGCGGCCCGCTGGGCCATGGCTGGGCCGCAAGCCGCAGGAGGGGCTGCGGCTCTTGAGGTAGCAGGCCCGCGCCTGGAGACGTCTGGCCACATCGAGCACGGCGTGGGCCCCTGCTATGAAGGCCAAGGTGACATCGGCCCCACCAGCGGCCATGACCTTGGCTCTTCCTCTCAACACCGCGTGGCCGTCACCCCCGACCATTTCGGCCGGGGGCCTGGGGGAGGGCAGCCCCCCGGCCTCCTCGGGGCAAACGGGAATCCACCTCACCCCTGACAGCCTTTGCATCAGGTCTTCATTGAAGGCGTCCCGGCTGTCGTAGCGGGTAAACAGCCCGGCCAGGCAGGCGCTGACCAGGACGACTCCGCCCGTGGGGCAACCCCAGGCATCCCTCGGCCGGGAGACGGCGGGTAAATCTGGGCAGGTTGGGCAGGCAGCCATGAGGCGATGATACCCCGGTGCCACCTTGTTGCCAAGAAGCACCTGGCCCGCATGTTGTGGTTGTTGCTAGTCCGCCAGGGGGGGGTTGTGGCAGGCGCAGTCGGCGCAACGCGCGGCCCGCACCCGTACCCGGCGCCCGTCGAGTTCCAGGCGGCCTTCGGCGAAGAGCTGAATGGCCCTGGGGTAAATGCGGTGCTCCTCCGTCAGGATGCGGGCGGCAAGGTCCTCTTCGGTATCGGTGTCGTGCACGGGTACCACCGCCTGAATGACAATCGGCCCGGTATCGGTGCCTTCATCGACGAAGTGGACCGTGCAGCCCGAGAACTTCACTCCGTGGCGGTGGGCGACCCGCTGGCCGTGAGCGCCGGGGAAGCTGGGCAGCAGGGTGGGGTGAATATTCAGCATGCGCCCCCGCCAGGCCCCGACGAAGTGGGGCGTCAGCAACCTCATGAAGCCCGCCAGGCAGACCAGCTCCACGTCGTGCTCCCGGAGTATGGCGAGGAGGCGGTCCTCGAACGCGGCGCGGCTGACGTAGTCCGCGTGGGCGACGGTGTGGGCCGGAACACCGGCGCGGCGCGCCCGCTCCAGCCCGAAGGCCTCGGGGACGTTGCTGATCACCACCACCACCCGCGCGGCCGCCTTGCCCGACTCGCAGGCGTCTATTATGGACTGCAGGTTGCTTCCGCCACCAGACAGGAGCACCCCGACGCGGAGCGGCCGGATTCTCAAGCCTTCTTCTCCGAGATGATGAGCGGCGGCTGGCCCGGCTTCCTGGCGGCGATGTCCCCCACCACGAAGGCGCGCTCCTTCATGGCCGTGGCGCGCAGCAGCAGATCCTGCACCTGTTCGTCCGGAACCACCAGGAGCAGCCCCAGGCCCATGTTGAAGGTACGCAGCATCTCTTGATCCGTGATGCCGCCGGCCTCTTGCAGGAAACCGAAGACCGGGGGAACCTCCCAGGAGCCCCTCTTTATGCGGGCCTGCACCCCCTTGGGCAGAATACGGGGCAGGTTGCCCGGTATTCCTCCACCGGTCACGTGGCAGATGCCGGTGATACGTATTTCCTTGAGAAGATTTAGGATAAGGTCTGCATAAATCTTGGTGGGCTCCAGCAGCTCATCCGCCACCGAACGGCCGCAGCCAGGCAATTCAGAGTCTGGCTGGAGGCCGGCCACATCGAAGACCACGCGGCGCACCAGAGAATAGCCGTTGCTGTGGAGACCGCTGGAGGCAATCCCGACAATTTTTTGCCCGACAGCTATGCAAGAGCCGTCGATGATGCTGTCGTGGTCCACCACGCCCACGCTGAAACCGGCCAGATCGTACTCACCCTCGCCGTAAATGCCGGGCATTTCAGCGGTTTCACCGCCAATCAGCGAGCACTTGGCTTGAAGGCAGCCCTCGGTCATTCCCGAGACGAGCTCCGCGGCCATCTTGGCATCGAGCTTGCCGACGGCCAGGTAATCCAGGAAAAACAACGGAGTGGCGCCCATCACCGCCACGTCGTTGACGCACATGGCCACCAGGTCTATGCCCACGGTATTGTGGCGGCCGGCAGCCTGGGCCACCTTGATCTTGGTTCCCACGCCGTCGGTGGAGGCCACCAGTACCGGTCGGGGATATTTCTCTGTATTCAGAGAGAAAAGCCCGCCAAAGCCGCCGATGTCCACCAGGACGCCGGAGCGGAATGTACGGCGGACCATCGGCTTGATAGACTCTATGAATTCGTCCGCGCAAGCCACATCGACACCTGCGGCCTGATACGTCAGCCCCTTCTTGACCACTGCACGCTATCCTCTCCGACTGCTCTAAAAATTGCCCCGCTGAAAGGCACCCATCATTCTGACCGCGGCAACCTCGAGTGTCAACTTTTTACTTGTGTGCGAAGCCCTTGGTCTGTTAGGCCTCACCCATGAAACCGGGTGAAAAGGAAGCGGCCCCGCCCCGTTCCGCCAGAATCCTGGCCGGCTCAAAAACCACCCCGCCCGAGGCCGCGTTCGGCCTGGAATCTCCCGCGTCCGCCCTCAAGGGCGTGGGGCCGGTGGTGGCGGGAAGGCTCAAGCGGCTGGGGGTTGAGAAGGCGGCGGACCTGCTCTACCTGCTGCCCCGGCGCTACGAAGACTTTCGCCACCTGGCCCGCATTGCCGACTGCGCCCCCGGCCAGGCGGCCGTGGTGCGCGGGAACGTCCTGGCCGCCCATTTGGGGGGAGGGTTCAGGCGGGGCGGGAAAAGACTCTTTGAAGCGGTGTTGGCCGACGACAGTGGCACCCTCACCCTCAAGTATTTCCAGTTCATTCCGGAGCGACTGAAGCTGCTCCTGGCCCCCGGCGGGCAGGTCGTGGCCGCGGGTGTGGTCAGCCGCTTTTCCGGCAGCCTGCAAATGGTCCATGCCGAGCTGTTCGAGCCGGAGACGGGCATTTTTTCTGCCGCCGCCGGATTGAGGCCCGTCTATCCGGCCACGGAGGGACTGCTTCAGACTACCGTCCGCCGCCTGGTGGGCCAGGTCCTCCCCCTGGCCGCGCGGGTGCCGCCGGTGGTACCGGAAGACGTCCGCGTGTCCCTGGCGCTGCCGCCGGCCGGCGAGGCCTTGTGTTTTCTGCACAACCCGCCACCCGGCGCCGAGGTATCCGCGCTGAACGACTATACCACGCCGGCCCACCAGGCGCTCATCTTCGAGGAGCTATTCCTCTTCCAGATCGGGGTGCTGCTTCAGCGCCGGTCCCGGGCCGGCCGGCCGGGCATCGCCTTCCCCGACCCCGCCGCCGCCTTCCAGCGTTTCGAGGCCGCTCTGTCCTTTCCGCTCACCTCCGCCCAGCGCCGGGTACTGGCCGAGGTCGCGGCCGACATGGCCCGACCAAAACCCATGAGCCGTCTCATCCAGGGGGACGTGGGCTGCGGCAAGACGGCCGTGGCCCTGGCCGCCTGCCATGCCTGCACCCAGGCCGGCTACCAGGCCGCCCTGATGGCCCCGACCGAGATCCTGGCCGAGCAGCACCTGCGCTCGGTGCTGGGGCTGCCCCAACTTGGTTTTAGACCCGTGCTCCTGAGAAGCGGCCCGCGGGCCGCCGAACGGCGGGCGGCGTTGAGGAAACTGGCCGGGGGCGAGGCCAACCTGGCCGTGGGCACCCACGCCATAATAGAGGAGGCCGTGGAGTTCGCCGCCCTGGGGCTGGTCGTGGTGGACGAGCAGCACCGCTTCGGCGTCATGCAGCGCTCGGCCCTGCTGGCCAAGGGAGGGCATCCAGACGTGCTGGTCCTGAGCGCTACGCCCATTCCGCGCACCCTGGCCCTCACCATCTACGGAGACCTGGACCTGTCGGTCATAGACGAACCGCCACCGGGCCGCCAGCCCATCAAGACCATAGTCCTGGACCGCGCCCGGCGTGGCGAGGCCCTGGACCTGCTGGCCGCCGAGGTAGCCGCGGGCGGGCAGGCCTATGTCGTTTATCCTCTGGTGGAAGAGTCCGATAAGCTCTTATTGAAGAGCGCGGTGAGCCAGTTCCGGGAGTTGGCCGCGCTCCTGCCCGCCGTGCGTTTTGGGCTGGTGCATGGCAGGTTGCCCGTTCTGGAGCGCGACAGCGTCCTGAGAGCCTTCCTGAAGCGGGAGATCGACGCCCTGGTGGCCACCACCGTGGTGGAGGTGGGCCTCGACGTTCCCAATGCCAGCTTCATGCTGGTAGAGGACGCCGAACGCTTCGGCCTTTCCCAGCTCCACCAGCTCCGAGGCCGGGTGGGCCGCGGCCCTCGCCCCGCCACCTGCGTGCTCCTGGCCGGCTCAAAGTCAGGGCCGGCTGGCCGCCGGCTGGCCGCGCTGGAAAAAACCCACGACGGCTGGCGTATCGCCGAGGAAGACCTTGCCCTGCGCGGCCCCGGAGAGTTCCTGGGGGTTCGCCAATCAGGGCTTCCCGGTTTCCGGGTGGCCGACGTCCTCAGGGACGCCAGGCTGCTGGCCCTGGCGCGCCGCGAGGCCCAGCGCCTGATAGCCGAAGGGCGCCTGAACCGGGAGGACGCGCTGGGAAAGGCACTGCTCGCGCGTTGGGGAGAGAGGGTGCGGCTGATGGGAGTGGGTTAGGGAAGGTCTGAATAAGTCATATAGCTATCCCCGTTCGTGCTGATGTATAGAAGCACGAACAAAGAATGATTCAATGATCCCAGTCACTTAATGCTCGTCCTTCGATACCTCAGGACGAACGGTTCGAGGACCT
>JAZDOA010000104.1:0-5164 GCA_043799175.1 Pseudomonadota bacterium | reverse complement strand
CCGGTTCCACGTCACCGACAGCGTCGTCGGGTCTATTACCGTCTTCGTCTTCGTTGCCATCATCACTCCTTTACCGCTTCGATACGTAGTTGCCGTACTGGTCGACCGTGAACTGGAAGCCGGGCGGTATCACTACCGTCGTCATCTTTTCCTCAACGATGCACGGGCCCTGCAGGACGTTGCCGCACAGCAGCTTGTCACCGTCATACACCCGCGTGCCCGCGAAGCCCTTACTCTCTTCCCAGTACACCTCCCGCTCGCCTTTGAGCGCCTTGGCGCCGGACTTCGTGCCCTTCCCGATCTCGCTGAACTTGAACCCCGGCATCTTGCCGATGGCCGTCAGGTTGAAGTACATGAACTCCAGCGGGTACTTTTCGTTGCTGTAGCCGTACAGCTCCTTGTGCTTGACATGGAAGGCGGCTACCCCGGCATTGATGCTGGCTTCCGTTATCGGTCCCGCCGGCCAGGGTACCTCCACCTCCCGGAACTGCCCGTAGTAGCGCAGCTTCATGTACCGCTGCAATATCCGCATCTTCTCCGGCACCCCCTCCCGCTCCAGCGTCGCGTTGGCTTCGCTCTCCATATCTTTATAGAGCTTGCGCACGCGCTTCAGCTCCAGCGCCTGCCGCTGCGTGTAGTAGAACCGCATGTAGTCGTGCTTCAGGTCCACCCCCAGCATCCCCACCGCCGAATAGCCCGGCGCCAGCTTGGTGATGATCACCTTCGGTATCCCCAGCTCCTGCGCGATACGGCAGGCATGCACCGGGCCCGCCGATCCCCCGACGCACATCGTGAAATCACGCGGATCGTAGCCCCGCTCGTTGAGCGAGCGAGATACCGAGTCGGCGATGGCGGCGTTGATCACCTTATGAATAGCGATCGCCCCCTCCATGACACTGAGTCCCAGTTTATCGGCGATCTTGACCTTGACCGCTTTCTGCGCCAGGTCTTTGCGCAGCGGTATCTCCCCACCCATGAAAAAGTCCGGCGACACGTAGCCCAGCAGCACATTGGAGTCGGTAACCGTGGGCTCTTCGCCGCCCATCCCGTAGCAGGCCGGCCCCGGCGATGCCGCCGCGCTCTTCGGGCCCACCCGCAGCGTATTGGTCACGTCCAGCCAGGCTATCGCCCCACCCCCGCCCCCGATGCTGCTGACATCGATCACCGGCAAGGCCAGCTTGATGTCCCCGATCAGCGTCTCCGGCTTGGTGGGTAAAACTCCCTTATAGACTATCCCGCACAGGAAGGTCGTCCCGCCCTGGTCCACCGATATCAGGTTCTGCTCTCCGTGCAGACCACCAAAGATGCAGGCCGCTACCGGCCCCGTGCTCGGTCCCGACAGCGCGATCGTCGCCGGCCGCTCCGCCGCGATCTCCGCACTCTCTACCCCACCGTTGCTCTGCATCATCAGCAGCTCGCCTTTGAACCCTTCGTCCTTCAGCCACTGCTTCAGCGACTCGATGTACTTGCTGACCGACTGACTGATGTAGGCGTTGATCACCGTCGTGCTGGTGCGGTCGAACTCCCCGATCACCGGCGAGACCTCCGACGATAGCGAGATCAGGGCCTCCGGGTACATCTCTTTGATGATCTCCTTGACCCGCCGCTCATGCTCCGAATTCAGGAACGAGAACAGCAGCACTACCGCGATCGCCTTGACCCCCTCTTTCTTGAGGTAGGCCACCGCCTTCCGCACGCTTTCTTCATCGAGCGGTTTGACTACCTCTCCCTTCCGGTCCAGCCTCTCTATCACCTCCACCCGGTGATAGCGCGGCGCTAGCGGCTCCGGCGGCGGCATCCGCCAGTCGTACATGTTCCACTTGGGGATGTTGCGCAGCTCCAGCGTGTCCCGGTACCCTTCCGTCGTGATTACCCCCGTCTTGGGCCCACCCCGCGTGATCAGGCAGTTCGTGCCCTGCGTCGTCCCGTGGACCATCAAAGTGGTCCGGTCCAGGAACTCCCCCAACCCCAGCCGGTGCTTCTTGGCCAGGCTAACCAGCGTGTTTTTGACGCCCAACGTCAGGTCCTTCGGCGTCGTCAGCGCTTTGGCGATCACCATCTTCCCCCGCTCATCTACCGATATCCCATCCGTGAATGTCCCTCCACAGTCCAGGGCGATGCGAAAACTCACTTCTTCCTTTGCCTCCTTGTTATGATGCTTTTGGTACTATCCGTTGTGCGCCGTCTTTGACGGCAGGGCGACCAGGGCGCTGCCCAGGGTATCCTTCTCCTGCCGCTGGTTCTCCGTCCAGAGCTCGCATTCTACCAGGTATTCTTTCCCCTGAACGTACTTCCTGGTAACTTTGCCGCGGCACCACGTAGTATCACCGAAATAGCTGACCTTGCGGAACCGGGCTTCCAGCTTCTTCAGAGAGCCTTCATTGCCAATCCAGTTGGTCATGAGATGCCCCAGCCAGCAGACCCTTTGTATCCCCATGTTAAAGGCGAACGGTTCCCCGGCCAGACCGCGGGCCACTTTATCCAGGAAATGGACGCCCGCCCCCGGCTCGGTGACGTTGGTGACCAGGTCTTTCCAGACAGGACTGCCGGGCTTGCGGAAAGGACTCAACGAATGGGCCTGGGACATGTACCCCAGGCCGACGATGAAGGCCACCATGTCGGCATGGGTCAGCGGGCCTTTGACCACCGGTTTCAGCTCTTCACCAACCGCAACATCTTCCCAGTAGCGCGGCTTAGCGCCTCTTATTGCCTCTTCCGCGTAGGCGCGGTCGATGGCGTCCAGCTCGGCCTGGGAGTAAACGTAGGGCTCCCGGACTTGCGGCTTGTCCGACGATGGTTTGGCCGGTTCGCCGGATATTTCGTAGAACATCGTCGACCACCGGCAAAAACCGGCCATCTCGCCATGCTGATTGTGGTATTGCAGCCTCCCCGACTGCAGGTAGCGTCGCTGACCGACCGGCTCGGCCCGCTTGACCACCACATCTTCGAGCAGATTGGCGCAGGTGAAGGTGTCGTTCACCCTGATGGGCCGGAACCATTCCCATTCACAGCCAAGGGCATACCGCGGGACGCGGGGCCACCCCTGACTCCACTGGCCCGGCACAATGGCGTTCAGAAATGCCGGGGGGGCGACCAGCCCCTTATGTACGGTGTTCCCGGCGTATTCCGGGTCTCGCCAGAGCGGGTTAGGGTCACCAATGCCGTCGGCGAAGTGTCTGATGGCGTCTTTTGTAGCCGCCTCATTAACCACGGGAACGGGGATCGCCGTCCCGGCGCGGGATCTTTCAACCGCTACCGCTTCCTCAGAGATAAGGATTGCCTTCTTTTGACCTGTCTCCGTTTCCGTTCTCCGTCGGCTATTTTACTCTTTGCCCCATCCGCTGCATGTGGCGCTCCTCAATGTTGCTTCGCAGGTAGTTGGCTTGAGGCTCACCAGAGGTGATCCTGATCTCAAGCGGAGTTTTTCGCGACCTGGCAGCCGGCGCCGCGTCACTCAACGTGCGGTTACAAATGGCTTAACAAAATACATGCAGCTTTCTCAAGCGAAACGTTCGAATAATTCAGGGTTGGCATTTTTACTAAGGCGCACGCAGGCGCAAAATTGCGATTAAATACTACCTTCAGGGCGTTATCTTTGTCAAGGCTTCTAGGTTGACAAACCTCATGCCCGGACGTTACATTGACTTTGTAGTCCTGATAGCTGCTCGTAGCTAAAATAAAAATGCCGAAGGTCAGCGTTAACGGAATTAACCTGAATTACGAAGTCCACGGTGAAGGCCACCCGATCATACTATTGCCGGGCTACGGCGGCACGCTCGAGACCTGGCGGCATCAGGTGGCTGCTTTCTCACGGGAATTCCGGCTGATCACCTGCGATTTGCGCGGGCACGGCGGCACCGATAGTCCCGCCTCGCCCGATGAATACTCTGCGGACATCGTGATCGAAGACGTTTTGCAGCTAATGAAAACGCTCGGGGTGGACAAGGCGGTGATGGGCGGGCATTCGATGGGCGGCTACCTCGCCATGCGATTTTACCTGGCTCATCCCGGGCACGTTTCAGCTTTGGTCCTGATCGGTGCCGGCCCCGGCTTCCGCAATCCCATCCAGAAAGAGGCCTGGAACCGCCGCTGCCGCGATTATGCCGAGGTCCTGGAAGCACAGGGAATAGAAGCATTCGTCGCCCGGTTTCCCGGCGTGCTCAGTCGCAACGGCAGCGGACATAACCCGGTCGGTCTGGCCCATGCCGCGCGCGGGGTCATGGCGCAGTTCGACTCTTACGTCACTGAGAACCTGGGCCAGATCAAAGTCCCCACCCTGATCATCGACGGGGAGCGGGACAAGCGTAACGTTCCCGCCAGCCAGTACATGGCGCGGTCTATTCCCGGCGCGCAGTGCGCTGTTGTCCCCGATGCCGGACATGCCGCCAGCCTGGACAACCCGAAAGATTTTAATAAGATCGTTCTGGATTTCCTCAGATCGAATCTACAAGTCTAGAAGCGGGCATCCTGTTAGCACTGAATAATTCCGTGGGAGACACTGATGCCGGTGCAGGCAGCCATTATTTCCGAGCGGGGCGTCCGGCCTAGCATGGAGGACGCCCATTTCCTCGATACGAATTTCGCGGGGCGGGGCTGGGTTTACGGAGGAATCTATGACGGGCACGGCGGCGCTCTGGCGGCGGAGTCTGCGGCAATTCACCTGCATGTAAAGTTTCTGGAAAAGGTACTGGCCGGGCTGTCCCCGGAGCAGTCGTTTGCCGAGGCCTATCAGGAGATTTCGGAGGCGCTGAAAAGCCAGGATTCCGGCACCACGGCGGTAGACTTTCTGATCCGGGATTCGGCAATTTTTACGGCCAACGCCGGCGATGCCCGCGCCATCGTGGTAGGGAGACAGAGCGTTTTACAGTTGACCACCGATCACCGGCTGGACAATGAACAGGAAGCGGCCAGGATCAGGCAGAGGGGCGGCGAGATCAGGTACCCTTATGTATACCGGAGATTCGCCGGCATCATGCCTACGCGCACGTTAGGCGATGAATTCTTCAAACCGGTGGGGGTGATCGCCAGGCCGTCTATCGGCAAGCATCCCATTGGCGACGAAGATCTGATGCTCGTTGCGGCCTGCGACGGACTATTCGACTTTATGGACAATGAAGAGATCGCCGGGTTGGCGCGGCGACTACCGGAGCCCCGGGCCCTGGTG
>JAZDOA010000072.1:0-3427 GCA_043799175.1 Pseudomonadota bacterium | reverse complement strand
CCAGGGCCTCCAGGGCGGCTACCAGGGAGGCCGCGTCGCCGAAGGACGGGGCGTCAGGGCCGTCCAGCAGGCCCTGGGCGTTCAGTTCCATGGCGCAGGCCAGCACCCCGCCCGCCGAGACGGCATCGAGGCCGTGCATGGTACACAGTCTGTTGGCCATGAAGACGGCGGCAACGTCGGAGACGCCGCAGTTGGCTCCGAAGGCGGCGGCCGCGTCCGCTTCCGGGGCCTTGCCCTGACAGGCGAGAGGCCCTTCCTTGATTTCGCCGAACTGCTTGCAGCCTATGGGGCAGCCGAAGCAGCTGCGGCTGAACTTGTAGTGGGCGGCGAAATCTCCAGCGCGGAGGAGCTTCGCGCTCCCGCCGGAGTGGTTCCGCACGGCGAGCGCGCCGTGGGCCGCCAGGCCGTCGAGGATGAGAGGGCTGCCGAATTCCGGCAGGCCGTCTCCGGTGGGTGGGGCGGAGTTGAGGCGGTTTATGAGCCGGGAGACGGCGTCTATGAAGCTGCTGCCCCTGGCCACGGACACGCCCCTGGAGCCACGCACCGCCACGGCTTTCAGGTTCTTGGAGCCCATGACGGCGCCGAGCCCCGGGCCGCCTTGGGTCAGATAGTCTTCGTTGACCAACGTTGCCACTCGCGACATGCGCTCTCCGGCCGCTCCGATGGAGAGCACCATGGTCGCGCGCGCCTTCCAGGTGTCTTTGATCTCGGAGCGCACGATGGCCTCGGTCTGCTGGGTGTCGCGGCCCCACATCCGCAGAGCGGGGAGCAGCCTGAACTGGCCGTCGGCAATGGACAGATACACCGGAAACCGGCTCCTGCCTTCCAGAACGACGGCATCAAACCCCGCCTGTTTAAGTTCCGCCCCAAAATGCCCCTTGACGAGGCCGCAGCAGAAGCCGCCCGTGGCGGGAGACTTGGCGGCCACAACCAGCACCGAGCCACACACGGCTCCGGTGCCGGTTAGCGGACCGGCGGCCAAAACCAGCTTGTTCTCCGCACCCAGCGGGTCGGTGGTCGGATCGACCTCCTCGCCAAGCAGCCTGAGCGCGAGGCTCCTTCCGCCGATGAACCGCTTGATTTGCGCCTCGCTCCAGTCCTCGACACGGGCCGAGCCCTGAGAGAGGTCAACTCGCAGCAGCCTGCCGGTCCAGCCGTCCATCAAAACCTCCATAGGATATATAAAAAAAACCGGGCGTTGCCCGTTCGCTTCGCGCCCCCCGCGAGGGAGTACCAGCCAAAGGGGAAGATCGTAACCCGAAGACAAAGAAGTGTCAAGCGCAACAAAGAAGCCGCAAAATCAGCACCCGGCTTCGATGGCCGTTGACAGAGGGCGCGGTGCCAAGGTTATATATTTGGTTGTGAAGACCCTGGGCACAACCCCCAAGAAACAGGCGGCCAGGCCGCGTAAGGCCCCTCGTGTCTCTCACGAGGAACAGATAGAAGCCCTGAGCCAAATCAGCGCGGCCATAACCTCCGACCGCTACCTTGATGACATCCTGGGCCTGATCGTCATGGTCACGGCCAAGCTCATGAACTCCAAGATCTGTTCGCTCTGGCTGCTTGACGACCGCGACAAGATGCTGCGCATACGGGCCACCCAGACCATCAGCGCGGAATACCTGAAGGAGCGCTCGCTGCGCCTGGGCGAGGGCGTGGTGGGCATGGTCGCCCAGGAAGACCGCCCCCGCATGATCCTCGACGTTCGGGAGGATCCTCATTTTAAGGAGAAGGAACTGGCCCAGAAAGAGGGCCTGGTCTCGATGCTCAGCGTGCCCATGCGGGTAAGAGACCGCGTGATCGGCGTGATAAACGCCTATACCTCCCATCCCCACACCTTTACCGACACCGAGCTGAACCTGTTCACCGCCGTGGCCAATCAGGCGGCGGTGGCCATTGAAAACACCGAGCTTATGGTGAAGACGCACGTCATCCAGGAAGAGCTGGCGGCCCGCAAGCAGATAGAGCGCGCCAAAGACATCCTGGTCGGCCGGCGCGGCATGACCGGTGAAGAGGCCTTCCGCTGGATTCAGCGCCGCAGCATGGACACCCGCAAATCCATGCGCGAGGTGGCCGACGCCATTATTTTGTCGGAGGGGGGCTGAGGCGGCGGGGTGGAGCGGAATCACAGCCAGACAGGGGGTATTCATGTACCGGAAAGGACTCATCCTCGCCAGCTCTTGGGGCTCGCTCACGTGTGCTGGGCTCATCATCTTCCTATGTTCACTGCCCACTTCCGCTCAGGGATTCCGCTGGCACACTCCGCCGGACAAATGGAAAGAACCTCGTTTTTGGCACGAGCCATTTAAAAAGGATTACGAAACACGGATCCGTGTATCACACATAAGAATGTCACGTAACATAAAGCGGAAAGAGTTCTCTCCCAATAATGCATATTGGTACGAGATAAACTCAGATGATCCCGTAGATCAATGTCAGCAACGCCTAGTCGCTAGCCAGAATGTCCGATTTCGCATATTCAATGAAAGGGGTTATCTGCTTGAGCTGCTCATCAAGGATCATTATCCTAATTTCGTAGTTAAAACATACTGGATCAATGAGCATCTTCTATACATACAAGTCTGGTGGGGTAGAGTTCTTGGCTCTTGCTTCATCTTTGATGTTGAAAAGGAATCCATCATTTACAAAGAAATGATGTACGACGGAGAGATGGCATTCAGGCAAAATCAAGGTCAGGGATGCCAGAGGCAGACACGGCCCGCAAGTCACTGAGAGAGACAGGCCTCGGTGGCGCCGCTTTAAGGCGGCGGGCAACCTCGGTTGCCCGCCCCGCTTGTTCGTCCTTTCCCTCTTGCCAGGCGCCCCAGGCGTTCGCCGTCAGCCACTGGCGCCCGAACCAGACAGACCCCCTGCCCCGCGCGGCAAGAGCCTAAGGTGTCCGTTGCGGGCACCCGCCGCCACAGGCCGAAGGGCCGCCTGCTCTTTGTTGCAGGCGGCGTGCACTTACCCAAAAGGCGGGAGCCTCAAGTGCACGACATCGGCATGTGGCGTCAGCGGGTGCAACGGCACCTTCAGCTCCAGAGTGCGGGGCATAGCCAAGCCGGCGGCGATTGAGCCGGCACCCATGCTGTTGCCACCCCTGCGGGTTCCGCCGCATTAAAGCGGCGCCACTAACGCTGATCCGAACTTGTCGTTGCGAGGTTTGCCGCCAGCCACCGAGGCTGGAATCAGAGAGAGAGAGTTTGCCTGGCGCGGCTCGCGCCCTACAGCTTCAGCATGCGGCGGGTCTCGTTCAACCCATGGCGGGCCTTGCGGGATTTGGGGTTGACCTCGAGGGCCTTCTGGAAGGCCTCGAGAGCGGCCTCGTACCACCCCCCTTCCAGATAGCTCTGCCCGGCCGCGCAGTAGCCCAGGTGTACGCCCGAGGGGAATATCTCCTGAAAGAACCTGGCCAGGGCGTCCATCC
>JAZDOA010000022.1:0-6164 GCA_043799175.1 Pseudomonadota bacterium | reverse complement strand
CCCCCTCTCTTCGGTTGAACTACCTTCGAGCCAGGCCGGGGGGCGGAGACAGCCCGTGGCGGCTCGCCACCTTTCGCGGGCCATAGTTGCCACCGCCGCCCTGCTGGCAACGCCAGCGGGGAGCCGGCCCCCTCTCTTCGGTTGAACTACCTTCGAGCCAGGCCGGGGGGCGGAGATGGCCCGTGGCGGCTCGCTACCTTTTGCTTGATTGTGGTGGTTGCGGGCCGCCAAACTGGAAGCAGGCAAACATGGTAGAGGCCCACCAGGCAGGGGCATTGATGCTCACGCAATACGACCTCGAGGCGATCAATGCCTTCCGCGGCGAGCGCTACCTGGCCACCACGCTCTATTTGCCGCTCGACGTCGGACAGCCGCCCCAATTTCCGGTTCTGTTGCGCGACCTGGCGAAAAGGACCCGGGCGGCCGGGATCGACGACAGAGGGCTGCCTCACGACGTGGCGGCCTCGGCGCGGCAGGATCTGGCCGACTTGGAACGCCACGTCACGGCGCACATGGAACGGGCCGGGGCACGGGGCATCAGCGTCTTCTGCTGCTCGGCGGAAGGCTGGTGGAGGACCTGGCTGCTTCCCTTGCCGCCTCCAGCCAGGCTCATTCAGGAAACGAGCTTCTACCTCCGTCCCCTGGCCCTGATGCTGGACCAGTACCGCCCCATCATGCTCGTGCTGCTGGACCGCCGGCATGCCCGCATCTTCGAGATCCGCATGGGTGGGTTGGAGGAGTATCGGGACGTGGTCGATGACGTGCCCGCCAGGGTGCGCGAGGGCGGATTCCAGGGGTATGCCGAAAGGAGCGTCCGCGGCCACGTGGAAGACCACGAGCACCGTCATTTCGAGAACGTTGCCGCCAAGATCTTCGACCTCTTCGGGCGGCACGGCTTCGAGTGGCTGATTCTGGGCGGAGCCGGGGAGACCCTGTCCTACTTCGTGGCCTGCCTGCACCCCTATGTGTGGCAACGCCTGCGTGCCACCCTGAACATGCCGCTGGGTGCTCCCTTCAAGGATGTCGTGGCCGTGGCCCAAGAGGCGGAGCGGCAGATAAAGTCCGCCAGCGACGAGGAACTGCTCAGCCGGGTAAGGGAGGGGCTATCCCCCGGCGGCCGGGCTGTCTCCGGCCTTGGCGATACCCTGCAACTGCTCGCCCAGGGCCGGGTAAATACCCTGCTGGTGCAGCCCGGCCTGGCCCTGCCGGGCATCTGGTGCCCGCGCTGCCGGCTCCTGGTGCCCGACCACGGGCCATGTCCTCTCGGGTGTGGTGAAGCCGCGCCGGTTGAGGACGTGGTGGATGAGGCCGTCGGGCTGGCTCTCGACCGGGGGACCAGGGTGGTCCACGTGGAAGCCGAATTCATGACGCGGCTCGGCGGCATGGCCGCCATTTTACGCTGAATAGTGAACGGTGTATCTTATCAGTTGAGGGTCGCGGACAATCGGGTTGCCGGCAACCCGGCTGTCTCGGCCTCGACAGGCAGGACGGTCTAGATATATGAACGACGACGACGACAGGCAGGCACGCACGCCCCAGATCTCCTGGGGGCTTATCATATGGGCGCTCCTGGGCATCTACTTGCTGTTTTACCTTCTATCGCCAGGGACGGCAAACCGAGGGCTGGATCTGACCTACAGCCAGTTCCTGCAGCAGTTGGACAAGGGCAATATCCAGGAGGTCGTCATTCGTGGTGATGCCATTCAGGGGAGTCTGAAGCAGGCAATGAGCATTCAGCGCCAGCGCCAGACCTTCACCTCGCGGGAGTTCCGGACGGTACGCCCGCCTTTCGGCGGTGACCAGCTCCTGCAGCGCCTGCAGGTCGCGCACGTTAACATCAAGGCGGAATCCACCAAGGAAAGCTGGTGGAGCATTCTGCTGATCACCCTGGTGCCGTGGCTCCTGCTCATCGGTTTCTTCATATTCATGAGCCGCAGGGCGCGGGAAGGCATGAGCCAGGGTGGTTTTCTCAACAGGTATTTCAAGTCGGGCGCCAAGCTCTATCGCAAGGAGAAGACCGCCATCACCTTCCAGGACGTGGCGGGCCTGCAACGGCCCAAGCAGGAACTGGAGGAGATCGTGGACTTCCTCCGGGCGCCCCGGAAGTACAGCCGGCTGGGCGGCCGCGTGCCGCACGGGGTGCTGCTGGTGGGACCGCCGGGCACCGGCAAGACCATGCTGGCCAGGGCGGTGGCGGGGGAGGCCAACGTGCCCTTCTACAGCATAAGCGGCTCGGAGTTCATAGAGATGTTCGTCGGGGTGGGGGCCTCCCGCGTGCGAGACCTCTTCACCAACGCCAAGAGAGAGGCGCCGGCTATCATCTTCATAGACGAGATCGACTCCATCGGCCGCACCCGAGGGGCCACCATTACCGGGAGCAACGAGGAGCGCGAGCAGACCCTCAACCAGATACTGGCCGAGATGGACGGCTTCTCTCCCAACGAGAGCATGATCGTCATGGCAGCCACCAACCGGCCGGACATCCTTGACCCGGCCCTCACCCGGCCCGGCAGATTCGACCGCGAGGTGGTGCTGGAGCTACCCACCCGCCCCGAGCGGGAGGCCATTCTGCGGATCCACACCCGCAGCGTCATCCTTGCCGAGGACGTGGATTTTGACCACGTGGCCCGCGGCACCGTGGGCTTTTCGGGCGCGGACCTGGCTAACCTGGTCAACGAGGCCGCTCTGCTCGCCGCCCGCGAGGGCAAGCAGGCCGTGGAGATGCTCGACTTCGAGACGGCCCGTGACAAGATCCTCCTCGGCGTGGAGCGCGAAGACCTCACGAACGAGCACGAGCGGGAGCTTACGGCCTATCATGAATCCGGCCATGCCCTGCTGGCGCAGATCATCCCCGAGGCTGACCCCCCGCACAAGGTTACGATCATCCCTCGGGGGCGTTCCATGGGGGCCACCGAGCAACTGCCGGAAGAAGATCGCCACAGCTTCCCCGAGTCCTACCTGCTGGCCAAGCTGGTGGTCAGCCTTGGGGGACGCGCGGCCGAGGAGCTGGTCTTTGGAGACGTGACTTCCGGGGCACAGAATGACCTGAAGGTGGGCACCGAGGTGGCCCGCCGCATGGTCACCCGCTGGGGCATGAGCAAGAAGCTGGGCCCCGTGGCCTACGTGCTCGATGAAGAGGGTTTTCTGCAGCGGGACCTGCCCTCCACCCGGACCTTCAGCGAAAACACGGCCATGCTCATAGACCAGGAGGTCAAGCGCATCGTCGAGGAGTCTTACGCCCGCGCCCTCCACCTGCTGGCCAGGAACCGCGACAAGCTGGACCGCCTGGCCCACGCCCTGCTGGAGAAAGAGGTCCTGGGCAAGGAAGATCTGGACAGGCTGGCGGGTCTGGGTTCCAGCGCGGGCCAGCGCGCGCCCCGTCCGCTTAAGCCGCCACCCGAGGGCCGTTCCCCCGAGGACCGTCCCCATGACCAGCCGGCCGCGCATGGGCCTTCTCCCGAGCCGCATCCCAGCATGCCGCACTAATGGTATGGAGACGATCACCTGGGCCACAAACCGTGCTTGGCGGCGGGGAAAAGACTCAACGGCAGGGCAGGGCGAGGACCGCCCGACCGCCGCCCGGAACCCCTGCCACCCCCGGTAACATACAGGTAGCCTCAGAGAAGCCACGGGCGCCGGAGTATGCCTGGCGCGGCTCGCGCCCTTTCAGGCGGTGACGTTCACCAGGATGAGCAGATCTCCCACCCGCCCGGCGCGGGCCACACCCATCTGGCGCAGCTTCAGGTGGGTGCCGTGGCTGGTGCCGGGCGGCACCTTGACCGCGACCCGCTGCATTCTGCCACCCCTGGGGTAAGACAGGTCCACGGTGGTGCCGGTCCGGGCCTCTTCCCGGCTGACGGCGATGCTGTAGCTGAGATCCAGGTCGGCGGCGAGCGAGGCCTGCTCCCTTGCCCGCCGTTCCAGCCGGCGCAGCCCCAGCCCCACCAGGCCCAGGACGGCCTTGCCCACCTGCCGCAAGACCCAACCGCCTACGATGGATCTTCGCGGCGCGGCCGCCTCGTGCCAGCCACCAGCCATGGGGCCGCCTGGGGATCCCCCCCTGGAATAGAAGAAGCCACGCACCACGAAGGGGCCGTTGCGGAAGAAGACCTGCCTGAAGAAGGCCTCATCGAACCTCAGGCCCTCCCCGCTGAACTCGGAGCCGAACTCGCGGAAGCCGCCACCCGCCATGCGGCGCAGCAGGTCGGCGAAGATCTCTTGGGGAGTGTACTGGAAGTCATTGGAAAAACCCGTCAGCCGGGCCCGGTCGTAGGCGGCCCGTTTCTGGGGGTCGGAGAGGACGGCGTAAGCCTCGTTGATGGCCTTGAAGCGTTCCTCGGCCGCACTATCGCCCTGATTGCGGTCAGGATGATAACGCATGGCCAACTGGCGATAGGCGCTCTTCAGCTGAGCGTCCGGCGCCGATGGTTCCACGCCCAAGGTCTTGTAGTAGTCGGTGCGAGTCATATCAGGGTTAATAAATTATTTTAGCAGGGTGCGGGTATATTAGGCAACCGGTGCGCGACGGCGGCCCGGCGAGGGGAGGCTGAAAGCAACGCCAAGCAGAAGCGCCATAAACAGAAAGGGATGTTTTAGGCTGAGCCTGGCGGCCGCCACAGTGGGCATCAGGGCGACCCTCACCGAGGCGCGCAGCCAGGGCTTCTGGCCGATATAGCGGGCACCGGGCGGTCCGAGGCGATAGTAGGCGCCGACCAGCCACGGTCCTCCGGGCAGGAGAAGCAGCCGCCGGTCGCGAAACTCGCGCAAGGCGCGGACCTCGCCCGCCAGAGAAGAGCCGTAGGCGGCGGTGGCCACAAAGCAGCCGCCGCCGGAGTCGTGCTTTTTTGCGGGGGGTGGCGGTGGATCCTCGGCGCCGAGCGCGGACGCGGCGTTCAGTATGCCCCCCGATCCCACGGGCAGGTCGTGGGCCTGGCAACCGCTGATGAGCAGGTCTTTCATCTCCGACAGGGTAAGCTCGGGCCGTTCGGCCCAGATCAGGGCCGCCGTGCCGGAGACCACCGCCGCCGCCATCGAGGTGCCGGAGAAGAGCGCATAGGGTGGGGTGGCCTCGCGGTCTATGGTGCTCCAGATCGAGGCCCCCGGCGCGGCGATGTCCACGTAGGTCTTGCCATAGTTGCTGGAGGCAAGCAGGCGGTCGGCGCCGGTCGTGGCGGCCACGTTCAGGATATTGGCCTCATCGAAGCAGCCCGGATAGACCTTCAGGGCGGCGGAGTCCAGATTGATGCCGACGTTTCCCCCATTTCCGTTGCCCGCCGCCGTCACGACCAGAATACCATGGGAGCGGGCGGTGGCGATAGCCGTCTCCAGGGCGCCGAGTTGGGGCTCCTGGGGGCTGGCCTCCCGCTCCATGCTGAGGTTGATGATTTTGGCTCCGTGGTCCGCGGCCCACCGCACCGCCTCGGCGACGTCGAATTCGGATCCCTCGCCATCCTGGCCGAGCACCTTCAGGGGCATGATCTGGACCCGCCAGCAGACGCCGCTTACCCCCAGGGCATTGTTGCCCGCTGCCCCTATGATGCCGGCGACGTGTGTCCCATGATGGGTGGAGCAGTCGTCGAGGGGTTCGTTGTCGTTGTTGACAAAGTCAGGGCACTCGCCCTTCCACAGCCCTGGCCAGAAGTTGCCGGCGGTATCGTTGTCGTCGCGGTAGAAATCGGGGTGGTAATAGTCCACCCCGGAGTCGATCACGGCGACTATCACTGCCGAGGCATTGGTGCGGGTCTGCCAGGCGCTGGGGGCATCTATGGCGGGCAGGTGCCACTCCTGGGGGTAGTAAGGGTCATCGGGCGTTTTTTCGGCGGCGTGAAATATGTAGTTGGGCTGGGCGATTGCCACCTCCGACATGGCCCGGTAGCGAAGCACCGCCTCTTCCACGCCCAGGCCAGGGGGCAGGAGCAGCCGCTCCAGGCCCGCGCCAGACCTGCCGGCGATGGGCGTGACGCCAAGGTCTCGGTGGCGCGAGGCTGCCACGGCCGCCGCGCATCCGGGCTTCATCTTTACGATGATCTCCCCGGGAACGTATTCAGCGGCCCCGGCGGCCGGTGCCCGGAAGAGCAGCGCCAGAAGGGTGAAGACAACAGCCAGAGAGCACCAGCGGCGTGGCATTTTTACAATCCACGCCCCCGCGGGGGGGGGGGCGACCG
>JAZDOA010000016.1:0-23754 GCA_043799175.1 Pseudomonadota bacterium | reverse complement strand
CTGCTGCTGGGGCTGATACAGGGCGGTGTTCATCTGCTTCAGCCAGCCGCCCTCGGCGGAGGCCGCCTGCCTCTCGCGCAGGTGCTCCATCAGTATGTTTCTGGCCCTGGCAAACCCCGCTTCCATCTCGGGGCTGAACAGCGGCGAGTTGAGGTCGTCATCCGCGTAGTTATCCTCATCATCATCCAACTGCCATGATGCGTTCTGAAATAGCTTATCCTGTTTCATCTGTCACTCCTGTTGTCGGAATTGTGTTGTTGCCTGGCTCTACCATGATTACTGGAATCCGGTACTAACGCCTGAAAGGCAGCGCTTTGAAGCTGCCGTAAACCTCATGGGCAGTTTCAACGGACTGTCTCGACCCGCCCGCCCAGGTCATTTCCAGTAGGCGTTTGGGCTACCGAATTCCAGTTCCTCGGGCTCGTCGTAATGGCGCAGCGGCGTGAGCTTGTGCATCTGTATGGTGATGCCCGCGGCCATTACCCGGTCATCGTGGCAGCCGTCGGTGGCCTGCCACTTGCCCCTTACCTTCACAAAGGTGAGGCATTCCCGAACCAGGTCCTGGCTGTTGATCTCCAGCAGGAACTCGCGGATGTAGTGCTCCAGGTCATCGAGGAGAATGGGCCGGGTCTGGCGGTTGGTGCGCCATCCCAGCTTCTGGCTGAGTCCCTCGGTGGTCTCGTCAAGGGTCTCGCGCAGGTAGACGAAACGGTACACCTTGTAGAGCCGGCGCAGCACGGAGATGCCTGGGCCGTCGATCTCCACGCCCACGAAGGGGCTGTTGTACCAGACGGCGAGCTTGTGCAGCTCGTCGGCCAGCAGGTCTGAGTCGATGCGCCCATGCCATTCGGCCACCTGCCTCAGGCGCTGGCCTCGATGAAGGACCTCTATCACCGAGTAGTCGGTATTCTGGTCCTCTCCGCGCACCTGGCCGGCGTCGGCGGGGTCGCAGCCTATGGCATAGTTTTCTCTGGGCCGGGGTTCATCCCAGACCTGCAAGGCGCCCCAGGGGTCGGGCACCAACTCCACCTCGCCGCCGACGCGGCCTTCCTTCCACTTCAGAGAACCTCTGAGGGTAGGCGGGCGGCAGCGCAGCAGGTGCCGCTGCAGGGCCTCGCGGTTGAAGGCCGGGCTACCCGTGGTAAGAAAGGCCTCTTCCTCGGAGGCGGGGTATTCCTGCTGAAATACCTCGGTCCTGCCCTGGCACTTGTTGGCAATGGCCCAGCGCCGCCAGTTGAGCTGTGCATCGCTGAGACCGAAGCGTTCCTTGAGCTGCCTTTCCTCGGGGCTGAGGGCGAAGGAGGCCGCGTCTTCGATGGGCCGGGTGTAATCCTCGTGCAGGAACCAGGGCAGGAAGACGGCTGTGTAGTCACTTTCGCCGTTCTTGGCGCGCCAGTATTCGCGCCAGAAGTAGTTTCCCACCCCATTGGCCGTGGATTCCTTGATGATCAGGGTGTCGGGCGAGTCGGGCACACACTGTTCCAGGCCGGTCATGAGGGTCTCGGCATCGGGCCAGAAGGCGACCTCGGAGGCGTGGAGATTGGTTATGGTCATGCCCCGAGCGGTCTTGACGTTGCCGGCGGTACGAACCGTAATCTTGGAGCCATGCGGCTTGGCATACTCCAGAACCCGCAGGGAGCAGCGATCCAGCCCGCGGGCCTGGCCTTCAGGCAAACTCTGCTGGAAGAAACGATACTTCTCGAAGAGCTCGGCGCTGCTTTCGGCCTCATGGGCTATGACCACGGAAAGGAGGTTGGGCCTGCGGTCGGTATCCTCGAAGATAATGGCCGCGGCCTGGGTGGAGACGCCCTCCTGCCTGGCCTTCAGAATGATGAGGCGCAGCGGCTTGCCCTTTCCCCGCAGCTCCTCGATAGTCTCCCAGACTTGGCGCTGGGCGCGGTTGAGCTTCAGCCTGGCAACGTCCTTGGCCTTGCTGACTATGCTGAGGCTTTCCACGAAATTCAGCCGGTCGCGTTCGTGCCTCTCGCAGTCGTCCTGCTGGTCATCCCGCTCGAGGTTTTGCAGCAGGGCGTTCAGCAGCTCGTTTTTCTTTGAGTCTTTGTATGATATCCCTTCGGACAAGCGGGTCTACCTCTCCTACGGCATCGAGCACTGCCTTCTCGAACTCCATCGCGGCCTGCATATCGCAGACGGCCTTGCAGGCATCCAGGTGGAACTTGAGCTGCTCGCGTATTTCAGCCATGGCCTTGAGCGCGACTTTCAGGTCCTCCGTGACGCGGCTGAAATCAAAACGTATGGGAGGCAGCTTCGTTCCATCGAGCCGGTTCTGGCTGAGGTATTTATCCAGCGTCTCCTTCACCTGCTCTTCAATGGTCTGCCGCAGGCGGCGTTTAGGCCCGAAAGTCAGCAGATCGAGAACACTGTTGGCCCTCTCGTTGATCTTGACCAACTGCCCCAGGGCGTCGAGCCCCAGGCTCACGCGCCGCTCCATGTCCGGTGAGGGCAGGGTGCCCGCGGGCAGTTGCAGCTTCTTCATCCGGCGGCGCACGGTGCTGGGGCTGACCCCCAGCTGCCTGGCGATTTGCGCCTGGCTCCCCCCCTGCCGATGCAGGCGGGCTATGTCATTGTCATTGGCTTTGGTCATGGAAGTGGCCCGTCCATCCGGAGGATTTGTCATGCCAAACCTGAGGCATTTCGGTCTGTGCAGACATCTCTATACTTACCCACACCATCTCAGTATGGCGTTGATAATTGGCGGCAGACTCAGAACCAAGAAATACAATCCACCCCCAAGAAGCACAATGGTGATCAACAACATGGAGCAGCCACGACGCACCTCCTCACGCCGGATTTTTTTTCCTCTACCCATGCCTTTCCATAATTCTGATAATTCATTCAGTGCCCACTTACTAGCCACTAATGCTATTATTCCTTTGACTATCCCTGGAATCATTCCACACAACACCTTTGCTAGTTGTGAGATTATCGTCGATTGGACCGCATGCCATCCAACATCCCGTTATAGATCTTCGAACCTACGTCCAGATCCTTGGGATCGATTGCCATCACCGAGTCTCCTATCTTGCTCAGCAAGTCATTCCAGAACCTCCAGGTATCGGGATTATACAGGTTAAACAGGTCTGGCACCTTACTGGTGTCGCCGCCCATCGCCTCAGCGAGCCCCAATGCACCGGCTTCAGCCAACATGGGTATGGCGGCGGCCAGGCAGGTTTCCCCTGCCGCAATCTTTGCGGGGACACCCGTATGCAAGAGGTGCCGACTCAAAGCAAGGAGTGCTAGGCCCACACCGCCTGTAACAATCACACCTGCCTGCCCCTGCGTCAGCCCCGAAGCCGGGTGGCTCTCAGAGCCGTCCCCAGGATAGTAGCGGCATGGTTCGTCCCGGCAGGGTCTGGCCCCATCACCTGAACAATACCGTCCTTTCCGATCGTGATAATCGTTCATGGTCTTCTCCTATACCGCCGTCTCCGGCGACGGTAAATTCGTAAATTTACCAAGCGGGCAATGATTCGAAGGGGAGAGATGTAGTGAGGGGATTTGAGCCGTTCTCTGCCGGCATTACCAGGAGGGAACCGTCTTCTGTCTGTTCCTGTCGCGGCTTGTCCGGCGAGAGATGACGGCCCGCCGGACATTGAACGCCAAGCTGCCTCAGCCTGGACTGGGGCCAGCCCAGACCTCAGGGGCGGTTTCGCCGCGCCCTCAAGACCCTGATTGGGGCAGTGATGCCGCCCACGCAGGTCATGGCCCCGACGTACCCACCATCGTCGGCAGCGGTCTTGAGAACCCGCGCCTTGGGGGCGAACCCCGTCCGCACCCATGAAACAAGGCCCGCGGAAGTTACGCCTGATTGGTTGGCCACAAGCTGGGTCTTGGTGGTGGCGTCGTAGCCGTTCATGAGCAGCAGCTTGGCGACGGCCCCAGCCGGTGTTCCGTCAGCGCCCACGCTCGTTCCCCAGGTGGCCAGGTTGCGGGTGGGGGCGTAGAAGCTCGGATCAACCGCCAGGTCGTGCGCCGCAAAACCCGTGTCCACCCCCTCAGTCTTGCCGGTGATTGCCACGTGGTAGTAGGCATCGGCCAGGTTGTACATGTCGTTGTGGTCGGCATAGGCAATCTGATTGGCCGTGGTGAGATGGAGTGACACCCCAGCGGAAGTAGATGAGGCGTTCCGTTTCACCACCAGGTTGTTCTTGCAAACAGCGCTCGCGAGAATGCCGTTGCTTTCGGTCTTGACGAGGTTGCCGTAATTGCCGCCCGCGTTGTTGGTGTAGACCGTGTTCCGGGAAATGGTGGCCAGACCGGGATAGGTGGTGTTGAGCGAATTGAACAGGACGGCGGAATAGGTCGGGGTGGCCGCCCCGGTGTCCAACAGGACGTTGCCGGTTACATCTACGTCCTGAGTCAGAGTTGTGAACGAGATGACCTCGCCGCTGTCCGTGCCCGTGGCTGGTTCGGGCACGTTGACCTCCCAGACGTTGTTGGTAAAGCTGATCTTCCCGCCTGAGGTGGCTACTGGCAATATGGGGTGCGGGTTATTGTAGGCGTAGTAGCCATAGGAACCGCTGACCGTGCCGCCCCCCAGGGGAGCGTAATCCGTGGCCGCGCTAGCCCAGCCCGAACCGTAACTCATATCACTGGTGATGTTATGGGGGCCGGTGAGGGTCACATTACCGCGCACGCAGCCCAAAAAGTCCAGATATGCGCCGGTGCCTGCCGCGCGCACGACAGCCTTGTTGGTGGAGGAGAAGGTGCAATTGGTCACGGAGCGGGCCGCGCCACCGGTCGGGGCACTGCAACTGATGTTCAACAGATACTTATTGGTGCCGACAGCGTCCCGGAAATCAATGTTCGTAAATGACACCGGGCATGACGAAGCCGTTGACGACGAGTAGAAGTTGAGATCGTAGTTGTTGGCGAACACCCCGTTGGCCAGAATTGCCGACTGGCCCGTGGTCATGTAATAGGAGAAGGTGGAGTTGGCCCCGAGATCGTGGACGGTGAAGTAGTCCCAGTCCAGTGAACCCCGTTCATTTGTGGCTGCGGTGATTCCACCACCGGCCACGCTTGATTTGACCTCGGCGTAGGAAGTGGCCGAACCCTGGAGGTCGAACCCGCAGTAAACCACGCCCCCGTCCCCCAGCGTCCAGGTCTGGCCATTGAGGTCGAGGCTGCTCCCGGGGCCGCCCAGGTAGTCGCAGTAGTTCTTGAGTGTGGTTGCCCCGCCCGCCACCAAGGTGCCGTTGTTGACGAGCCTGGTATGGTCGCCCGTGGTGCCGGCGGTCCAGGTAATTGTACTGGAGGTAGCGCTGTAGCCGGCCGGCACAGTAATCTCGGCCCCGGCGGCCAGGGTCAGGGTGTCTCCGGTGGTCGGTATACCTTCAGGCGTCCAGGTGGCGGCTGTGTTCCAGTTACCGGCGGCCACGTTAGAGGTATAGGCCGTGGCCTCCGCCAGCGAGGGGAGAAGGAGCGCAAGCAGGAAGACCACGAGCAGGCTCCGCGCCGTCTTCATTAGCGCAACCTCGCACTGTTAACCCCAACCAGAGTCACAGTTACGGAGGTACTCGCCCCCGGTGAAGCAAAGTACGGGCGGATGTACCTGGGGTTTTCCAGGATGCCCGCGAGGAAGGCCGCGCTCCTGGACAGGGCCGTGCCGGTGGTGTCGTTGAGAGTCACCCAGTTGGAGCCGTCGTTAGATCCCTGAATTACGATGGTGGCACTGTCGAAGGCCCCGGCGACCTGGATGGTCCTGTCCTGGTAGTCGGGTATGGACACTCTGGCGCCGGAGGCATTGGCTTGGGTCAGAGCCCACGAATACGCCGAGGCGCCGTTCTTGAGATACGAAGGCCCGGTGCAAGTCGCCTCGCCCCCAAAGGCCATCCCCGACGCCGAAAGCAGAAGGAACAATACCGCCCAGAAAATCTTTTTCATATCGTTTGACTCCTCTTGATTATTTCCGCTAAAAACCGCCAGATTCGCTCTAGCCGCACGTCCCCCTTGGCCAGCTTTCGGGCCGGTCTCGCGTGGCAAGACCGGCCCGAATACCGAGGGCGGGGAAGGAAGAATGGTGGGAAGGGGGCGCGCCGTGGGGTTTCTTGGCCGCGCCCCCTGGGAGATGGGGCCACCCGCCAGGTGGCGTGGCATCCGCGGTGCCGGATTAGTGCCGCGACGGGGACAGCCCCGGCAGGCTCCCTGGCCCCAAAAGGCGACCCGCGCGGAGGGAGGACGGGGTCGCCAGATGAAAAAACTTTCCTTGCCGAACAGTATTGCACCTGGCGGCTTGTGCGAGTCTGGCCGCCCACGACCTGGACGCATGACCAGATTCGGCCGCCCGGTACGACCGCAATACCGTCTTGACGCGGGTTGCCGCTTAGAGGCACCTTGTGCCGGTGGAGGTGCCGCGATGCCGATCAACAGACGCACAATTTGTTACGTTTTGCTGATGTCTGCCTGGCTGTCCAGCTGCACCACGACAGGCGCCGTAAAACCCTGCGGCGAGGATCAGGCGCAAGACCTCTGTTCTTCGACAATGGAGCAGATCTCGCGACGCATTGAGCGCCACCCCGATGACGCCGCGGCCTACCTTAGCCGGGGCCTGAAGTACCTGAACGAGTCGGGCGACATGGAAGCCGCCATTGCCGATTTCACCAAGGTGCTCGACTTGAAGCCTGATTGCGCCACCGCCTACAGTCTGCGCGCGGAGGCCTACATCGAGGCGAGCGATTACGACCACGCCCTTGCCGACGGGACCAAGGCCATTGAACTGAACCCCGACTACGGGGCCTCCTATTACAGCAGGGCCGATGCCTATCGCGGCCGTGGCGCCTTTGATCTGGCCATACGAGACTACACCAGGGCCATGGAGCTGGGCATGGCCAAGGAATGGGTCTTGGTCGACCGCGGACTGGCCTACCAGAAGCTTGGCCTCATGTCGGCGGCTGAGGCCGACTACCAGGCCGCACTGGGTGGCAGCCGTGCCCAGAAGGCCAGGGAGCTGCTCGGAGCACTGAAAGGCGCGCCGAACTCTCGCCAGTAAACGGCTGGCCTGGAGCGGATCCTGCCTTGCTTATAAGGGGGGTCGGTGGCGAGCCTGGCATTATGATCTTCCTGGCCAAGACAAGGACCGTGCCTTCGTGGCACCCTGACAAATGCGCTTCCCTTCGGGAAGGTCCTTGATTCTTGGCGGTCGGCCTTTCGGCTCGCCACCGAGATAAGCCCCGCGCCGGTCGGCCGTGGCAGCGTCATGTGCCTGTGACCATGATGCAGGGCTGGGAAGGCAGGTTAAAGCTGACTGGAGGGGGTTTGTCCTCTTAACCCTTCCAGCCCCGGAGAAGACCGGCCCCAGGGGCCGCCGCGGTATGGCCAGACTTGGCGACGCCGTCCCCCGAAGCGCCCTGGTCTGGCACCAGGTGGTCGACCAACATACTCATCAACGCGGACAGCTTGGGCAAGACGCCTTTCAGCGCGGAACGGAAGGCCGCGACGGTGCCGAACCCCACCAGGGGCAGCACGAAGTCGAGTGTCTGTCTGGACACAACCCCGTAGTACTCCAGGGTGTAGACGATGGCGGCCACGGCCGTGCAAATGTAGACTTTGGAGCCATCCAGTTTTTCCAGCATCACGCGCCTCCTCCAAAGGATCACCAGGATCCTGAAAATCATTACGCCGAGACTGCCCATAACCCTCCTTCCGCCGGCGGACCGCTGAAAGACGGCGGTAGCGTCGTACCCGGCTCATGCTTCCTTGTAAGGTGTTATTCTACAACTCGCCTTGGCTGCTACACTTCCAAGGTGACCGCCTGTTCTCTGTCAACTTTTTAGCCTGATTGTAACACCCCCCCCAAGAGGCATGAGACAAACCAGGCCTCTCGGCACGGGAGATTATGCGGATCCAGGTTGGCGCAGGCGAGATATCGCGGGGCGGATTCCAGGTTGTTATGGGCAGTTGAGTCGTGCTGGTCGTTGCCCGAACTTTTTTTGAGGCCACGGAGGAATTTTGAAACCATGGAGGGCGCCGCCCTGTTTTTTCAGAGCAGGAAGGCCCCGAGAAGACCGGAGGCAATAATGAGGAGGCTCGGGTCCAGCCTGGTGAACGTAAGCAGGACAAAGCTGGCGGCGGCGATGGCCCCGGTGAGAGGACTTATGACCGAGGTTCTGGCCAGGAAGATGAACACCGCTCCCAGGAGCCCCACCACCGCCGGCTTGATGGCAGCGAAGCCGCCTTTCACCACGCGCGATTCGCGATAGGCCAGGTAGTGGTGGGTGACGAAGGTCACGATGAGCACGCAGGGCAGGTAGCTCGCCACCATGGCCACGATGGCCCCCAGGAGGCCGGCGACCTTGAAGCCCAGGAAGGCATTCATCACCGTGAGGGGCCCCGGCGTCACCTGTCCGATGGCGATGGCGTCGATGAACTCCTTGTTGGTCAGCCAGTGATGATTCTCTACCAGCTCCTTCTGGAGCAGCGGCACCATGGCGTAGCCGCCCCCGATGGTCAGGCCGTTGATGACAAACAGGACGGCGGCCAGCTTAAGCAGTTCCATCCTGGCGCCCCCAGTTGATCGCCACGCCAAGCACGCCGGCGGCAAGAATCAAAGCGATGGGGTTGAAGCCGAAGACGGCCAGGCCCAGGAAGGCCCCGGCGCAGAAGGCCGCGCTGGCGTAATTGGTGAGCAACTTGCGGCCCATCTTCCACAGGATGGAGGCAAACAGCCCCACCACGGCCGCCGCCACCCCTTTCATCACGGACTGCAGCAGAGGGTTGTCCTTCGTCTGGAGGTAGAAGGCCGCCAGCACGGTGGCCAGCACGGTACCGGTCAGCGTCTGGCCCAGGGTGGTCGCGACAACCCCTCTCAGCCCCTTGAGCCGGTAGCCGATGCCGATGCCTGTGTTGATGATCGGCGGGCCGGGAGTCATCTGCCCGATGGCGAAGGCCTCCATGAACTCGTCATGGGTGAGCCAGCGCCGCTTGTCCACCAGCTCCCGCTCAAAGAAGCTGAGCATGGAGTAGACTCCGCCAAAGGCAAAGGTGCCTATCTTGAAGAAGACCAGAAACATCCCCCACGCCGAGATCGCGGAGCCGCTCCGTGGGCCTGTCGTACGCGGTCCGTTGAGCGAAGTCTGGTCCCCATCAACAGATTCTTCCGGCTCCTTCATACCCTACCCTTTCTCACGGTCCCCAGGTGACGTAGGCCACGTAACCTCCCGCCCCCAGGATGAGCGCGCCGCTCACCTTCTTCATCCAGGCCGAGAAATTGGCCACCCCCCTGGAGGCGAGGTAGCTCTCGGCAAAGCCGGTGAAGGTGCCGGCCGCAAGTATCAACACACAGTGTCCCAGGGCATAGGCGAAGAGCAGACTCGCCCCGTAGGCGATGCTGCCCTGGGTGGCCACGAAGGCCAGGATAGCCGCCAGCACCGGCGTGGCGCAGGGGGAGGATACCGCCCCGAAAAGCAGCCCCAGGAGCAGCGCCCCGATGAGGCCCCGCCGCTTTGGCTGCAGGTTCCTGGGCACGGGAAGCTGGAAGTTGAAGACCCCCATGAGCTGCAGACCAACCAGCACGGCCACCCCGGCGGCCAGGAAGTACCAGCCCTTGCCGACGTCGCCGAAGAGAGTGCCCAGTATCCCGGCAATAGCCCCCAGGGCGGTGAAGGTCAAGGACAACCCGACGATGAAGACGGCCGAGAAGAGGAATGCCTTGCGCCGATCTCCCTCCGAGTAGCCACCCACGAAACCTATGACCAGGGGAATGGTCACCAGCACGCAGGGGCTGGACGAGGAGACGATGCCCCCGACGAAGACGGCGAGATAGGCCAGCAGAGGCTGGTTTTGAATGAATTGCGCTGTGTTGCCTAAGAAGTCCAAGGACATCCTTTAGCCGCCCAATTGCCCCAGTTTTTTAACAATTTCTTCCCTGGATAATTCCCCCTGGGCACTCCAGAGCAAGTTCCCCTGGGCATCCAGAAAGAGCAAGGCGGGCACGGTGAAGACCTTATAGCGCTGGATGTAGGTCGCGGCGCCACTATCTTCCCCGGACACGTCCAGGCGGGTTACAAGGCGCTGCCTTGCTCCGGTAAACACCTGTGCCATGACGGCGTCTCCGGCCTGGCAGCGTTTCTGAGTACACTCACAAGCCTTGCCCTTGATGATGTAGATCACGCGGGCCAGCTTTATCGGTTGTGCCGCGGAAGCCGTGGTTGGGCCCGAGCCTGCCGCCAAGGCGGCAATAATGATTACCAGGACAATTGCCAACTTCCTCGCGCTCATTTACCAGAATCTCCTTATCTCGGGCGGCCTGCCGCCTCCAAGGTTACTCCGCCAGCCAGCCCTTGATCTGATCGGGGGTGGGCACCCGCCCCGAGAGCTTGACCACGCCGTCAATGGCCACCGCCGGGGTGGATAGAATGCCCGCCTTGGCCATTTGGCCGAAGTCGCTGACCTTAACCACCTCGGCTTCGGCGCCGCTCTCGGCCACCACGCGGCGCACCACCTCCTCGGCCTGGTGGCACTTGGCGCAGCCCGGCCCGTAGACGACAATCTTCTTCACGGCCTTTCTCCTTACTTCAGACCTCCCCCGGCCATTTGGGCCAGGGGCAGCAGGTTGAACAGATAGCCCACGATGAGGATGCCCATGGCCACCACCCCGGCGAAGACGGCGATGAGGCGGGGCTTGAGCACCCGGCGCAGGATGACGAACTCGGGGAGCGACAGGGCAATAACCGACATCATAAAGGCCAGAACCGTCCCCAGGGCCGCCCCTTTCTCGAGCAGGGCCTGCACCACGGGGATGATCCCCGCCGCATTGGAGTACATGGGAACGCCAATGATCACCGCCAGCGGCACCGACCACCAAGCCCCCCGTCCCATGACCGAGGCCAGCATGTTTTCGGGCACGTAACCATGGATGCCCGCCCCCACGGCAATGCCCGCGAGCACGTAGGGCCAGACCCTGCCCACGATGTCGCGCACGGCCTCCCGGCCGAACCGGACCCGCTCCTGCCAGGTGAGCCCGCCCCCCACCTCGGCCGCCTCACCCGCCGGCATTTCTTCGTAAACCCAGTCCTCGACGTGGCGTTCAAGCTTGAGGCGCCCGATGACCCAGCCCGCTCCAATGGCCACCAAAAGCCCCGTGACCAGGTAGAGGGCCGCCACCTGCCAGCCGAAGAGGCCGAAGAGGAGCACGAGGGCCACCTCGTTGACCATGGGGGCCGAGATGAGGAAGGACAACGTCACCCCCAAGGGAACGCCGGTGGTGACGAAGCCTATGAAGAGCGGCGCGGCCGAGCAGGAACAGAACGGGGTGACGATGCCCAGCACGGCGGCCAGGACATTGCCCACTGACTCGCGGCGGCCGGCCAGCACCCGCCGGGTGCGCTCGGGGGTGAAGAAGGAGCGTACGATGCCCACCCCGAAGACGACCAGGACGAGGAGCATGAGCACTTTGGGGGCCTCGAAGAGGAAGAATTCGACGCTTGCCCCCAGGTGCGTGCCACGGGCCAGAGCCAACACGCCATAGGTCAGCCAGGCCGCCAGAGGGGCGAGGCGGCTATAGAAGAGCCACCACGCGGTGAGTCCCAGCGCGCCGACGGCCACCCATTTGCCCAGTCCCCGGCTTCGCTCAATGGGGCGGGCCGCCGCTTGCGGGGCGGGCGTGGAGCAGCAGGTTCTCGCCGCGTCTGTCTTTGGCTCTCGGTTCATTTCTCGCTTGCCACTGTCCCCGACAACTGGCGTCCTCCTACGAAAAAAAACTCCAGGCGCTCGACCGCCTCAGCCGACCATCAGCTTCCCCGCTGGTCTTCGCCAGCCGCCGACACGGCCGCTTTCCCGCTGCGGGCCGACGCCTGCCTGCCGCATATGGACACTCTGTCCACGCTGTCCGCCTTGGCCAGCAGCACGCGGATGACCGGGTCGTCCTCCAGCCATTCCCTGAGGTGGGCAGCAATCGCCGCGGCGTAAGGGTTATCCTCGGCCAGCCGGTAGTTGATCCACGGACCCTGGCGCCCGAAGGTAACCAGCCCGGCATCCTCGAGGAGTTTCAGGTTCTTGGACACGGCTGACTGCGACAGCCCCAAAACGCTGGTCAGCTCGCAGACGCAGAGGGTGCGGTGCTGGAGAAGCTTGAGAATCTTCACCCGCGTCCCATCCCCCAGGGCCTTCATGACCTTCAAGAACTGCCTCATGCGGGCCTCCATATTACTAGATTTGCATATAGTAATCCCTGGTGAGCGGCATTGTCAATGAAGAAAGGGACTGGGTGGTCTTGGGAGGGGGCGCACAGAAGAAGTATGGCGGGGCGGGTTCTTTGGGGCGCCGGGGGGAAATCGGCTGGCGGCCACCGCCACCGGCAAATCGTAGAGCCGAAGACAGATCCACGTCAGACTGACGGAGGGTAGCAGCCTGGTGGCAATGGGAAGGTCCATCCCCTCGCACAGCAGGAGCAGGAGGGCATTAATTACGGCCGCTTATCATGCCAAGCCCCCGCTGGGGTGGAATGAAGACCACGCCAGTAGTTCGGCCCGCGTCTCCGCAATCTTGAAAACTACCTGTCCGACGGCCGCTACCCGGCCTGGCTGACGTGCTTGCCTTCAGCCTCCCCCAGATAGGTCAGCCAATGGCCATAGCGCGCCTCGCCGCCCTTCACTACCTGGAAATACCGCTCCTGGATCTTCAGGGTCAGCTCGCCCGCGACCCCCCGGCCTATGGCGCGGTCGTCCACCTCGCGGATGGGGGTCACCTCGGCGGCGGTGCCGGTGAAGAAGGCCTCGTCGGCGATGTAGAGCTCGTCCCGGGTAAAGCGCTGCTCCACGACATCCAGCCCCATGTCCTTGGCCACGTGGATTATGGTCTCGCGGGTGATACCGGGCAGCACACTGGTGAGTGGCGGGGTCTTCAGCCTGCCGTCGCGAACGATGAAGATATTCTCCCCCGTGGCCTCGGCGACATAGCCGTCGGGGTCGAGCAAAATGGCCTCGTCGTAGCCCGCCCGGGTGACCTCCAGCTTGGCCATGATGGAATTCACGTAGTTGCCGCAAATCTTGGCCTTGGTCATCATCACGTTGGGGTGATGGCGGCTGAAGCTGGAGACTTTGGCCCTGATGCCCCGCCGCAGCCCTTCCTCGCCCAGGTAGGCACCCCAGACCCAGGTGGCCACCGCCACGTGAATGGGGTTGTCTTGGGGGTGAATGCCCAGCTTGCCCGCGCCGATGAAGGCCAAGGGCCTCAGGTAGGCCTCGACCTGCCCGTTGGCCCGCAGGGTATCGAGGCAGGCCCGCTCCATCTCCTCCTGGCTGAAGGGCAGCGGCATCTGGGCCACGTGGGCGCTGTCCCGGAGGCGGCGGATATGCTCCGGCAGCCGGAAGATGGCCGAGCGGCCGTCCTGGCAGCGGTAGCAGCGGATTCCCTCGAAGACCCCCAGGCCGTAGTGCAGGCTGTGGGCCAGCACGTGTACGTTGGCCTCTCCCCAGGGGAGCAGTTTACCATCGAACCAAATATATCTGGCATCAACCATGAACCAGGCTCCTGACGAATCTTATAGGGCGTGGAGGGCGTTCAGTCCTTCCCCAAGAGGTTTATAGGCCACCCCCTTCTCGGTGATGATGGCCGTAACCAGTTGGTGGGGGGTGACATCGAATACCGGACAGAAGGCATCCACGCCTTCGGGGGCCACCCGCTTGCCATTGATGTGGGTTACCTCGCGGGGGTCGCGCTCCTCGATGGGTATGTCCTCTCCGGAGCGGATGGAGAAATCGACCGTGGAGAGTGGGGCCGCCACGTAGAAAGGCACCCCGGCGGTCTTGGCCAGCACGGCCACGGTGTAGGTGCCGATCTTGTTGGCGGTATCGCCGTTGGCCGCGATTCGGTCCGCCCCCACGATAACGGCGTCGACCTCTCCTTTGCGGAACATGTATCCGGCCATGTTGTCGCAGATGAGGTGAACGGGAATATTCAGGCGGCGCAGCTCCCAGGCCGTCAGCCTGCTGCCCTGAAGCCAGGGGCGGGTTTCGTCGGCCAACACCTGTATCCGCTTGCCTGCCTCGGCGGCGGCGCGAATGACACCGAGCGCCGTGCCATAGCCTCCGGTGGCCAGGGCCCCGGCGTTGCAATGGGTGAGGATCCGCGCTCCGTCAGGAATGAGTTCCTGGCCGTGGGCGCCCAGGCGCCGGTTGGCCGCAATGTCCTCGGCCAGCACCTGCTTGGCCTCTTCCTCCATGAGACGGATGATCTCGGCCACGCTCAGGTGGTAGTTGTCTCGCAGGAGGCGCTCCATGCGGTCCACGGCCCAGCCCAGATTGACGGCCGTGGGACGGGCCCGGCGCATTAGGCCGCACGCTCGGTTAAAGCGGGAGCGGAACACGGCATGCTCCACCTCCCCGATTTCTCTGGCCCCCACCGCCAGGCCCATGGCGGCGGCCACGCCTATGGCCGGGGCGCCCCTGATGATCATCTTGCGGATGGCCTCGGCCACGCGGCGCGCCGTATTGCAGGTAATGTACTCCTCGCGCCAGGGCAGCTTGCGCTGGTCGATCATGACCACCGTGCCGTCTCGCCATTCAATGGTGGGTACATCCGGGGCCGGCGCCCCAGACGAGGATGCCGCGGACGGGGCCTTGGGCTGGCTCAGTTCCTTCATTCCGGTTTTTTTCCGCCTTCCAACATGCTGCGCAGCAGCTCGTTGACCGTCTTGGGGTTGGCCTGGCCCCGCGTCTTCTTCATGGTTTCTCCCACAAAGAAGCCGAAGAGCCTGGTCTTGCCCGCGCGGTAGGCCTCGACCTCGCCGGAGTGCTCGGCCAGCACGGCCTCTATGGCTGCCGCCACCGCGCCTTCATCGGAGACCTGGACAAGGCCTTGCTCGCCGACAATAGTCCCGGCGTCCTTGCCGGTGCGCCACATGTCGGCGAAAACACCCTTGGCGATCTTGCCGGATATCTTGCCCTCGCGCACCAGCCGCAGCAACCCGGCAAGCTGTGCGGGCCGGACCTTGGCCCGGAGCACGGCCTTGTCCAGGTCGGCCTCCGCCTTGAGTTCCCGCAGCATCTCGGACATGATCCAGTTACTGAGGGCCTTGGCGTCTTCCGGGCAATCGGCCACCGCCTCCTCGAAGTAATCGGCCAGCGGCCTGGAGGCGGTCAGCACCCCCGCGTCATACTCGGGCAACCCGTAGTCTGACACCAGATGGGCCTTCCTGGCCATGGGCAGCTCGGGCAGCGACCGGCGCAGATCCTCCACCCAGGCTGGGTCCAGCACCAAGGGGACGAGGTCGGGCTCCGGAAAGTAACGATAGTCGTGAGCCTCTTCCTTGCTCCGCATGGAGAGGGTGATGCCCTTGTCGGCGTCCCAGAGGCGGGTCTCCTGGACGACGGTGCCACCGGATTCGAGCAACTCCCGCTGCCGTTTGATCTCGTACTCCAGCGCCCTCTGCACGTTGCGGAAGCTGTTCATGTTTTTGATCTCCGCTCTGGTGCCAAATTTCTCTTGCCCCCGGGGCCGGAGCGAGACGTTGGCGTCACAACGGAAACTGCCCTCTTCCATGTTCCCGTCGCAGACCTCGAGGTAGACGAGAATATCACGCAAGGTCTTGAGGTAGGCCGAGGCCTCCTCCGGAGAGCGCATGTCGGGCTCGGAGACGATTTCTATCAGGGGCACCCCGCAGCGGTTGAAATCCACCAGGGAGACGCTCCCCCCCTCGGGGTGAACGAGCTTGCCCGCGTCTTCCTCCAGATGGATGCGAGTGATGCCTATCGTCCTGCGGGTATGGTCGAGGTCTACTTCCACCGAGCCACCCTCGGCCAGTGGCAGTTCGTATTGGCTGATTTGATATGCCTTGGGAAGGTCCGGATAGAAGTAGTTCTTCCGGGCGAACCGGCTACGGGCGGCCAGGCGGCAGTTGGTGGCCAGGGCCATCTTGGTGGCGTACTCCACCACCTTGCGGTTCAGTACCGGCAGCACCCCCGGCAGCCCCTCGCAGATCGGACAGGTATGACTGTTGGGGCCGGCTCCAAACTCCGTGGAGCAGCGACAGAATATCTTGCTGGAAGTTAGTAGTTGGGCGTGCACTTCCAACCCAATTATGACATCATAATCCATCCGCGAACCTCAGGCCCCCCAGCTGACGCCTAAAAGCTCTACATATACCGTCGGGGGCACGCGGAGTCAAGGATAAGGCCGGCCGGCTCAATTCTTGCTTTCTTTAGTGGGGAGAGACCAGTTCGGCCGGCTTCAGGTGCCTGATCCTCCGCGCTGGTATCGAATCGGAGGGGAGAGATGCCCTTACGCGGAGTGGCCTTCGCGGCTCTCTTGCTATGTTTTCTCATACCCGCAAGCCTCCAGGCCGCCTCCCCGAAGCGCCCTCGAGACCCCGGCCCGCAAACCGCCGGTTCATGTATAAGACGCGGCAACACTCTCACCACGGCTGGCAAATACGAAGAAGCCATTGTTGCCTATAGCGAAGCGTTGAAGCTTTCGCCCCTGGAACCTGCGGCCTACTTCTTCCGGGGCACGGCCTATGCCATTCTTCGCAAGTATGAACAGGCCATGGCCGACTTCGACCGGGTCATCTCGCTGGCGCCCGACGTTTATATGGCCTACATTAACCGCGGACATATCTTCGCCTGCCAGGCTGATTACGACCGTGCCCTGGCCGAATATCAGAAAGCCATCGAGCTGGACACGGTGGTGCCCGATGCCTATTTTCACTCTGGTGAGGCCTACTACGCCAAGGGCAAACTAGACTTGGCTCTCACCCAGTATTCCAAGGCCATCGACCTCGACCCGGAATTCTCCCAGGCATTCTGTCGCCGGGGCGTGGTCTATTTCGATAAGGGCGACTACGAAAAGGCCCTGGCCGACAGCGGCAGGGCCGTGGGAATAGACCCCAAATTCGCCACCGCCTACTATGAGCGCGGAATGGCCCATGATCGCCTGGGGCACTACAACGAGGCCATCGCCGATTATTCCAAGGCACTGGAGTTGGATCCGGTCTGGGAATACAGCTACTACTGTCGCGGCGTGGCCTATGCCAAGAGCGGCGCATATGCACCGGCCCTCACGGATTATAACCGGGCACTGAAGCTCAACCCCAACCTGGCCGAAGCCTATTACAACCTGGGGGTGGCTCTTACCTTTCTGCAACGTTATAAAGACGCCGTGGCCGAGTACACCAAGGCCGCGCAACTGAAGCCCAAGGCGGCCGAAATCTTCTACAATCGCGGCTTCGCCCAGGCCAGGACCGGCCGCTACCAGGAGGCGATCCGAGACTACGGACTCGCTCTCAGCATCATGCCGGACATCAAAAAGATAGACTCCGACCGCTCCGGCTTCGAAATGGCTTGCGGGGAGGCGCTGAACGCCAACCTTACCTTCGGCGAGGCCCTGCTCAGCAGAGGCTGTCACTTTGCCAGCAAGTACCGGTATGGCGATGCAATAGATGACTTCAACGCCGCCCTGGATCTCATCCCCCAAGACCCCAGAGTGTTTTGGGCCAAGGGACAGGCCTGCGACAAGACCGGGCGGGCCGGCGAGGCGGTAGATGCTTACCAGGCGTATGTGAAATATGCCGCCCCCGCCGAAGAGGCCGCCCAGATGAAGATCGCCCAAGAAAGGATTCAGGCCCTCTCCGGCCAATAGCCGGGCGCGAGCCGCGCCAGGCAGACTCCGCCCTCGGGTACCTCGGGGGTACTTTCAGCCGAAAAGACCAAATATGGCGCCGCACGGGAGGGTAGCGTGGCCGACCAGGCATGGGACAAAGAAAGCACGGAAGAGTTAAGGAAACGCTTCGTTTATAAAGAACGTCTGGTTTGGGACGCTCTGGACGAGAATGAACGCCGAAACACCCTGGCCTATGGCGAACGCTACAAGCACTTTCTCGATGAGGCCAGGACCGAGCGAGAGGCCGTGACCTTTATCGACGGAGCGGCCCGCAAGCTGGGCTTCGGCGCCCTCGAGGAACGAGGCGCGGGCTATATTTTCGTCAACCAGCACAAGAGCATCGCTCTGGTGCGGCGCGGCCGCGGGCCTCTGTCCGAGGGTTTTCGGCTGATCGCCTCCCATATAGACTGCCCTCGGCTTGACCTCAAGCAGAAGCCGGTTTTCGAGGCGGCCCAGATGGCCTATCTGGATACCCACTATTATGGCGGCATAAAGAAGTACCAGTGGGTCAGCCGCCCTCTGGCCATACACGGCACCATTATTCGGGAGGGCGGCGAGCGGCTTAACATTAGCATTGGCAGCAGCCCTGACGACCCCGTGTTCACCATTTGCGATCTGCTGCCTCATCTTGCCTATAAGGTCCAGGCAGACAAGAAGCTCTCCGAGGCCATCGAAGGCGAGAAGCTCAATATCCTGGCCGGCAGTCTCCCGCTGGGCAGTGAAGAGGCCAGAGAGCGGGTCAAGCTGGGCCTGCTCCATTTGCTTCATGAGCGCTACGGACTGATAGAGGAAGACTTTCTTTCCGCCGAACTCGAGGCCGTCCCCGCGGAACCGGCGCGCGACGTGGGCCTGGACCGGAGCCTGGTCGGGGCCTACGGCCAGGACGACCGCGCCTGCGCCTATGCCGCCCTCGAGGCATTGCTGGCGGATACCGACCCTCGGCTCTGGGCGGCCGGCTTCTTCCTCGACAAGGAAGAGATCGGCTCGGACGGGGCCACCGGAGCCAAGAGCCGTTTTCTGGAGACCGTGGTTCTGGCGCTGCTGGCCGACAATGGCTTGGCCACCGGCCCAGCGGACGTCTACCGGCTGCTTGGCAAGTCCAGGTGCATCAGCGCGGACGTCGCCGGGGCCATGGACCCTCACTGGAAAGAAGTCTATGAGGAGCGCAACGTGGCCCGGCTGGGCTACGGCCCGTGCATCAGCAAGTACACCGGCAGCCGAGGCAAGTACGGCGCCTCGGACGCCAGCGCGGAGTTTCTGGGGTGGCTTCGCCGCACGCTCAACGCCGCCGGGACGATCTGGCAAACAGGTGAACTAGGCAAGGTTGACGAGGGCGGGGGCGGCACGGTGGCCAAGGACCTGGCGGTCTACGGCATGGAGATAATCGACATGGGCACCCCCGTGCTGTCCATGCACTCGCCCTTTGAAGTAGCCAGCAAGGCCGATCTTTACATGACCTACAAGGTATTGAGAGCCTTCCTTGAAGCTGACTGAATAGCCTTATCGGTTCTGGCACGGGGTGCCGCGCGCCGCGCCCCGTGCCGACACCAGAACTTGCCCACCGGTGAGACCAGGCTGGGTCACAAATGGCCGAAGAAATACCATCCTCGCCCCTCGTTCCATGATATTATATTAAAAGTTCTTTTCGTTCTTCCGGGAGAGCGGGTGCGAGCCGCACCAGGCAGACTCCGCCCTCGGGCACCTCGGAGGTGTGTTTCAGCCGGAGAGAGACGGCGGCCTGCAACACACGCCCTGTCGGCAACGCCGACAGCCCCCGGCGCCCTCGGCGGCATTCCGGTAGCCACAGAGGGACCACGGGCGCCGGAGATTGGCTGGTGGCCCTTGCCACCCGCCGGAAACTGGCTGGCGGCCCTGCCGCCCCGCCGAACCAAATCTTCCCATCCCGGCAAAACAGGCCGCCGTACCGCGGTCATTCCCTGCCGGCGGGTTGCGGCCTCTCCACTACAAATCCACGTTTCCCCAGTAACGCCTCCAACGGCTTCTTCAACCGCTCCAAGCCATTGCCCTGAAGCGCGAGGCCAATGGTCCCTTGCCACACCCCCTCTCGGGCGCGACGGCATCCGCCGCCAGGCCGTGGCCTGTTCCTTGCTCTTCCGAGGATAGCAGGGCTTACCGTGAGATCCATTTGATTCGGTCCAAAAACTGCGGCACGCGGCTCAGGAATCTCAGTGCGGCACCCTCGGAGAGCTATGAAGAACAGAAGTCCTCGCTTCTTCGTGGTGGACTCAGGCTCAGGCGCTGCAACCCTTATTGAAACCCTCGAAAAGCCGATCGTCCTCCGGCGTCGTGAAACATGTCAGCCGCATCCGTCCTGGCAAAGGCCCCTCACTTTCGGGCGAGGGGCGATCTGCCGCCGCAGACTGTTGGCCTTGGCGGCCGTCTGGCTGTTGAGCCTCACGGCAGCCGCACCGCTCTGCGCCAGGGTGAGCGGACAGTGCGCCAACTGCCACACCGTGACAAAGCGCCTGGATGGCGCTACGGCAAAACTCCCTCTGCCCGGCGAGTTGGATATTCCCACCGTGGGCAGTTGCCTCGGCTGCCACAGCTCATCGGGCTCCGAGACCATAGGCTGGGTGGGTGCCTGCCAGGTTCCCATCGTGTGCAACGGCTCTCCACCCGACAGACCTCTGGCGGCAGGCAACTTCTATTGGGTCGGCAGAGGCGGCGACCATGACGCATGCGGGCACAACGTGCTGGGGGTATCAACCCCCGACAGCCGGCTGGCCTGCCCGCCGGGCACGGACATGGATCCCAGCACCAAGGGCTGCTCCTGCCACGTCAGCCTGGCGATGGATGATCCCCAGGACCCAGAGGGCCTGGTCAACGGCTGCATGGGCTGCCACATGAATGTTCGCCATCATGCCCCCGACCCCGTCACGGGGGTACCAGCCGCCGAGGAAAACGGCTGCTATCGTTTCTTGTCCGGGCACGCCCCAGGACCAGGGCTGCCTCCGGCGGGCTGCGAGGGCATCGAGGATCCTACTTGGGAGCACGATTGCACGGCCACCAGCCACAACTACTACAAGGGCTCGTTGAGCATCAGCGACCCTGCTTGCGTGGATCACATATGTTGCGGCTGTCATACCCTGTTCGGCACCCACCAGGCAGGGGGGCAAGGGTGGGTACGGCACCCCACTGAAATACTGTTGCCCACGACGGGTGAATTCAGGCGTTATGATTGCGTAGGGGCCTACAATCCGGAGGTGCCGGTAGGCTTCCTTGATCCCTCGGCGCCAAGCAGGAACACGGCGGTCGTCCTCTGCCTTACCTGCCATCGCGCCCACGGTTCGCCATACCCCAGCATGCTGCGCTGGAGCCAGACGGACCTGGCGGTCAATCAGGGATGCCGCGTCTGCCATACCAACAAGTGACGCCTGCCTGATTCGGCTTCTCTCGGACGCCGTGGCCTCGCCAGGGAATGCCCGGTCCTACTCCGTGAGTGGGGGTGGTGCGATGACAGGGTCCGAGGGAGAAGCCTCCGGCGGTATGGGAGACGGGGAGACTGGCGGCTCTGAAGACCCCGAGCTTATGGGGGCACTGGGTTCCACGGGTGAGGGTTTCACGGGAGACATCAACCGGGGGCGCCCTTCAGGTCTCTCGCTCCGTGGTTCAGCCGGGGCGCTGGGCGTGGCGGTCGGGGGCGTCGGAAGCGGGGTCTCCTGGACCTCGGGCAACTCCCCGGCCTGAGGGATGGACGGCGTCGGTTCCGCCGGCGCGCTGGGCGTGGCGGCTGGGGGCGTCGGGAGCGAAGTCTCCTGGATCTCGGGCAGATCCCCTGCCTGAGGGATAGACGACGTCGGTTCCGCCGGCGCGCTCGGAGCTTCAACCTGGTCTTCTTGCGGCTGTTTGGGCTGGGAGTCGATGTGAGGCAGCCCCTTGAAGGAACCCTTGCCAGGCTTCACGACGAGCTGCGCGACCACCGGCACCATGGCCATGTCAAGCCCCTGAACTCTATGGTTAAAGGTATCCGCCACGTACACCCGGCCCGTGCTGTCGACGTCGCAATCCTTGGGAAACTGGAACCAGCCCGGACCGAGACCCAGGCCGCCAAACTCGGCGACATACTTCCCGTCGGCCCCAAAGACCGACAGCGAATGGCGCATGTAATCAATTACATAGAAGAGGCCTCGTCTTACGTCGGGCGCTATTCCCTGGGGCCGGCTGAGCTTGCCCGCGCTGCCACCCTTCATGCCGAAGTGACGGATTTCCTGAAGTTGCGGGTTGAATACATAGATGCACCCCAGCTCTTCGCTGATCAGGTACAGATTCCCGTAATCGTCCACCGAGACGTCGCTGTAGTTCGGCGCCTCTTCGGAGTAATTAGCCGTAGGGTCCAGGAGCCATTGCTTGCCGTTCGGCTCCATGACCACCGCGCCGCGGACTCCCGACCCCGTAACAACGATCCGGCCGTCTTTCATGACCGCGATACGCTGGGGTGAGAAGCTCTCCGCCTTGGGAAAGCCGGAAAAGAATACTTGCCTCGAGGGCCTCAGGCAGGCATCCAGAATGGTGATGCGCCCGTTGTTGACACCTCTGCCGGGGCTTTGCGCGACATAGACGTTGCCCGCTTCATCCACGGCGACTGACGCCGGACAGACAACGCCCGAACCCCTGCCGATGGTGGCCACGGGAATGAGGTTGGAGTTGTATATGGTGATACGGCTTTTGCTGTCTAGTACATAGACTTCATCGCGGGTGCGATCGACGAAGACCCCGAAGGGGTAGAAAATTGGGCTGGCCTCTTCGTCAAGTTCCATACTGCCAATGTATGTGGCCCTGAGCTCGTTCTTCGCCGCCGGCTTGGTCTCGGCCGCGCGGGCGCTGCCCGCCAGGAGCATGACTGCCGCCAGCCACAAGGAGGCCCGCCAGGCCGCGCTCACTATACTTATGCCGTTTGCATGGTCGAAAATTCGTCTAACCATATCTCCGACATGGTAGCGAAAAGCTTCATGGGAGTCAAGGATAAATTCATTCCCCGATCAGCTTCACGAGCACCCGTTTGCGGCGGCCGCCGTCGAACTCTCCATAGAAGATCTGCTCCCAAGGCCCGAAGTCCAGCCGGCCGCCGGTAACCGCCACTACCACCTCTCGGCCCATGATCTGGCGCTTCAGGTGGGCATCGCCATTGTCCTCGCCGCTCAGATTGTGGCGATAGTACTCGACCGGGGCGTGCGGAGCCAGTGATTCCAGCCAGTTTTCGTAATCGTGGTGGAGGCCGGCTTCATCGTCGTTGATGAATACCGAGGCCGTGATGTGCATGGCATTGACCAGGCACAACCCTTCCTGAATGCCACTGGCGGAGACCGCTTCCCGCACCTGGGGGGTGATGTTGATGAAGGCCCGACGGCCTTCAACCCTGAACCAGAGTTCCTTGCGATAATGCTTCATCAGCGCCCGATTCTTGCGCGCTGACTTGCGCCAGCCAGCACTAGGACTTCTCCACTTCGGCCCGAATATCTTGAAAGTCTATGAACCTCATACCCGCCACCTCTCGCAGTTCCTTGGCTACGAACCCCGCGGTGGACATTATTAGAAAATTCTTCCCGCGGGCTCTCAGCAGTTGCAGAGGCCTTTCAAAGTCACCGTCACCACTTACTAATACGGCCATGTTGTACAAATCTATGGTGTTGAACATATCCAGAACGATCTCTATATCCAGATTCGCCTTTTTCTTTTCAGTGCCATTGGGCTGAAGGACTGTCTTGAGGTTTTTGGTTACCAATGAATACCCCATATAAGTCAAAGCCTTCAGATAGGCGTCATGTCTGGCCTCCGGGGCAACATCAACCCCTATATAATAAAAGGCATCTACAATGTTCCCTTTGTGCTGAAGCCAAGTCAGGAGCTTCTTGGGGTCGATCCACCAATGAAGCTGGTCTTTTTGCATGTAAAAAAAATTGGCCCCGTCCACAAATACTGAGATGTCCATGACCTTGGCGGCTCCGTTAGAAGTGTTGGGTTTAGGCGGCTGCGGCGGCAACGGCGTGGCACCTGGACGTGATTTAACAGACAACCCGCGTGGGCAACCTTTGTACCTGGGCGATTCGCTCCCGGCCACCGGAACGATGAAAGGATTTCCATGGCAGGCGGTTCATTCATCCGTGCGATCTGTAATCC
>JAZDOA010000220.1:0-3661 GCA_043799175.1 Pseudomonadota bacterium | reverse complement strand
TATAGCTATCCCCGTTCGTGCTGATGTATAGAAGCACGAACAAAGAATGATTCAATGATCCCAGTCACTTAATGCTCGTCCTTCGATACCTCAGGACGAACGGTTCGAGGACCTTGGAACTTATTCAGAGGTTCCTTAGCGATCACTTGAAGATGGAGTTGATCTTTTCCTCCAGCGTGGCCTGATTGAAGGGTTTAACCACGTAGTTGCTGGCCCCCGCCTTGACCGCGGCCACAATATTCTCCTTGCGGCCTTCCGCGGTAACCATAAGAAACGGGGTGTGCTTCAACTGCTCATCGGCCCGCACGGCCTGCAGCAGATCGATGCCGGTCATGGTAGGCATGTTCCAGTCTGAAATGACCAGTTCGAAGCCGCCGGCCTTCAGTTTCTTCAGTGCGTCGGCCCCGTTCTCCGCTTCAGTGATGTCCTGGTAACCGAGCCGATGGAGAATGTTGATGACGATCCGCCTCATGGTGGAAAAGTCGTCGACAACCAGGATTTTCTTGCCACCGCCCATCTCGGTATCACTCCCGTCTCGGTTTGGCCTCTTTGAAGCAGGCCTCGATGCAGAATGCCCCGTGTTCCGTGGTGAAGGGGATGACCAGCACGGAGGTATTGGCGGCGTGAGAAACTATATGTCCCTGCCCGCAGATCACGGTGGGGATGCCGGCCTCCAGCTCCAGACCCATGGAGTTGGAAATCTCCACCCGCACCGCCCCGCTGATCATGTTGGTAAGCTCTCCCACGGCATCAAGCAGCTCCGGACCGAGTTCCGTTACCTCTTCGCCCAGCATGTTCGACAGGGCCGCCTTTATACACGGTGCCGAGAACGTGACAGCCACCGAGCCCGCGTGCTTGCCGCCCATGAAACCGACCACTCCCGTGACGTCGCCGCTGGGAGAACCCGGCCGCTTATCGTAGGGTGTGTCCACGGCGGGCGTCATCCGGGCCATGGTCTCCATCACTCTCACCGTACCCTTGACAAACTGCTCGACCAAATCGCTAATGACCACTTGGCTTCTTCCTCCACAATCAGTTTGCCACGGCATCGATCACTCCCTCGGCCATGCGCCCTATGGGGAGCACCTTGTTCACCGCCCCCATTTTGATAGCCTCATGGGGCATGCCAAACACGACACACGAGGCCTCATCCTGGGCCAGGGTGAGAGCGCCGGCATCGTGCATCTTCATAAGACCCTCCGCGCCGTCCTTGCCCATGCCGGTCAAGATCACGCCCACCCCGCCTGCCCCGACCACCTCCGCGGCCGACCGGAAGAGGACATCCACCGAGGGCCGCTGGTGGTAGACCTTGGGCCCTTTCCTGAGCATCACCTCGAAGGTCTTCCCATTTCGGCGCAGCAAGGTGTGGAAGTCCCCCGGGGCGATCACGACCATTCCGGGCCGGAGCGGCTCGCCATCGCATGCCTCCTTCACCTCGAGCTGACAGATGTCGTTCAGGCGTTTGGCGAAGGCCGAGGTAAACCCGGTCGGCATGTGCTGCACCACCACCACCGGAGGGATCTGAGGCGGCAGGGGTTGAAGCATGAGCCGCAGGGCCTCGGTGCCGCCGGTGGAAGCCCCGACAACCACCACCTGCCTTCGGCAAATCCCCTGGAGGCGTTGGACACTGGCCGCAGCGGCGGGCGCGGCGCCTCTGGACCGGATCTTGGCCTTGGCCGCAATCTTGACCTTTTCGACTATCTCCCGCTCCACGTCCTTCACGGTGTAAGGACCTCCAGGCTTGCTGACCACGTCCACCGCGCCGATCTCTATGGCCTCGAGCGCCTGCTTACTTCCTTGGACGGTGAGGGAGCTCACCACGATCACGGGCAGCGGATAGTGCTTCATGAGCTGGCGCAGGAAGCTGAGACCATCCATGCGGGGCATTTCGATATCCAGGGTGAGGACATCGGGCTTGAGCTCCAGTATCTTGTCGCGGGCGACGTAAGGATCCGGGGCCGCGCCCACCACCTCGATGCCCGGCTCGGAGGCCAGCTTCTCGGTGAGTATCCTTCTCACTACCGCCGAATCATCCACCACAAGCACACGAATAGGATTCATGTAGCAGCCTTCCTCCAGTTATTGTCCAATTATTACCATCCAAGGGCCGGTCACGCCCGCCCCCGTGCCTCGCAGGCGCCGAGCGTGGCGTCGGCCTTGCTCATCTCCTCGGCCAGATCAATCATGACCTTCTGAATATCGCCTTCCGAAAGCCCCAGCCTTGCCGCCACGGCATCGCCGCCATGGTAGGCCAGACCGTCCGCGCCCACGCCCAGGCCCATGAGCAGGCAGATGAGGTCGCTGAGGCAGACCACGGCGAGCATGTTGTCGCCCAGAGCGTTCTCGGGGTGGTGGTGCCCGCCGATGGCCGAGACGAGCTGGGGCGGGAACTCCCACATCTCGCAGATGCGGCCTCCCAGCTCGGCATGGTCGATGCCCACAACCTCCTTTTCGGCCTCTTCGAAGGTGTAGCCGCTGTTGTGGACCAGGTTCTCGATGCTGGCGTAACTCTTGGCCACGAACGCGCTCAGCACGACCTTGCCGATGTCGTGCAACAGGGCGCCGGTGTATAGCTGGGCATCGGTGCGGCCGAACAGGCGCTGGGAGAGGATCTGCGAGGCAAGGGCCGCCGCCACCGAATGCCGCCACAACTGGCCGCACGCCAGCTCGTAGCCCTCGCTCGCCTTGGTGTAATACGCGGCGCTGCCCTGGGAGATGACGATGTCCATGAAGCGATTGTTGCCCAGCATGGTCAGGGCTTGGTTGAGGGAGGTCACCTGCCTGCGGTTGCCGAAATAGGCGGTGTTGCACACCCTCAGGACATTGGCCGTCAGCACCTGATCAAGCTGGACGGTCTCCACCAGCTTGCGCGCGGAGACGGCGGGATCCCGCAGCAGGCCATAGAGGCGCTGGATGACCCGGGGCATGGGCGGCAGCTTCCTGACCTCGGAGAGTACTTGCTCCACGACGCTCATAACAGCCTCGCTCTGTTGCCGAAGAGCTTTATGGCCACGCGCCCGGTGGAGACCTGCATCTCCACGGTGCGGACGTCGGAACCCCCCACGTCCTCGCCGTCTATGACCAGGCCCTGGGCCTGGAGCAGGTTCTTGGCCGCCTGATAGTTGCGCTCCCCGACGTTGAAGAAATTACACTTGTCCAGCACCTGGGCCCCTCCGGCCAGCTTGATGACCAGTCGCCGCCGCATGGCCCCCAGGCGCTCGCACTCGTTCAAGAGCTTGGATATGCCGGTGTCGGCGAACATGCACGGTCTGCTGACCGCCTTCGCCCGGTCGAGCCTGCTCTCGGGCAACATGAAGTGAAGCAACCCTCCCACGCCAGTGGCCAAATCCACTGCCGCGACGGCGATGCATGAGCCGAGGGAATAGGTTACGAGCTCATCGCCTACTCTGCCCGTTCCCATGTCAGCCATTCCGACAATCATCCGCAACGGATCGACGCCTCCCCTGGCGGTCTGATTCATGAGCCTCGCACCGCGGCCCTTTTAAGGGGACGTAAGCCCTGCCAGTTGGCACCGTCCTCTCTTGAGTACAAACCAGGCATTACGTAGCGCAGGTTATGCTCGATTCTGGCCAGGCTCTCCGCGTGGCCGATGAACAGGTAGCCTCCCTGTATCAACCTGTCGTGGAAGATCCGGATCACC
>JAZDOA010000219.1:0-23447 GCA_043799175.1 Pseudomonadota bacterium | reverse complement strand
TATAGCTATCCCCGTTCGTGCTGATGTATAGAAGCACGAACAAAGAATGATTCAATGATCCCAGTCACTTAATGCTCGTCCTTCGATACCTCAGGACGAACGGTTCGAGGACCTTGGAACTTATTCAGAGGTTCCTTAGCGGGCCGCCGGCGGAAGGGCGTGGTCATTAAAGTCTTGACAACTGTTCTAAGTCGGCCATAATAATGATCAGTTTGTAAGGTCAGGGGGAGGGGGGTTCTGCCAGATGCCGCAACCGTCCAGGTGCCTGCCTGCCGTCGTAGTCTGCCTCATGATCTTGCTGGGTTTATGCGGCCCCGCTGCCGCCAGGGTGACCTCCACCCAGTGCAACAACTGCCATACCATGCACAACAGCCAGGTTGGCCTGGCGGCGGATGACGGCGAGACTTCAGGTAAGATGCGGGAGGCCGACGAGCTGTTCTGGTGGTATTCGAAAGATTACAGCCGAAATTCTCCTAAGTTCCTGCTCGTGACCACCTGCCTCTCCTGCCATACCAATGTCGACAATGGTGACACCATCAAGAAACTCGGCGGCCAGGATGTGCCGATAGTATTCAACGCCACGACCGAGCCGGACTACAACAAACCTGGCAGTTCCTCCAACGCCCTGGCCGGGGGCAATTTCTACTGGGTGGCTCAGTGGGCTACCGCCGAGGAGCGGGTCGCGGCCGCCTCTCACGGGCACAATCCCTGCGGTATCGGCATTTATTCGAAAGATCCGACGCCGGGAAAGTCCAGTAATAAAAACGGGTGCGGCTTCTACTGCCATGATGTGCTCCAGAGTAGCAACTCCGGCTGTACATCCTGTCACAATTGTTACCACCACACCGACCGTGCGGATCATCCCTATCGGTTCCTGTTGACCCACTACAGGGATTTATCAGGGGGGAGTATGCTTAAACCATGCTCGGCCGACTGGATCGCCGGATATGAGGATCTCAAGTGGGAACAGGATCCCACAAAGGGCCACAACGAATACAAAGGCGTTGGTAGCGGGTTCGTCTATGACCCTACGTTTCAAAAAGATCCCATGTATGCGGCCTATACCGGGGCTATCAGCAACTTCTGCGGCGGTTGCCACGGGGGGGACGTAGGGGGCACAGGGAACCTGTGTGATACCCAAAAGAGCGGCACTCCCTCCTGCTGGACCAGGCATCCCGCTCACGTGGAAATTCCGAACGAAGGTGAGTTCACGGTCCTGAACGGCGCCGCCTATAACCCCCTGGTGCCGGTGGCCCGCCAGTGGGCCAGAGACGCCTTCACGGCCCCCAGCGACACCATAAAGCTGGGTGACGGCGGTGACGTGGTCATGTGCCTCACCTGCCACCGCGCCCACGGCTCGCCCTACCGCTCCATGCTGCGCTGGCCGTACTACGAAAAGGACGAAAAGACGGGGAAGGACAAACCCCAACCGAACCCCGCAACGGCCATTTGGTCCGATACCGGGGGGTGTACCTTCTGCCACCGGGACGAATAGGCACTGGCTCCATCGGCCCACGGCCGGTGCCTCCGGCTGTTCAAGCCTAAGCTTTCCTTTGACTTTCTCCCCAGACTGGAGCTATGCTCACCCCTATGTGACTCCGGCGGTCTGCCGAGAGACGCCCGCCTCTGGCGCTCCAGCAGGCTGCCTCGCGTGCCTTCGAGATGCCAAGGGGGGTGCTGAAAAAGTGCAAGAATTCGCCAGGATCAAACGCCTGCCGCCATATGTCTTCGCGGCCTTGAACGAACTGAAGATGAACGCCCGCCACCAGGGCGAGGACATTGTCGATCTGGGCATGGGCAACCCCGACCAGGGGACGCCCCCCCACATCGTCGCCAAACTAGTGGAAGCGGCCAGCAAGGGGACCAACCACCGCTATAGTGCCTCCAGGGGCATTACCGGGCTGCGCAAGGCCATCTGTGACTGGTACGGGCGGCGCTACAATGTAGACCTCGACCCCGAGCGCGAGGCCATTGCCACCATCGGGGCCAAAGAGGGAATCTCTCACCTGGTGTTGGCCGTTCTGGGTCCGGGAGACGTCGCCTGCGTCCCCAGCCCGACCTATCCCATTCACCCTTACTCCGTAATCATCGCCGGGGGCGAGGTGCGCCACATCCCCCTGCTGGCCGGCCGGGACTTCTTCACCGACCTGCAGGCCGCGGTCCGCGATACCTGGCCGCGACCCAAGCTCATCATCATCAGCTTTCCCCACAACCCCACCACCGAGGTAGTGGATCTCGACTTCTTTCAGCGCATAGCGGATTTTGCCAAGGAGCACGACATCCTGGTCATTCACGACCTGGCCTATGCCGACCTGGTCTTCGACGGCTACCGGGCACCAAGCTTTCTCCAGGCCGAGGGGGCCAAAGACGTCGGGGTGGAAGTCTTCTCCCTGTCCAAGAGCTACAACATGCCCGGCTGGCGCTGCGGCTTCGTGGTGGGCAACGAGCGCATGGTCCACGCCCTCACCCGGATCAAGAGCTACCTGGATTACGGCATGTTCCAGCCCATTCAGATCGCGGCCGTCCATGCCCTGAACGGCCCGCAGGAGTGCGTTTCCGAAATAGTGGAGGTATACCGCCAGCGCCGCGACGTGCTTTGCGAGGGGCTTACGGCGGCCGGCTGGCCCATAGAGAAGCCCAAGGCCACCATGTTCGTCTGGGGTATGATCCCCGAAAAATTCCGACACCTGGGTTCGGTGGAGTTCTGCAAGCTCCTGATACGCGAGGCCAAGGTGGCGGTATCCCCCGGCCTGGGTTTTGGCGAATACGGCGACGAGCACGTTCGTTTCGCCCTTATCGAGAACCCCATGCGCACCCGCCAGGCCATAAGGGGAATCAAGCGCCTGCTGCAGACGGGGCCGGTGGAGGAGGGCGGTACCCGCCCGGCGACTTCGCTGCGGATAGTGTCCAGATAAGCTCGCGGGAAGGGGAAACGGGGTCTTGAAGAGCATAAAGGTAGGTCTCATCGGTCTGGGAACGGTGGGCAGCGGGGTGGCGCAAATCCTTACGGAGCACCGCCGGCTGATTGCCGACCGGGTAGGGGCGGAGCTGCTGCTGGCGCGGGTGGCCGAGAAGCACCTCGACGCCCCCCGCCGCTACCAAGTAGATCGCGGCCTGATGACCACGGACGTCGCCGACATCCTCCACGACCCCGAGATAGACATCGTTGTCGAGCTGGTGGGGGGCCTGGAGCCGGCGCGGACGTTCATTGTCCGGGCACTCGAGGCCCGCAAGCACGTGGTGACGGCCAACAAGGCCCTCCTGGCCCACGATGGCAACGCCCTCTTCGCCCTGGCGGACCGCATGGGCCGGGAGCTGGGTTTTGAGGCCAGCGTGTGCGGGGCCATACCGATCATCAAAGCCGTCCGCGAGGGCCTGGCGGGCAACGAAATAAGCTATACCGTCGGCATCATGAACGGTACGGCCAACTACATCCTCTCCAAGATGACCGACGAGGGCGCCCCATACGACAGGGCACTCAAGGAGGCCCAGGAGAAGGGTTTTGCCGAGGCTGACCCCACGTTTGATGTGGAAGGGATAGACACGGCGCACAAGCTTGCCATCCTCACCGCGCTCTGCTACGGCAATGCAATCAATCTTCAGGATATTTACACCGAGGGTATTTCCCGGCTGGAGCCGCTGGACATCGGCTTCGCCAAGGAGTTCGGCTACCGCATCAAGCTGCTGGCCATCTCCCGCCGCAATCATGATTCCATAGAGGCCAGGGTACACCCCGCCATGATTCCGGCCAGTCACCTCCTGGCCAACGTCTCCGGTGCCTTCAACGCCGTCGAGATCGTCGCGGACGCCGCGGGTCCCACCATGCTCTACGGCCTGGGGGCGGGCATGCTGCCGGCGGGCAGCGCGGTGGTGGCGGACATAATCGACATAGCCCGCAACATGCTCACCGGCTCCGGCTGTCGGGTGCCCTTGCTGGCCCACCAGCCCGCGGCCCTGCGTACCCTGCCTTTGCGCCCCATCGGCGAGGTCTGCTGTCAGCACTACGTGCGCTTTTCGGCACTCGACCGGCCGGGCGTGCTCTCCGGGCTGGCCGGGGTGCTGGCCGAGCACGGCATCAGCATCGCCTCCTGCGTGCAGAAGGGCCGCAAGGAGAATGGCTCCGTGCCCGTGGTCATGCTTACTCACGAGGCCAAAGAGGCCGACATGCGCCGGGCACTCGAGGGCATTGAGGGGCTTCTTGGGCTGATAACCGCCCCGGTGGTGAGGGTGAGGATAGAAAGCCTGCAATAAGCGTAGGATGTGGTCGCCGGCGCAAATCGGCGTAACGCTTCCTCGGGCTGCATCCGTTCGTGGTGAGGTATCGAAGCACGAACGGTAAACAGTCAAGGCTTCGAAATCGTTCCGTTTTCGCCCTTCGACACCTCAGGGCGAACGGCGTGGCAATTGAGTGCGGAAGACTTGCACCCGGATGATTCATGACTACTTCGGCCTACATAATTCTGCTGGGCGACGGCATGGGGGATTACCCCCTGGCCGAGCTTGGCGGCAAGACCCCCCTGGAGGCCGCCGCCACCCCCAACCTTGACCGTCTGGCCCGCGAAGGCGAGTTGGGTCTGGTTCAGACCGTCCCCGAGGGCATGGCGCCGGGTTCCGACGTGGCCAACATGGCCATATTGGGCTACGACCCGCGCCGATACCTCACCGGCCGCGCCCCGCTCGAGGCCGCGGCCATGGGCGTGGCCCTGGCGCCAGATGAAGTCGCCTTCCGCTGCAACCTGGTCTCGCTGTCCGGGGAGCCGCCGGACCGGACCATGGAAGACTACTCCGCCGGCCACATCACCACCGAGGAGGCCGCGCGCATCGTGCAGTCTCTCGGCGAGGGGCTCAACGACACCGAGTTCACCTTTTACGCCGGGGTGAGCTACCGCCATCTGCTGGTCTGGAAGGGGGGTTTTGGCGAAGTGGCCACCACCCCGCCCCACGACATAACGGGGCGCAAGGTGGCGCCTTATCTGGAGAAGATCAATTTCATGGTCCTGCTGGAACTCATGGAGCGGGCCGGAAAGATTCTCGCCGACCACCCCGTGAACCACGACCGCCGCCAGCGCGGCCTGCGCCCGGCCAACTCCATCTGGCTGTGGGGCCAGGGTTTTAAGCCGGCCATGCCCACTCTGGCCGAGCGTTTTGGGCTGACTGGGGCGGTGGTATCGGCGGTGGATCTCCTGCGGGGCATCGGCCGCTACGTGGGCCTCGAACCGCTGGTGGTGCCCGGCATGACCGGCTGGCTGGATACCAACCATGCCGGCAAGGTCGACGCCGCGCTAGGGGCGCTCGGCCCAGGCAAGCTGATCTATCTGCACGTCGAGGCGCCCGACGAGGCCTCCCATTCAGGCTCTTTGGCCGACAAACTGCGGGCCATAGAGAATTTTGACCGGCTGGTGGTGGGGCCGGTGTCAGGCCGGCTGCCGGCGGGCGCCAGGCTCATGGCCCTTACCGACCACTTCACTCCGCTCTCCACCAAGACCCACTCCTCGGAACCCGTACCCTACGTCATCTGGGGCGAGGGAGTGGCCGCCAGCGGCGCGAAGGCGTTCTCGGAACGGCAAGCCGCTCAGGGGCCCAAGACGAACGAGGGGTACGCGCTGCTTGACAGGTTCCTTGCAGCTGAGAAGTCTTGACAGACGGTCCCACAACTGTACAATAGCGCTTTTCCCCGTTTGCTCCTTGCTCCCGCCAAGAGCGGTGGGGGCCATTTAAGCCCGAAAGGAGAGCGCATGAGACGCTACGAGACCGTCTTCCTTTTGAACCCCGAGATGAGCGGTGATCAGGTCAGCCAGGCGCTGGAGCGCTACCAGTCATTGGTGGCGGGCAACGCCGGCGAGACCCTCCGGCTCGACGACTGGGGCCAGCGCCCGCTGGCCTATCCCGTGAAGAAGCATTCCCGCGGGCACTACGCCTTGTTGGACTATTGCGGCGAGCCTAAGACCGTGCAGGAGCTGGAACGCAACCTGCGGATCGATGAACGCTGCTTGAAGTTCCTCACCGTGAAGGTGGCGGAATCCGCCGATCCGGCAGCCATACGCGAGCAACTGCGTAAGGAGGCCGAGGTCCAGGCCGCCGAGGCCGAGGCCCGCGAAGTCGCCGAGGCTGCGGCTCGCGAAGCTGCCGAGGCCCAGGCCGCCCAGCGGGCCGTCGAGGCTCAGGCCGCCCAGCAGGCCGCCGAGGCCCAGGCTGCCCAGCAGGCCGCCGCGTCGTCAGCGGAGCCACCCGCAACCGAACCCGACAAGCAAGGCGAGGAGTCTTAGGAGAAGGTCATGTACTACCCGCGTAAGCGTAAAAGATACTTCCAGCGCCGCAAAGTCTGTCGTTTCTGCGCGGACAGCACCATAATAATAGACTACAAGGACGCTCGGAACCTCAAGTTCTTCACCACGGAGCGGGGCAAGGTCATTCCGCGGCGCATTTCGGGAAATTGCGCCAAGCATCAGCGGGAGCTGACCGTGGCCATAAGGCGGGCGCGCATCCTGGCCTTGCTACCCTTCACGACGACTCATAGCCGTTAGTACTTGGTTGCAGTAATTCCTAACGCCGGTCTTGGGTGCTTCCGTTCGTGCTGATGTATAGAAGCACAAACATCAGTGGTTCGCCCTTCGATACCTCAGGGCGAACGGTTTTGAAGCCAGGTTAATGACTTACGCAACTAGAGTACTAGGCGCGCCGGGGTAATGCCGGTGGAACCTCGGGTGGGAATGGTAGAAGGTAGGGCTATGCCGCTTTTTGTGGCTTGCCTGGCCGCGGCGCTGGCGTTGTTCTTCTCCGCGGTGCTCCCGCTTGCGGGAACCCTGAGTCTTGTCACGCCGCTGCCGATCGCCTTCTGCTACTGGCGGCAGAGGCGGGCCGGGGTGGCCGTGGTGCTCGCGGGTACGTTGGTCGTGGCCTTGCCGGGCGGCGCCGAATGGGGTGGCGCGGCCATGATGTCTTTTCTGGAGCTGGGCGCCGCCGGGGTCGTCCTGGGGGAGCTGGCTCGCCGCAAGGCGGGTCCCGGCCTGAGCCTCACCCTGGCCTTGCTGGCCGCGGTTGCGGCCGCGGTCGGTTTTCTGTTGGTTCATGCGGCTTTTTTTGGTGGGCAGTCTCTCTTCGGCCTGGTCCAGGGGTATCAACGGCAGGCCATGGCGGATCTTAGCGCCAACCTCGTCTCCCTGGGCTATGGACCCGACTCCGGGTTGAATGACGCGCTGGCGGGCCTGTCGCTCCTGCTGCCCTCGATGCTGCTGTTGTCGGTAGGCTCCGTGCTCTGGCTGAACATAGTCCTCCTGCGCAAGCTGGCGGTGGTCATGAGCAAGCGCTTGGGCAAGAGCTTGGACGAGGACCTGGCTGAATGGCCTGACTTCCGCTGCTGGCGCGCCCCGGAGCCTCTCATATGGCTGCCGATCGCCGCTGGCGCCTTGAGCCTCATTCCTGATGCCACGGCCCGCCTGGTGGGTATGAATGTGCTCGCCGTGGCCGCCGTTATTTATTTCGTTCAAGGGCTGGCCATCGCCGCCTTCTATCTTGGCAAGACGCGGCTGCCCCGCCCTCTGCGGTTTGTCACCTACGCCGCCTTGATCTTCTACCTGTACTTGAGCCTGGCGGTGGTGGCGGCCGGGCTGTTCGATCTCTGGATCGACTTCAGGCGGCTCAAGCGCGCCGCCGTCGAGGAGGCTTGATCATGAAGATAATTCTGAAGGAACGCGTGGCGTCGCTCGGATCCCCCGGCGAGGTCGTTGAGGTAGCCCGCGGTTACGCGCGCAATTTCCTGCTGCCCACGGGCAAGGCGCTGGAGGCCACGAGAAGCAATATTGACTCCTTGAGCCGACAGAAAGACATCATCGCGGCCAGGGCCCAGCGGGAACAGGAAAAGGCGGAGCAGACCGCCCAGAAGATAGCCAGCCTGACCTGCACCCTGAGGCAGAAGGCAGGTGATGAAGGCCGCCTCTTCGGCTCCGTTACCACCACCGACATAGCTGGTTGGCTGGTCGCCCAGGGTGTCGAGATTGATCGCAAGAGGATCACCGTACCCCAGCCGATCAAGGAAGTGGGCGAGCATACCGTCGTGGTGAAGCTTACCGGTGGGGTTCTCGCCGACCTCAAGGTGATTGTCGAAAAGGAAGCGTAGCGCCCGCCGCTGTCGCCCCCCGTATGGGGGCGTGGATTGAAATGAAAAGGAAGCGTAACATATGGCCGTAAAGCCGCGCGGCGGGCGGGCGGCGCCCCAAGCAACCCCCAAGGTCTTCGACCGGGTGCCGCCGCAAAGCATCGAGGCTGAGCAATCGGTGCTGGGTGCCTGCCTGATCGGCCCCGAGGCCATGGCCCAGGTTGCCGACGTAATCCGGCCGCAAGACTTCTATCGCACCGACCACGGGCTTATCTTCGCCGCCATGCTCGACCTCTTCGACCGGCACATCCCGGTGGATCTGGTCAGCGTCTCTGATACCCTGCACCAGCGCGGCGAGATGGAGCAGGCGGGCGGCTCGGCATATCTGGCCCGGCTTTGCGACGCCGTGCCCACCATGGCCGGTCTTGTCTATCACGCCCGCATAATCCGCGACAAGGCGCTGCTGCGCGAGCTCATTTGTACGGCCGCGCAGGTCTCCGCCCAGGCCTACGAGGCCTCCGAGCCGGTGGAGAACGTGCTCGATGCCGCGGAGTCCGGCATATTCGCCATCGCCGAACGGACTATCCATGGCGCCTTCGTCACCCTCAAGAAGGTGGTGGAAGAGGGCATCGCCACCGTTCAGTCCCGCTACGAGAACAAGGGTGCGGTCACCGGCATCTCCACCGGCTACCGTGGCCTGGATAACCTCACCTCCGGCCTGCAGCGCTCCGACCTTATCATAATCGCCGGCCGCCCCAGCATGGGCAAGACCGCCTTTGCCCTGAACCTGGCCAGGAACGCCGCCCTGGAGCTTGATGCCCCCGTGGCCTTCTTCAGCCTGGAAATGAGCAGTGAACAACTCGGTCTCAGGCTCCTCGCCAGCCAGTCGAAGGTGGAAAGCGACAAGCTCCGCTCCGGCTTCCTGAGCCCTCACGAGTGGGGTAGGCTCACCGACGCGGCCGACGCGCTCTCCAAGGCCCAGATCTACATTGACGACACGGCCGCCCTGAGTGTCATGGAAATGCGGGCCAAGTCCCGGCGGCTCAAGTCCGAGAAGAAGTGTGACCTCATCGTGGTGGATTACCTGCAACTGATGCGGGGTTCGGGCCGCACCGACAGCCGGGAGCAGGAAATTTCGGAAATCTCGCGCTCCCTGAAAGGGTTGGCCAAGGAGCTGAAGGTGCCCGTGGTGGCCCTCTCCCAGCTCAACCGCAAGGTGGAAGAGCGCCCCAACAAGCGCCCTCAACTGGCGGATTTACGTGAATCGGGGGCCATAGAGCAGGATGCGGACGTCATAATGTTCGTCTACCGCGACAAGGTCTACAACCCAGAATCCCCGGCCCAGAACACGGCCGAGGTAATCATCGGCAAACAGCGCAACGGCCCCCTGGGCAAGGTGGAACTAACCTTCCTGGACCGCTTCACTTCCTTCGAAGAGATGGTCAAACCAACCGGGGGCGAGCCGCCGCCCTTCTGATGGGGTGCGGAAAGGCTCGTTTCAGCCGCATAATAGCTTCTGAATCGCGATTGCGCGCCGGTCCGATCCGGTGGCCCTGCCGGCCCGAGCCTCACTTCATTACCTCATCAAATACGCCGCCGATGATGTCGGCCGGGGCCTCTATCCAGTAGACGTACTCTCCCCGCCGATAGGTGTAGTGCATCAGACCTCGTCCCAGGAAGGAATGCACGCTGATCCCTTTGCGTTCCAATGCCTGGTAGTCGGTATACGGGAAGGAGCCTCCCCGCCGGATCTTGGCTACCATCCTGTCGAGCTGATCGCCTGCCTCGGACTCATTGGAGGCGCGAGACCACCACGCCACGACCTGGGGGATTCCCTCTCCCTGGTAATAGCCTATGGCCGCGCCGGCCACGGGGATCTTCTCGTCATGAATGGAGTTGAGCTGGTTTTGGGCCTGCTGGCGGGTAACGACGCGCTGCAGGGTAAGCTTGCCGATTGTCTTGGGAAAATCTATCTGGCCGCCGGTGCCGGGGGCCGCGCCCAGCAGGAAGAGGAACAGGCTGAGAATACAGGCGACATTCCCGAGGCCCCAAAAGACACCGCGACGTGGCATGGCTTCCCCCTCCTGAAGGGTCTGTCGGAGAATAATACCACGGGCGACCTCAACGCCAGCCAATTCGGCCAGCCGATTCGCCACGAAGCTGGTTTTCCGCCAGGGTGGCAGGGCCACCAGCCAAACTCCGGCGCCCATGAACCCTGGCGACAGCCAGACCGCCCGAAAGGGCGCCGGCTGCCCGCCGCCGTTGGCGACTGGGCTTTAGTCATGGGCCGCCCTCTATTTGGGATGTCCCATGGCCTATACTGATGTTATAGGAGCTTCGCCCAACAGCGCACCGAGGAGAGGACCATGATGTTCACCGACCGGGATGACGCCGCCCGCCGCCTGGCCGCCCGCCTTGCCCACTACCGCGGGCAGAACCCACTGATCTTGGCCATCCCCCGAGGCGCCGTGCCCATGGGGGCCGTTCTGGCCGACGAGCTGGAAGGGGAGCTTGACGTTATCCTCAGCCATAAGCTCCGTGCCCCCCAACAGCCGGAGCTGGCCATCGGGGCCATAGGCGAGGACGGCAGGATGTACCTGAACCCGCGCGCCGTGAGTGTTTTTTTGAACATCAGCGAGGCATACCTCGAGCGGGAGCGTGACTACCAACTGGCGCTACTTCGGGAGCGACGCCGTGCCCTCGGCCTGCCGCCCGCCGACCCCGCCGGGAGGATAGTCATCGTGGTGGATGACGGGGTGGCCACGGGCGCAACCATGAAGCTGGCCTTGCTAAGCCTCGGGGAGCGCGCCCCCCGGCGGTTGATCTGCGCCGTCCCGGTCGGCCCCCCCGAGACCATCTCGGAGTTGGAGGACCTGGCGGGCGAGGTGGTATGCCTCCATGTCGCGCCGGACTTCATGTCCGTCGGGCAGTATTACCACCGCTTCACTCAAGTCAGCGACGCGGAAGTGACCGCCACACTCCAGAGGAGGACCTGATGTTCAGTCGAACGGAGCGTGTGGAGTTTACGAGCGCGGCGGGCGCTATACCCCTGGTGGGTGAGATCGACTGGCCCGCGCAAAGGAAACCGCAGGTACCCGCCGTGATCTTCTCCCACGGCTGGGGCAGCGGTAAGGCCAGCCCCCGTAACAGGATCATAGCCGGAGCACTGGCCGAGGCGGGCATTGCGGCCTTCCGCATTGATTTCACTGGCCACGGTGAGAGCGGGGGAAGTGAAATACAGAGTACCCTGGGGCAGCAGGTGGCGGACCTCTCGGCCGCCGTGGATCATCTGGCCACCCACTTCGGTCTCACATGCCTCGGTCTGGCCGGCTCCAGCAGCGGAGGTCTGGCGGCCTTACGCGTGGCCTCGCGGGAGCCACGCTTGGCGGCCCTGGTGCTGCGGGAGCCGCGAAGCGAGGGCATGGAAGCCGAGGCCAGCCGCATCACGGCGCCCACCCTGCTCATTCAGGGCGGGGAAGCCTCGCCCCTCCACGCCGCCATCCGGCGCCTCGCGGCCATCATGACCTGCCCCCACCGCCTGTTGGTCATCGAAGGTGGCGGGCATCTGTTTGAGGCGCCGGGAACCTTCGACATAGTGTCGGAGGAGACGGTGCGTTGGTTTCGAACCCACCTTCCGCTGGCGAGCCCCTGAAGCCGGCATAGGGTTTTTTGGGGGCGCACGGGCTCAAGTGGCAAGCCGCGCCCCCCCCCGCCCGCAAAAGAAACGAAAGGCCCGCGCCACCCTGCCGTGGAACGGGCCGTGGTCCTCCGGGTTGCCTCGCCCGCGGCTCAGTGCATGCTATAGTGCCCTTCGAGGCGCGCGCTCCCCAGGGTGTGTGCCCTGATCGCCTCCAGCCAGTTTTCCCGCTTCAGCTCCCCGAGGCTGGGAACATTCAGGGCGTACACGGTGAAGACATAGTGGTGGTCGTGCGGCCCCATGGTGGGACACGGACCGCTCCAGCCACGCTGGTCGAAGTCGTTGCGCAGTTCCTTGGCCCCGTGCGGCAGAGGCCCCCCTTGAGGAATCTCCCGTACCGAGGCGGGAATATCATAGCTTATCCAGTGCACGAAGAAATCCCGGTGCGGCACGTCCGGATCCAGCACGGTGATGGCAAAGCTCTGGGTGTCCGAGGGGGGATCGTTCCAAGCCAGAGATGGCGAGACCCCCTCACCCTGACAGGTGAACTGGGAGGGGATCACTCCGGCAGGCTCAAAATCCTTGCTCATTACTTCCATCGTCCAACCTTTATTGGCGTCCGCCGCTGCCAGACACAGGGCGGCGACTATGGCAAGCACTACCACACGGCCCTTCTCCCTCAGCCTTTCGCTGCTTCTCATGTTGGTGCGGGTACTAACGCGGCACAAAGGTTTCGCAGTCGGCGTGCTCGTAGTGCATTCCCACGCTGACTTTTGGGGCGTTGCAGAGCAACTGGTTGTTGTGGCGGCAGTTCTCGACCTTGCAGGCCCCCACGCCGCCCAGGCCGCAGCGGTCGATATGGCCGCTTCCGGCCTTGAAGGTATCGCAGTTGGGATGATCGGCCCCCACGTTTATGGCCTCGGCGCAGCAGCGGCCGTCGCGCCAGTAGAAGCAGCTGTTTACGGTACAGCTCTCGACCTTCGGCATCATACGCTGTTACCTCCCTTTTCTTAGGGTAAGCGGGCCGGAAGCGAGGGTCAACGGGCGTGAGGGGGGGCAGGGCCACCGGCTGGTCTTCGTTGGCAACGCAGGCAAGACGGGGGAGGCAAAATCCAGGCATGAGACCGTGGCTGGGTTGGGTCAGTCGGCCAGGGCCTCGGCCAGTATGGTGGACAGGTCGGTAATTTCCAGGCTCGGAGCGGGAACGCCTTCAGGCAGAGAACCCAGTTGGCCGCAACCGAGGTGTATCTGACACTTGGGGCAGGCGGTCACGAGAGTGCCCGCGCCCGTGGCCTGCGCCTCGGCAAGGCGGGCTATCTGGATCTGGCGGGAGATCCCGCCGCAGTTGATCCAGCCGTTGGGGCCTCCGCAGCAGGTAGACTCACCGCGGGAGTCCACCATGTCTTTCAGGGTGACACCGGGCAGGCCGCCGAGCAGGGCGCGGGGTTCGTCAAAGACCCCCAGGTGACGGCCCAGACGGCAGGGATCCTGAAAGGTGACGGTGCGCTCCGGCAGCGCCTTGAATTGCAGGCGGCCCTCGGCGGCAAGCCGCGAGAGCAACTGCGAGGTGTGCAGCACCTCGACATCGAGGCGCTCGATCTGAGGATAGTCCATGCTGAGGGTGCGGACACACTCGGGGCAGGATGAGACTATGCGCTTCACCCCCCGCTTCTTTATGGCCGCGATGTTGAACCTGGCCAGCCGCTCGAAGAGGGCGGTGTCGCCGTTCCAGAGATAGTCGTGGCCACAGCAGCGCTCTTCGTTCATGACCACCGGGGTGAGACCGGCGGCGTTCAGCAGCTTCAGGGTGGAAACGGCGCCGCGACCGGCCCGCTCTCCTAGCCGCTCGAAGGGGCTTTCCACCCCGATGTCCTTGAAAAGGAAGCTGAAGTAGGGAAGACACCCCGTGAAGTAGAGAAGCTCGCCCGACTTGGCCGTTTGCAGGTCGGGGGTGACCCAGCCCAGCCGGTTCTGCACCAGGGTATCGGAGCTCATGGCCTCGCCGATGGAAGTCATGAGTGCTTCGTGGGCGCAACTGCCCGCCCGGCGCACCTTCGACACCTCTACCCGGAGTGGATTCTTCCCCAGGGCACGCACCCGCTCGGTGAACTCAGTCACCACCTGGGCAAACCGCTGGCCTTCCGATGCCGAAACCCAGTGCAGCATGAGGCGGGCCGGGTTGATGCCCAAAATCTCCAGCAGGGGGAAAGTGGCCTCGATGCGGCGCTTGGTCTTGTCGTTGCCATTTATGTAATGGCAGTCTCCCAGATGGCAGCCCGTGACCAGCACCCCGTCCGCCCCACCCTTGAGGGCCTGCAGAACGTAGGCCGGATCGAGGCGGCCCGAGCACATGAGGCGGATGATCTTGATATTGGGCGGGTACTGGTAGCGGCCCACGCCAGCCAGGTCCGCACCGGCGTAGGAGCACCAATTACAACAGAAAGCTATGATATTTGGCTCGAAGGACAGCTCTTCGGCGGGCCGCATGTAATGGTTACTCCTCTAACAGGCTGTTGAAGAAAACCTCTTGATGCAGGCTGTTCAAAAATGCCCAGATGGTAGACGCGCGAAATCCTGGGGCGGAAGGCGTACCTAAAAGTACGTCGCACCGACTCGGGATGAGCGCAACGCCGCAGATGGGCGTTTTTCAACAGCCTGCGGTAAAACCGGCCAGGGCGGCGTCTATCATCGCCCCGATCTGGTCACCCGTGAAGTGGCGGTTGGTAATGGCCCGGCTGGGGCAGGCTACTCCGCAGACCCCGCAGCCCTTGCAGACCACTTCGTTGACGTGCGAGACGAGCACCCCCTTGCCCCCGGACCGCAGCTCTATGGCCGAATAGGGGCAGAGAGGCACGCACACTCCGCAGCCCCGGCACAAAGACTCGTTGACGAAGGCGGTGACCGCTTCCACCGGGCGCTCGGCGCCCCCCATGGCCGCGGAGGCCTTGGCGGCCGCGGCCAGCGCCTGAGAGACCGACTCCGGGACATCACAGGGCCACTTGGCCGAGCCGCAGATGTAGATGCCATCAGTGGCGAACTCCACCGGACGCAGCTTGACGTGGGCCTCGAGAAAGAATTGCTCTTCGATCAAGGGAACCTTGAGATGCTTGGCCAGCTCGGGGTTTTCGGCGTTGGCCACCAGCGGGGTGACGAGCACCAGGGTGTCTACCGGCAGCGAGACTTCGTGGCCCAGCCCGTCACTGTGCACCCTGACCGCGGTCAGCCTGGCCTCTCCCACGGGTTCCGGTGGCCGCCGAGGGTCGTAGCGCACATAGCGCACCCCAACCTTCCTGGAGTGGGCAAGCAGCTCCTCGGCATCGGTGCCATAGGTCATGAGGTCGCGATAGAGCACGTAGACGTTGCGGCTCGGGTTGGCCTCTTTGATGAGCGTCGCGTTCTTGACCGCGTTCATGCAGCACAGGCGCGAGCAGTACTGCCTTGTCTTGTCTCTGGCGCCGGCACAAAGCACCATGGCCACGTTGCCCAGACCGGCGCGCGACTCCTTGAGCCGGCGCTCCAGCTCTAACTGGGTGACGATTCCCGGAAGCTCGCCATATTGATAGAGGCCGTCGGCCTTCAGCTCGCTGGCCCCGGTGGCGATGATGATGGTGCCGACATCGAGGGCCTTGTCCCAGTCAGGGGTGCGCAGATTGGCTTTAAAGGTGCCGATGTAGCCGTGCAGCCCGGCCAGCTCGCAGCCCAGATGCAAAACGATGTTGGGGGACTGGTATACCTGGGCGGCCAGGGAGTCCAGAACCTCGGAGGCATGCTGCCCCGTGGGGAAGAGCCGGTGCAAAAAGCGCAGCTTGCCGCCAAGCTGCGGCTCTTTCTCGACCAGGTGTACCTTAAAACCCTGCCGGGCCAGGCTGAGGGCGGCGGTCATGCCGGCCACCCCACCCCCCACCACCAGGCATACCGGCCTGACCTCGTAGCCGACCTCTTGCTGGGGTTCGAGCAGCCCCGCCTTGGCCACGCCCATGCGTACCAGTACCTGGGCCTTGCGGGTGGCGGCCGCGGGCTCCTTCATGTGTACCCAGGAGCAGTGTTCCCTGAGGTTCACGAACTCAAACAGGTACTTGTTGACCCCCGCTTTCTGGCAGCAGGCCTTGAACAGCCCCTCGTGGGTCCGTGGGGTGCAACTGGCCACCACCACCCGGTTGAGGCCGTACCTGGCGATGGCCGCGGCGATCTTGCCCAGGCCGTCTTCGGAACAGGTGTAAAGGTTCCCTTCGCTATAGACCACGCCGGGCAGGGACCGGCAGTAGTCCACAACCTGGGGCACATTGACCACCCCGCCGATGTTGTTGCCGCAATGGCAGACGAAGACCCCGATGCGCGCCTGATCTACCATGCCGTGCCTACCTTCTTCTTTCCGACATGCTCTCCGAGCACCTCGGCGACTCTGGCCGCGGTCCCGGAGGCCTGGGTGACGCTGTCGGGGATGTCTTGGGGGCTCTGGCAGAAGCCGCAGGCAAACACCCCCTCCCGCACGGTATCGACCGGCCGGAGCAGCTTGTCGGCTCTCTTGAAGAAGCCGTATTCGTCCAGTGGCACGCCGACTATGTCGCTAATCTCCTGATTGCCCCGTGAAGGCAGGAGGGCCTGTGCGAGGACCACCAGCCCCACGGTGAGGTTCTTCACCTCGCCGGTGGCGGTGTCCTCGTACCAGAGCACGGGGTTGCCCTGGGCGTCTTCGCGGATCTCGCCGGGACGCGAGCGGATGTAGGTCACCCGGTAGTCGGTCTTGGCCCGCTCCACATACTTGTAGAAGCCCTTACCCACCGCCCGCATGTCCATGTGGAAGATATAGGGTTTGAGGTCGGGGTAGTGCTCACTGGCCAGGATGGCCTCTTTGGTGGCATGCATGCAGCACACCGAGGAACAGTAGGGCTTGTGTTTTAGGTTGCGCGAACCCGCGCACTGAATGAAGGCCACGGACTCGGGGATGGCATGGTCGGAGGGGCGCGTCAGGTGGCCGTGAGTGGGGCCGGAGGCACAGATGAGCCGCTCGAACTCCATGGCGGTGATGACGTTCTTGATGCGCCCGTAGCCGTATTGCGAGAGGGCGGACACGTCGTAGACGTCGAAGCCGGTGGAGAGCACCACGGCGGCAACATTCAGCTCGGTCGTCCGCTCCTTCTGGTCGTAATCTATCGCGCCCGCCTGGCAGACCTTCTTGCAATTGCCGCACTTGCCCCTGGTCAGTTGCATGCACCTGGCGGCGTCTATGGTCATTTTCTTGGGCACAGCCTGCATGAAGGGCATATATATGGCCTTGCGCTTGTCGAGGCCCATGTTGAAGTCGTTGGGAACCTTCACCGGGCACTTCGCCAGGCACTCCCCGCAGCCGGTACACTTGTCGAGATCTACATAGCGGGGTTTGAGGCGTACCAAAGCCTTGAATTCCCCCATCTGGCCCGACAGGCCCACCATCTCGGCGTAGGTGAGCGTGGTGACCTGGGGGTGGTCAAAACACTCTCGCATCTTGGGGGCCAATATGCAGATGGCACAGTCGTTGGTGGGGAAGGTCTTGTCGAGCTGGGCCATGCGCCCCCCGATACTGGGGCTGCGCTCGAGCAGGTATACCCGAAAGCCCATGTTGCCCAGGTCAATCGCGGCCTGCATGCCGGCGATGCCACCACCCAGAACGAGCACTCCGGTCTCAGGCCGCCGCACTGTCACCCCCCTGGGCGGCCGAGGCCGCCTTCTCTCCGCCCCTGGCCGCGAGCGCCTTGGCGCGCAGCTCGCGTATGAGGCCCAGAAAGTCCACCTTGGCGGGACAATGGTAAGAGCAGCTGCCGCAGCTCAGACAGCGCCAGATTTCGGGGCCCTCGATCAGGGGGGCAATGGCACCCATTACGCTGCGCATGACGATGCGCCGCGGCGAAAAACCGGCATCATGCCCGGCTACTGGGCATAACCCCTCGCAGACCCCACAGTCGGAGAAGCAATAGAAAACCTGGTTCGGCTGGATCAGCGTAACGGGCATGTCGGCTCGCCTGCCTGAGTCCTTGCGGATTGTTGTTCGCCCCCTCCCGCCGCCGAATCATGATGCCGCTGGAGGGTGCTTATGATCTCGACGAGGTCGATATCCACAGGGCAGTTATCGGTGCACCTGCCACAGCCCATACAGGCCAGCTTGCCGAAGCGGTCGGGAAATTCCTTGAACTTGTCCCACACCCTGCGCTTTATGCGGCTCGCCTTGGTGGGCCGGAGATTCTTGCCCGTGGGCTGAAAGATGAACTTGGGGAATTGGCACGAGGTCCAGGTGCGCACGCGGCGGCCCTGGCCACGGACCTCGTCGTTATAGGCGAGAAAGCAGTAACACGTCGGGCAAAGGTAGGCACAGATGCCGCAGCCGATGCACTTCCTGGCCAGCTCGTTCCAAAGACCGTCGTCGTTGTCCTCTTCCAGCTGTTCCTTGATGCCGTCCGTCTCCACCCGGCGCTCAAAAAGCCCCAGGGCTGCCTTCTCGGCCTCTTCCTTCTTCTTGAGGTCCGAGGCGGCGGCCTCCTTGAGCATGGCCCCGCCCTCGAACATCTCCCGGCCCCGAGCGGTGAAGGCCTCGATGAGATAGGCCTCTCCGATGTCGGACCAAAGGGCATCGAGACCCGCGGTGGAGAACGGCCCACCCTTCACGCTGGAGCAGAAGCAGTTCGGCCCCGGCTGGTTGCAGCCCAGGCCGACCAGAACCGAGGATTCCCGCCGCTGGGTGTAGGCGGCGTCAGCCGCGTACTGGATGAAATGGCTGTCGAGCGCGTCAAAGGCCCGGCCATCGCACGGCCGCACCCCGAAGAAAACGGAGCGCCGCCCACTTGGCGCCTTTGAGCCGCCCCCCCCGGGGCTTACCTGGCCGTAGCTGAGGATGGTCTCAGTCTGCGGAAAGAGGAAGCCCTTAAGCGGAGGCCCCGGACTGACCGGGCACAGGTTCAGTCTGGCCAGGTCTTCTTTGGCGCCGATCAGGCCGAACCGGCTCTTGCCCGCTTCATCGAGCGGCCCGTGGAACGGCAACAGAGTCTCCAGAAAGGAGACTGCGTCGTGCTTATAGATCAGGCGCTGAAAAGGTTCCAAACCTGCCCGCCATTATCCGCAAAGATTAGAATTGGTTCCAACTGCCCACCAACCGGCCGGCCAACTGCCCCCAACTAAACTCTCTTTTTCTAGCTGGGCGCCAGCTTTGTGTCAATCACTTTTTGGGGAGGGCGGAGTGTGCCCGGCGCGGCTCGCGCCCACCGTGTGCGGGTTTGACACCAGGGCCGTGGGGCGCGCCGGGTGGGGTGATAGCCAAGTCATTGAAAGGACAGGCGCCTTGCCCATAAAGGCGCCCTGGCATCACTATTGCATTTCTGCGGAGCATTACAACGAGATATCCCCCTCCTCCTCATACACCTCTAACCCGCCGGGGAGGCACTGGGCAACCGGTGCCTCCCCGCATTTTTCGAGGGGGAGGTCACGGCCCGTTGGTTGGGGTGCGACCCCGGAAGGCCGCCGCGACTTTGTTCACGAAGCTGTCGGTATCGAAGGGCTTCAATATATAGCCGTCGGCCCCCGCCTGATAAGACTGTCTTACCATGGGCTCATCGGAGCGCGCCGTGACGATCTGGACGTTGACGTCATGCAGGCGTGGATCTTCCTTTATGCGGCGGCACACCTCGATGCCGTCCATGCCGGGCATCTTCAGGTCCAGCAGCACGACTCCAACGGACTCCCGGTCCAGTACGTCGATGGCCGCCGGTCCGTTCTCGGCCTCGAGTACCCGGAAGCCCTCCTGCTCCAGCACGGTGCGTTCGAACTCAACGGTGTCCGGCTCATCGTCTACCACGAGCACCGTCTTCGCGAGGTCCGTGTCGCGAAACGGGGTTTTTTCGGCTGCGGACAGCCGGAAGCTGAACTGGCTTCCTTGCCCCAGGTGCGATTCCGCCCAAATATCCTTGCCGTGCAGCAGCAGTATCTGCTTCACCAGGGCCAGACCGATTCCCGTGCCCTTGGAGAAGGCGTCCGCCTTGTAAAAGCGCTCGAAAATATGGGGGAGATCATGCGTGGCGATCCCCTGGCCGTTATCCTCCACCTGGATTTCAACCTCGTTGTTGGCCCGCGCGGCCCGCACCACCACCCGGCCGGCCGCGCGGTTGAACTTTATGGCATTGACCACCAGGTGGTCGATAACCTGACGTATCTTGCCGGGGTCTCCCCGCACCGTCATGTCCTCCTTCGCGATCTCCGCGACCAGCCGCACCTTGGCCGTGGAAGCCAGGGGCTCCATTTCCTGGAGCACGGAGTCGATGAGGGTGCCGATTCGGAAGGTGCCCAGGGTGAGACGGGCTGAGCCAGGTTGCAGCGAGGAAAAGCTGAGCAGGTTTTCGACGATCTGGCCGAGGCGGTCCACGTTGCGCAGGACGATGCCCAGGAACTCACGCTGGGTGGGCGAGAGTTCTCCCACCTTGCCGTCGTGGACCATGCGGGTGAAACCCCCAATGGGCACCAGGGGCGTGCGCAGCTCGTGCGATACGTTGGCGAGGAGGGCGTTCTTCATTTCGTCGATGGCCCTCAGGCGCTCGTTGGCCGATTCCAACTCCACCTCGTGGCGGGTCATCTCCCGGACGGACTGGAAGAGGTTGGCGTTGCCTATGCCCAGTCCTATCTGAAACCCCATACCCTCCAGGAAGCCGCGGTCTCGCGGGCTGAACTCATCCCCGGCCGGCCGGAGCAGCATGAGCGTGCCCACGGCCCGCCCCTTCACCGTCAGGGGGACACAGGCATAATTTCCGTTCTCCAGTACCAGCTCGTTCAGGGCGGGCGGGATCGCCAGGATGTCGTCGCCACAAAGGGCACGCTTCCTCCGCAGGGCCTTGGCATTCAGGCCCCCTCCCTCCAAGGGAAGACGTGGCGGCATTTTTTCCGAGCCTGCCCCCCGGGCCACGCGAAGCTGCAGGGCTTTTCCGGGCTTATCCAGCATGTAAAGCGCGCCGCCGGCCGCGCGGGTCACCTCCATGGCCTTGGCAAACGACAGCCGAAGCACCTGTTCCAGTTCCAACGATTGGTTTGCCGCCGAGGCCACGGCCTGGATCCCATCGAGGTCCGCCGTATTACTCGTGCGGTACTTGTCGTTCACGCAATCCTCCTCCAGACACACGAAACCGCAAATGTCTCTATCCTTAGTGTGTTAAGCCATACGGAACTTGTCAAGCGAGGGGGGGCGGGCGTGAGCGGCGGAGGCCGGAAAAATGGAATCGCCGGCCTAGCCCGCAATGGGCTTACCGGCGATTATGAGAGGCCTCTCACGCGCCATGAACAGCGTGGGCCTCGGTCCTCCTGTCAGGCGGGGGTGGCTGCGTGGAGCTTGCGCCGCTCGCGCATCTTGCGCCGCAGCTCGTCGGTCTTGGCCACCCGCCACTGAATGAACTTGGTGTCCTCGTTGAAAAACTCCAGAAAGGCGTCCATGGTCTGGGCTATCATTTCCTTCAGGAAGTGAATCTGGGTGTCGTCGAGTCCCTCGTTGACCTCGCGCAGCGCGGGATGGCCATTGTAGCGGGAATCAAAGACGAATTCGACGGCATCGGCCCGCGTCAGTTCATCTATGCGTATCTCGATGGGGGCGTTCGGGCTGTAGCGTTGCACGCAGGCTCCACCGCATATATGAAAGTCCGGCGTTTCCGGTTCATCGGGGTAGCGGAGGCACTTCTCTCCGTCGGGGCAGACGTAGGCACCCTCGAACTCTCTCTTGGCGCAGACATAGCAGATGAGTTCTTCCCGGTGACGCTGTACCTCGATAGTCTGGGAGGCTTGAGTGGTTGGGGTCGCCTGTGGACAGGGAAGCTCGAAGGTACATGCGGGGCAGAGGTCGCGCCTACCCCAGTACTGCCTGGCGACGCAAGTGGAACAGATCTCGGGGCGGAGAGGGCTGGCTATCAGCTTTGCCATGGTGGTGCCTCCTTGCTGCGGCGCCGGCGGCCGAATCCGATGGAGTTACCCGCCGCTAAGCATACATGGTCATCCTTTGTCCCTTCGCTCGGCGTTGAGTTCTTATATTCCTTATCGGAATCCCAGCCGCCGATTCTGAATGTCGTTGCATGTCTCTGCTGCAAACTGCATACCAATCCCCTCCGCAGCGGACGGCAGAGTTACATTGCTTGACTTATCGGGCGCTTATACCTATATACCAGACCTGACGCCGGGGGAGGGTATGCCCCGAGTGGTTTCCTTTGCCTCCAACATGACGAAAATTGTCATGTTGGCGCAAATTGTCGGCAAGGGGCCTCGAGCCCCGGCGTCAGGTTTTTCGCGAGGAGGGAGACGTGAAAGTACTGGCCATTTCAGCCCGCCGCTCAGGGCGCGGCGGCGGCGTCGGGTGCGTTGGGGTTCTTCAGTTGCAGGACATCGGGCCGCTGCAGCTCGTTGGAGACAAACTCCGGCTGTATGAGGGGCTGGAAGGGCGGAATGAGGAAGGTGGCCAGATCAAAGGCCCCCGCCACGGCCCGGTAGGCCGCCCAGAGCACGCCCGCGGGCAGGCCCATGGCAAGCGCGGTGGCGCTGGCCGTGAGTCCAGGGGTCTGGGTGCGCGCCAGATAGTTGAGAGGCTGGTTTGCCACCTCCAGCGGAGCCGTGACCACGTTGGCCGCGCCCCGTCCGAGTTTGCGAAAGACCTTTTCGGGGTAGCTGGCGCTGGGGCGGATGAAGCGGGAGGCGGGCACCGGCCCCTCGGTCCAGTAGCGGTTGGTGTGGTGCATGGGGCAAGCCGGGCGGCCGCCGCATTCCTGCCTGGCCGTGGGGCTGGTCTTGTCCACGCCTTCCGCCACGGGGGTGGTGGGCGATGGGGCTGCCTGGTCCGTGGACGCTGTCTCGGCCGCCGGGTCGGGCGCGGTGTGGTGGGCGGCGCAGCCCAAAGCGGAAAAGGAGGCGAGGGCGAGCAAGAACATCATGATATTTCTCATATTTGGCCTCCTACTTGAGGGCGGACTGTAGCAAGCCGGAGGCTGGGGTGTCAAGATCAATCACGCCATTGTGGCTGCAATATGATTCTGTCACCCCCCTCCCGCACACTCGGGGTGACACTTTCACGTTGCGATGACACGCTGTCAACAAAGCGAAGCAGGCCGTCGAGTAGATAATTTCGAACGGTAGGAGTTGGAATTACTTAATGTAGCCACTCAAGATTTCGAGAAATCAGCAGCTCAGTCATCTTAGCATGATGGGTATTCTTCATTGCGACAGACCTGACTTCAAATGAATGGCGACTGGCAAGGTCTCGAACATCAGGCGAATCATCATAAGTCATGAGAATATCTCCGGCTACTCGTGCCGCTGTCGAAAAAAGACGTTCGTGGTCGATTTCGTGGTGTGTATAAAGCCGTTTTCCGGCACGCTTGCCATTGACTCCGCCCACCGTGTACGGCGGATCCACAAAGAATGCGGTGCGCTTGCGCCGAAAATAATCCTGCATGACTGCGATTCCGTCACCACATACAAAAGAAAAGGCTCCTCGCTATTCGGTGTGGGTAAGGACGCGATCCGCGGTTTGAGTCTGATAAGGTTAATCCCTATGTTCGACCGAAGACCATCCCTCCGTTTCCGACCTGCGATCCGGCTGCATAATCAGCGCAGGTAGGAAACGGAGGGAGACACACCGATGCGGGATACCGAGCTTCTTCAAATGGCCCTGAGTCTGCTGCCGCCGTGGATGGTGGCGCGCAGCGCATTTACTGCCGAAGACAAACG
>JAZDOA010000199.1:0-5594 GCA_043799175.1 Pseudomonadota bacterium | reverse complement strand
TCAGGTAATTAGAAGCATCCGAGATGGGGCCGATCAGCTACTGATGATGCCTTTTTCAGCGGATACCATGCGCCACCTGGCGGCACTGTGCACAAAGCACCGCGTGCAGCGCCTGGCCATCTTCGGATCAGCCGGAGGTGACCGGTTTGACCCGGCCACGAGTGACATAGATTTTCTGGTGGAGTTTTTGCAGCCAGCATCCCCGATTGATCACGCTGATCAGTACTTCGGGCTGCTGGAAGATCTGGAATGTCTGTTGAAGCGCCCGGTGGACCTCGTCGAGCTGAAACCCATCCGGAATCCTTACTTCAGGCGCAGCGTGGAGCAAACCAGGACGGTGCTCTATGAGGCAGCGTGACCCGAACAAGTACCTCTTCGACATTGCCGAAGCTGTCGTACTCTTGCGGCAGTTCACGGCTGGCAAGACCTTCGGCGATTATCAAGATAATCCGTTGCTCCGTTCAGCCGTGGAGCGCCAGTTCGAGATCGTCGGCGAAGCCCTGAATCAGCTGGGTCGCTTCAACCCCGAACTATTGTCTCGGATCAGCGATGCCCGCCGCATAATCGCCTTTCGCAACGTCCTTGTTCACGCTTATGCGTCAATTTCTGAAGGCCATCAATAGAAAAATCCTTCACCACACTCACCTGCTGTCCGGAAACCTACGCCTCAATCAGCACAATGACCACCCGGCCGGCTACCTTATAGGGTCTGTCAGCTACTCGTGTCTCTTTCAGCGGATAGCGTGTGCCTCGCCCCATCACCCCCCCAACCCCACGACCTTCGCCGGCCTGAGCCGCTCTGAAAACTGTATCTCGTAGAGGCGGCGGTACTCGCCGTCCTTGGCCAGCAGCTCTTCGTGGCGACCCTGCTCTATGATGCGACCGCCGGAGAGCACGATTATGCGGTCGGCATTCTTGATGGTGGACAGTCGGTGGGCGATGACGAACGTGGTGCGGCCTCGCATGAGATTCTCCAGGGCGCGTTGCACCTCGCGCTCCGATTCACTGTCCAGCGAGGAGGTGGCCTCGTCCAGGATCAGTATCGGGGCGTTCTTGAGCAGGGCGCGGGCGATGCACAGCCTCTGCTGCTGGCCGCCGGAGAGCCTCACCCCCGCCTCGCCGACCAGGGTGTCAAAGCCCTGGGGCAGTTGGCTGATGAAGTCTAAGGCATAGGCCGCGCGTGCCGCCCGAAGGAGTTTCTCCTCGCCGTGGCTTACGGCCCCATAGGCGATGTTGTTGCGCACGGTGTCGTTGAAGAGGATGGTCTGCTGGGTGACGATGCCGATATGGGCACGCAGCGACGCCATGGTCACCCGCGAAATATCCAGCCCGTCTATGGTGATGCGCCCGGCCACGGGCTCGTAGAAGCGCGGGATGAGATTGACCAGGGTGGTCTTGCCGCCGCCGCTGGTACCTACTATGGCCAGGACCTCGCCCACCCGCACCTTGAGGTTTATGCCGCGCAGCACCAGCTCGCCGTCGTAGCGGAAAGAGACGTCTTCGAAAACCACCCCCTGGCGCACCCCGACCAGCTCAATCGCCTCCGGGGCGTCCACAATCTCCGGCACGGTGTCCAGCAGGGCAAAGACGCGTTGCGCCGCCCCCAACCCCTGCTGAATGGTCATATTGGTGTTGGAGAGCCTCTTCACCGGCTCGTAGAGCATGATGAGCGCGGCCAGGAAGGAGAAAAAGGTGCCTGGGGTGGACAGACCCGCGATTACCTTGGAGCCGCCGTACCAGATGACCCCCGCCATGCCGATGCCGCCCATGAACTCGGCCAGGGGCGAGCTGGCGGCCCGGATGGCCACCTGCCTCACGGTGAGCCGAAAGACATGGTGATTCTTGTCGCGGAAGCGCCGTCCCTCGTGCTCCTCCATGCCGAAGGCCTTGACTATCCGCTGGCCCGCGACCGTCTCGTGAAGCTGAACGGACAACTGGCCCACGGCGGCCTGGGTGTTCTTGGCCAGCCGCCGGGTGCGCCGGCCCAGCTTGATTATGGGATAGAGGGCCGCGGGCAGCACCACCACCGCGATGAGGGCCAGCCTCCAGTCCCGCCAGAAGATGAGGCTGACGAGGGCGATGATGGTGAGGGTATCTCTTCCCACCGCGGTGACGGAGCCGGCCAGCGCGGCCTGCATCTGGGCTATGTCGTTGATAACGCGGGAGATGATGTCGCCGGTGGAGGTGCGGTTGAAAAAGGAAAGCGACAGGCGGTTCACATGACCGTAGAGGTCGTCGCGCAGGTTGGCGGTGATCCTTTGGCCCACCCAGTTGAGGAGGTACTGGTCGAGATAGTTGAACAGACCCTTGGCCAGGTACAGGGCCATCACCGCCAGGGGCAGTACCTCCAGCCTGGTGGCATTTCGACTGAAGAAGATGTCATCGAGGACGGGCTTGAGCATGTAGGCCACACCGGCCGTGAGGCCGGCTCCGGCGCTCATGCACAGCGTGGCCAGAGCAAGTTTCAGCCAGTAGGGGCGCACCAGCCGCAGCAGGCGCAGGTAGTTGCTATTCACGCCCCCCCCCCGCCTCGGCCTCCAGCCCCTGGTCCATCAGGGAGACCAGCAAGGCCGCCGCGCGGCCCGCGGCCCCAGGCTCTCCCAGCAGCAGCCGCACCTCGGCCAACCTGGCCACCTGCCGGGTGCTGTCCTCCAGCAGGGCGCACAGCTCTTCGGCGATGCGGGACGGGTTGGCCTCGTGCTGAATAAGCTCGGGGACGATGCGCTCTCCCGCCAGCAGGTTCGGCAGTGAGATATATGAGACCCGGGCCAGCCGCTTGGCCAGATGGTAGCTCAGGGCCGAGGCGCGGTAGACCACAACCATGGGTCGCTGGAGTATGGCACACTCCAGGGTAGCGGTGCCGGAGCAGACTACGGCAGCATCGGCGGCACTCATGGCCAGGGCGGCCCCTTCGACCAGTTGCACCTTGGGGCCGCCGGCCAGATGGCCTTCGATAAGGCTGGCGGGCAGGGTGAGGGCCACGGGCAGCACAAAGCGGCAGCCAGACTACCTTTCGGCGATCAGGCCCGCGGCCCGAGCCATGGCGGGCAAGAGCCGGTCTATCTCGTTGCGCCGGCTGCCAGGGACCAGGGCGATGACCTTGCCCGGCCCGAGCCCCAGCCGCCGCCGGGCCTCTTCCTTGCCAGGCACGTGCTCCACGGCCTCCAGCAAAGGATGGCCGACGTACTCCACCGCCACCCCCGCCTCGTTGTAGAGCTTGACCTCGAAGGGAAAGATGACGGCCATGCGGTCCACGTGGCGTTTTACGGTCTTGATGCGTCCGGGCCGCCAGGCCCAGACCTTGGGGCTTATGTAGTAGAGCACCGGAACGTTGGCACGCTTGGCGGCCGCGGCCAGCCGGAGGTTGAAGTCGGCAAAGTCTATGAGCACCAGGGCGGCGAAACTCTCGCGGACCAGCAGTTGCCGCAGGGCGAACTGGGCCCGGAGCAGATGGCTGAGGCGCCCGGCGAGCTCCCCAAAACCCATGGTCGAGAAGCCCTCGGTGTCGTACACGGCCTCGACCCCGGCCTGGCGCATGAGGGGCCCAGCCACGCCCGCGAAGCGGACCCCGGGGCGGACCCGAAGCGTTTCCCGCACCAGGGCGGCCCCGTAGAGGTCTCCCGAGGCCTCTCCCGCGACAATCATCACCCGGTCCCTGGCCACTTATTCCTCCACAGCCACCACGCAGACCCGCCCCGCCTCGGCCCGCGAGACCAGTTCGTCATGATCCAGAATGATGGTCTTCGAGGCCTCCACGGCCAGCACGGCGGCCTTCGCGGCGGCCATGGTGTCTATAGTGCGCGGCCCGATGGTGGGCAGATCGAAACGCAGATCCTGAATGGGTTTGCAGGCCTTGGCCACAACCGCTCCGGGGCCGCAAAGCTCCGCGGCGCGGGCGATGCAGCGGTCCGTGCCCTCCATGGCCTCCACGGCCACCACGGCCCGAGACTTGACCACCACGGTCTGGCCTACATCGAGCCGGCCTATCTGGCGCGCCAGCCGCATGCCGAAGGTCACGTCTTTCTGCTGTTCAGCGGTGAGGGCAGGCCCGGCTATCCTGCCGGGTCTGGCCAGAACCTCCGCCAGATAGTCGGCGGGGTTGGCCACCCTCATGCCCTTGGATTCCAGCTCCTCGGCCAGTGCCCGAAGCACGCCGTCATCCGAGCGGTCTTTCAGCGTGGCCAGGAACATTATCGCCTTCAGGTCGGGCCTCGCCCGGTACATGGCCTGCTTGGCAATGCCCCCCGCGAAGACTACTTCCTCCACCCCTCCGCTCTTGAGCGCCTGGATGAGCTTGCCCAACTGGCCCAGGTTTATCCAGGTGATGTGGCTGACCATGTTCTCCAGCGCCGGGTCGGTCTCCCCCCGGTGGGCGACGCAGACCACCTCGTAGCCCCGGGTCGTGGCGGCCTGGGCGAAGAGGACCGGGAAGCTCCCGCTGCCGGCAATGAGTCCCAATCTTTGAGCCATGGTCGCTAGGCTTCCTCGTGCCGGTGGCGCGGGATGCCCCGCATTGACGCCCGGATGAAATCGACGAAGCGCCGCACCTCCGGCAACGGGGCGACATCGGCCTCCACCCTGATCAGGGCCTCGCCCAGCAGAAGCGGTCCTCGGACCACGATCTGGTAGGCCTCCTTGAGGGCGCGCAGGGTCTCGGCCCCAAAGCCCGCCCGTTTAAGTCCAACCAGGTTGAGGCCGTGAAGCTTCTGGGGATTGCCGGCGCACAGGGTGTAGGGCGGTACGTCCTTGGACACCGCCGAGTTGCCGCCAACGAAGGCGTGGGTGCCCACGCGCACGAACTGGTGAATGCCGACCAGCCCGCCGATTATGGCCCGGTCTTCTACTACGACGTGGCCGGCGAGCGAAGCGGCGTTGGACATTATTACCCCGTTGCCGATGCGGCAGTCGTGGGCCACGTGGGTGTAGGCCATGAGGAGATTGCCACTGCCCAGGCTGGTGAGCCCTCCGCCCCCGGCCGTGCCGCGGTGCAGGCTGGCAAATTCCCGGATGGTGTTATTATCCCCGACGGTCAGGTAGCTGGTCTCGCCCGCGAACTTGAGGTCCTGCGGAATCTCGCCCACGGAGGCGAACTGGAAGATACGGCAGCCCTTGCCTATGGTCGTATGGCGCCTGACAACGGCATGAGGGCCGATCTGAGTATTCTCGCCTATCTCTACCTCGTCTTCGATTATGGCGTAGGGACCGACTCGCACCCCCGCGGCCAGCCGTGCGTCCCCGCCGACAATCGCCGTGGGGTGGATTATTGGTTCCTGGCTCAATGGTGCTCCTGCTCGCGGGGGTAAATGGCCGCGGTGATCTCGGCCTCGGCCACCAGCCTGCCGTCAACGAAGGCCTCCCCTCGCATCTTGATGACCTTCTGCTTCTCTCTCATCATGGTGAGCTCGAGCCGCAGCTGATCTCCCGGCACCACCGGACGGCGGAACTTGACCCCGTCCAGCGCCAGGAGGTAGAGCGACATTCTCCCGCGCTGCGAACGGTTCGAGAGCACCATGGCCGCGCCGACCTGGGCCATGGCCTCCACGATGAGCACCCCCGGCATGACGGAGCGCTCCGGGAAGTGCCCTTGGAACCAG
>JAZDOA010000181.1:0-4783 GCA_043799175.1 Pseudomonadota bacterium | reverse complement strand
GAGTCGGTGCTGCCCTTGCGTATCATGGCCTTCTGCCTGTTGTTCACCTATCTGTACAGCGCCACCCAGGCCGCCCTGGACGCCAGCCGCAACGAGGGTGGCTCCGCCGTGGTATGGCTGGTGGCCACGGTGGCCAACGTGGTCGTGGACTTTGTGGTCATACCCCGCTACGGCTACGTCGGCTCCTCGGTGGCCACGCTGCTGTCCGAGATTATGGTGTTCGCGGGGGGCTGGCTGGTGCTGAGGCGCAACCTGTCCTTAGGGATGCAGGTCTCGCTGCTGGCCAGAATCGGCGGCGTGGCCGCGCTTAGCGTTCTGGTTGTCTTTCCCCTGGAAAAAACCCACCTGTTGCTGTTCGGGGCGGTGGCCGCATTGGTATACCTAGTCCTGGTCCTGGTATCGGGGCTGCTGAGGCCGAGCGAGGTCAGACTGCTGTTTGCCAGGAGAGAGTAAGTGAAGAGATGCCCGGCCCGCTGATTTCGGTTGTCGTCATAGCCCGCAACGAGGAGTCTCACATCGGCCGCGTTCTGGAGTCGGCCCTCGCCGCCGTGGCCGGCCTCGACTCCGAGGTGATTTTTGTGGATTCGGCCTCGACCGATGGCACGGCGGCGGTGGCGAGGGGTTTTTTTGCGGTGCGGGTGATCGGGCTAGACCCAAGCTGGCCGCTCTGCCCGGCCGCGGGCAGGCACATTGGCGGCCGCGCCGCTTCGGGGAGGTTCATCTTCTTCCTTGACGGCGACACGACCCTGGAGCCTGGTTTTCTGGAAACGGCCTTGCCGTATATCGAGGCCCACGACGAGGTGGCCGCCCTCTTCGGCAAAAGGCGGGAGTGCGGGCGCCTGAGCGACGGGCGGACGGTCGTCTTCAAGGAAGACGCCTACAACATAGCGGAAGTGCGTCCCTACCACCCCGGCGACGGCATCGGCGGCTCGGGGCTGTACCGGGCCGCGGCGCTGAAGGAAGTGGGAGGCTTCAACCCCTGGCTGTGCTCCTACGAGGAGGCCGAGCTGTGCACCAGGCTGTACGACTCGGGCCACCAGTTGCTCTTCATTCCCCAGCCCATGATAGTCCACCATGACCATCGCCCCACTTCCCTCACGGAGCTGCGCCGCCGCTTGCGGCAGAACCTGCTGCTGGGCCGCGGCCAGGTGCTCCGGCTGCACCCGTACCGTCGGCCTCACTACCGGGGGTTGGCGCGGGTGCTGGGCATGCTCGCCTACATGGCAGCCTTGCCCGCGCTCTCCCTGGCCGCCCTGGCTGGGGGCGGCGCCACGCCGCTGCTGGCCTGGCCGGTCCTGATGGCCATGCTCTATCTGCTCTTCGTGGCGCGGGCGCGCGGTGTCGCCAAGCCGCTGCTCTACCTCGCGCTCTGGGCCGTGGAGGCCTGCAAGCTGGTACAAGGCTTTGCCAGGACCCCGCGGGACCCGGCCGATTATCCAGGCTGCTGAAAACGCCCATCCAACCTACCCCCTTCGCTTCGCTAGACAAAAAGTCTTGACAGCCAGGTTATGCCCGGTGTAAAGCGCCGGTATGGCCTTCTCCGCCGGGGGAGGGCCGCCTGCGAAAAGAAGGCTCGCGGGTCAGGTAAGGTTCCAACGGAGGTAACTACTAAGCAGTTTACCTACAACCAATTGTAACAAGGCCCGATAGCGGGTTTTCTTGGGGAAGACTGACATGAAACACACACCCCCGCTGAAGTGGCTCCTCCTCCTCGCGCTCGTGCTCGCATATGCTCCCGTTCTCACTACCCCTTGCGCTCATGCCGCTGCGGTAAAGATCACTTGGGACGCCAACACCGAAGGCGATCTCGATGGCTATCTGCTCTACTGGGGGCAAAGTCCCCAGCAGTTCAACGACCCATTGGTACTGTCGAAGGATCTGACCTCCTGCCGGATGGACGACCTCCTGCCGGACACGGCCTATTGTTTTGCCATGAAGGCCGTGAACAGCACTGGGCAGGAGAGCCCTCTGTCCGAGGTGGCCTCGGCGCGGACGAATCCCGAGGCCGTGCCCGGCGTCCCCGCCGACTGGTACGCGCGCTATGGTCTGGACCCGAACGCCCCCTCGGTGGACGCGCTTGACCCGGACCGCGACGGCTACCCCAACTTGGCCGAATGGGAGGGGGATACCGACCCCACGGACTGCCGGTCCATTCCCGGTCCGGCCATAAAGCGACGCATCAAGGCGACTATCGTCACCCTCCGGGCCGGCTGCACCATGAAGGCGGTTGACGGCACGGCGGGCACGGTCGCCAGTCGCAAGGCGAAGGAGGTAAGCCGCGGGATCGTTGCCGGGGTGGTCGTTTATACGTATCAGGGATACGTGGACGTTCCTTGCGGGTTGCGCCCCGAGGTGCAATTCGTCGATGGCAAGGGCGTCGCGCACCTGCTCTCCTTCTACAGCGATCCCAACCGTACCTTCCTCACTCCATACATCAAGGTCAGCCCGCTCAAGGGGGCGCTTTCGCCAATAGACCTCGGGATAGCGCGCTACAACAAGGGCGGGGCCACATGTTCCAAGAACCCCCTGACCCAGGTTGACCGTGACGAAGACGGGGTGGCGGACTACCGTGACCCCGATTATCTGGTCTACCTCCGCGGGCTTTCTTAGGCCACGCCAGAGCCCTGCTTTTCGCCGCGAGCCTTCGCTGAAGGTGCTGGTGGCGCTGCGAAAGAAAGCGGCGCCACCAGCAGGAGGTAACCATAGCCATGAACCGCGCCATGACGTCAGCCCTGAGAGCGGGCATTCCACTCCTCGGCACGGCCTGCCTCTCGGCGGCGGTGCTGCTGGCCGGGGCCGCCGATGCCTCGGCCGCCGTGCTGCAACTCTACTGGGAGAAAGTCCCCGAGGCGGCCACCTACCTCGTTTATTGGGGCAAGAGCCCTGGGGAGTATGGGCCGCCCAAGGCCGTCGCGACCTCCGGGCCTTGCCAGTATCGCTTGAGCGGTCTGGACCCGGACGCCCTTTACTATATTGCCATGAGGTCGGCCAACGCCGGTGGCCTCGAAGGTCCGCTGTCCGCGGAGGTTTTTTCGGCCCGGACCAAGATCGACTCCGACGGCGATGGCATGAGCGACGACTGGGAGCTGAGCCAGGGGCTCGACCCCCACGACCCGACCGACGCCTCCTCCGACGCCGACCATGACGGCTACAGCAGCCTTCAGGAATACGAGGCGGGAAGTGATTCTGGCGCGGCAAGTCCTCCCGGCAGCCCGGTGGATTCCACCCCGGGCGGTTCCGGATCCGGCGGGCCGTGCTTCGTGGCCACGGCGGCGTATGGCTCGCCGATGGCCGAAGAGGTGGTGGCCCTGAGAATCTTTCGCGACCGTTGGCTGATGGATAACCGCCTGGGGCGGGTTTTCGTCGGCTTGTACTATGCCCTCAGCCCGGCGGCGGCCCGATTCATCTCGGGCGGCGACCGCCTGCGGTGCATGGTGCGGGTGGCCTTGATGCCGGTTGTGGGGGTGTGCTCGGTGGCGGACACCGGCTACGGCAGGCAGCTCATGCTGTTCCTGGCGGCGGTGTTGATCTGGAGGGTTTTTTTCAGGCTCCGGCACGATAGTTGACGGCCGCGCCTATTTCGATGGCCGCTCCGACCAGGCAGTCGCGCTGGAGGCCGGGCAGCTTATTCATGCCAGCCTCCAGCACCTCGTCGGGAAAGGATTTCTCGAGCGTCTCCCTGGCCGAGGCTAGCTCAACCTCCACCAGCTTGGCGGCGAAGGTGAAAATGACGTCACCGTCTGATTGTTCCACCGAGCCGTACCTGGAACGCAGCAGGGAGGTGACGAGTTCCACCCAGCGCTTCAGCAGGTGGTGCAGCTTCTCGCGGTGCAATTCAATAACACGGTCGAGGTGATCGGGGGAGGCGAACCTGTCGTCCGCGCTGGCGGCAACCTGCGCCAGGTAGAGTCTGTCCCTGAAATCGGCCTCTACCTGGGCTTTTTCGATACCGAGAGAGATCCTCGCCTCCTGAATGACCGTCATCAGTTGTTCGGTGGGGCGCAATTGGGCAGTGCTCCTACTTGCTGGGCAGCAGGGCCTCGACCGTCCGCCGCAGCACGCTGGCGGCGGGCCGTCCCGGAAAGACCCGACTCACTTCGCCCGTGGGGCTGACCACCACGGTGGTCGGCACGCCGCGAAGACCGCCGGTACCACGCACGTCTGAATATGCCCTCTGGACGTCAGGGGAGACGACGGCCACGGGGTAGGCCACTTTATTGGTCCGCACAAAACCCTTCAGCGCGTTGGCGCTATCGAGGCCCATTCCCAGCACGGCCACGCCCTTGGAGCCGAGGCGGCCGGCGATGTCGTTGAGCTCGGGCACCTCCTGGACGCAATATGGGCAAAAGGTGCGGAAGAAATTGAGTACCACGACCTTTCCCTTGAGAGAAGATAGGGACACGCTGGTCCCGTCGAGTCCGATCAGGGTGAAATCGGGAGCCGTCTCGCCGGCTGCCGCGAGGCCGTGGACGGCAAGCAAGGCGGCCGTCAGCACGACGAACAGGGCACGCTTCATGTATTCGGTTCTCCTTCCTCAAAGCTTTCGAGTCGGCGCATGATCCGGGCCAGCCTGTCGGCGCCCAGGGTGAGCAGGGCCTGGCCTTTGGGGGGGCTGGCCTTGGTGGGGTCGCCCCATACCCCGCCCGGCCAGTAACGCCGCTTTTGCCTGACCAGCATGGGCGAGGGAAAGCTCGGCCACTCCGCCGCGGCGCCACCTTTGACCAGGCGCGGATCCAGGGCCATGATCACCGAGGTCTCCGCCTCGCCCGCATGAGAGTCTCCG
>JAZDOA010000132.1:0-3063 GCA_043799175.1 Pseudomonadota bacterium | reverse complement strand
TTACGGGGGCATATGCCGTGGTGTCCAATTATCCGGGTACCACGGTCGAGATCACTCAGGGCCGCGCCGACCTGGGAGGCAAGGTTTTTTGGGAGGTCTACGATACCCCGGGCATGTATTCTCTGCTGCCCGTCACCGAGGAAGAGAAGGTGGCTCGCGATATGCTCCTCGGCGAGCCACCGGACCTGGTCCTGAACGTCGTTGACGCCAAGAATCTGGACAGAATGCTGCCCCTGACCCTGCAGCTCATGGAGGCCGGGCTGCCGCTGGTGCTCCAACTGAACATGCTGAATGAGGCCGGGGAACGGGGCATGGACATAGATGTTGCCGCGCTGGAGCGGGAGCTGGGCCTGCCGGTTGTCGCCACGGCCCTGGAGGCCGGGCGCGGCCTCACGGAGCTGAAGGCGGCCCTCGCGCAACGTGGCCTCTCGCGGGTTAAGGGGTTTTTTCAGTACAGCCGGCCCCTGGAGGGGTTCATCAGCCGGGCGCGCGGGCTGCTGCCCGAGGGGTTTTTTTCGGCGGTGGCGCCGAGGGCTGCCGCGCTGCTCCTGCTGCAGGCTGATGCCCGAATACTGCACGAGGTGGAGGCCGCCGGCCAGGCGGAGGCCGCTCGGGCACTCATCTTCGAGGCCACCCGTTTCTTTGGCCGTCCCTTGGCCTACGCCGTGGCCATAGAGCGCCGGAGGCTGGCCGAGGGTATCGTGACGAAGGTGGTCAGCCAGCGCCCGGCGGCGGCCTCTGGCCCACGGGAGCGGTTGAGCCTGATCCTGATCAACCCCTGGACGGGGCTTCCCATTCTGGCCGCCGTGCTCTACTTCGGCCTCTACCGCTTCGTGGCCGGTTTTGGGGCCGGGGTCATGGTTGACCTCCTGGAGCAGCACATCTTCGTGCGCTGGCTCAACCCCTGGGTGGCGGCGCTGGCGGCCTCGACCATCCCCTGGGCGGCGGGGCGCGAGCTGGTGGCGGGGGAGTACGGCCTCATCACCATGGGGCTGCGCTACGCCGTGGCCATAATACTGCCGCTGGTCACGGTCTTTTTTCTCTTTTTCTCCCTGCTGGAAGACTCCGGCTATCTGCCGCGCCTCTCCATGCTGATGGACCGCGTCTTCAAGGGGATCGGCCTGTCGGGGCGGGCGGTGATTCCCATGGTCATGGGGCTGGGCTGCGACACCATGGCCACCGTGGTCACCCGCACCCTGCCCACCAGGCGCGAGCGGCTGATTTCCACCCTCCTGCTTTCCCTGGCCATACCCTGCTCGGCCCAACTCGGGGTCATTGTCTCCCTCATGTCGGGCAGCCTGCTGGCCCTGACCATCTGGGGGGGCACCATCACCGCCGTCTTCCTGCTCGTGGGCACGGTGGTGGCCCGCCTGCTGCCGGGGGAAAAGCCTTCCTTCTATATGGAGCTGCCGCCGCTGCGCCTGCCCTCGCCGCGCAACGTGCTCCTGAAGACCCTGATGCGCATGGTCTGGTATCTGAAGGAGATTGCCCCTATCTTCGTGGCCATCAGCGCGCTCATCTGGCTGGGTCGCATCACCGGGGTCTTTGATGTTCTGCTCCGGGCGCTGCGGCCTCCCCTGGCCCTGCTGGGGTTGCCTCCCGAGGCGGCACCGGCCTTTCTGTTTGGTTTCTTCAGGAGGGACTACGGCGCCACCGGCCTCTACGACCTGCACTCCAGGGGGTTTTTGGGCGCCGAGCAAATGGTCGTGGCCGCCGTCACCATGACCCTCTTCCTGCCGTGCGTGGCCCAGTTCATGGCCATGATCAAGGAGCAGGGCCTCAAAGCGGGGTTGGCGGTGGGTGCCTTCGTGCTGGTCTTCAGCTTCGCCACGGGGCTGGTGCTGCACCTGGCTCTGACGGCTCTGGGTGTCTTTGCGGCATGACCTGCGCCTTCTGTGGCTTCGAGTTCAATGAAAATGACGCCCTCCGGGGCTGCGGCGGCTGCTCCCGCTCCGGGGGGTGCGGGCTGGTCCGCTGCCCCAAATGCGGCTATGAATCGCCCAGGGAGCCGGCCTGGCTCCTCAGGCTGAGAAAATGGTGGAGGAAAGGGAAAGATGGGCCTCAGTAACAGGGCTGACGAAATACTGGAGACCCTTTGGGTGCGTTTTGAGCAGACGGGCGGGGGTAGCGTCGAGGTGGGCGCGGGACGCGGTGACGAGGCCATAGAGGAGCTTCGGGGGGCGGGCCTGGTGACGGCCGACAACACCTGCATCACCCTTACCGAGCGCGGCCACAAGGAGGCCGCCAGGGCCATCCGTCGCCACCGTCTGGCCGAGCGCCTGATGGTGGACGTGCTGGACATGAGCGAGGAGGCCTTCTGCGAGATGGGCTGCCGCTTCGAGCACCTGCTGCAGGAGGGGGTGGAGGAGAGTGTCTGCACCCTGCTGGGCCACCCCGTGGTCTGCCCTCATGGCAAGCCCATACCCCCAGGGGCGTGTTGCAAGGAGAGCCGCCGCAGCGCCCGGAAGCTGCTCTCGCCGCTCTCCAGCATGGAGGCCGGCGAGGCCGGCCGGGTGGCCTACATCAACGCCCACGACTCCGGCCACATGGAAAAGCTGCTGGCCATGGGGGTCCTTCCCGGAATGGCCCTGAAGATGATTCAGACCTTCCCCAGCTTTGTCTTCCAGGTGGGCCAGACCCAATACGCCGTTGACCGCGAGCTGGCGGACTGCGTCTATGTGCGCCTCAGCGCCCCAGCCTGTGGGGGGAAGCGGCGGAGGTGGGGGGGGAGGCTGCCGTTTGGGGGGGGCGGGCGTCGATGAGCGTCGCCCTGCCGGGCCTTCGGCTGTCGCCGCTGCTCGACGTACCCAGAAGTACGCCTCCGCGCGGCGCCGCCTCCAGGCCTCGACATTGCTCGCTCCTCACCGCCCGCCGGGCAACCTCGCTTGGCTCTCAAAAAACGCCCAAGCAGTTCGAACCTTGGTTTGTACGGCACTTGGCCGAGGGTGCCCGCCGGGCGGCAGGGCCGCCAGCCAAACTCGGCACCCGTGGTCTCTTGGTGGCTGCCTGAAGGTCAGAGAGGGTGCCGGCTGCCCGCTGTCTCTTCTTTTCGCTCTGCCAAGT
>JAZDOA010000145.1:0-10312 GCA_043799175.1 Pseudomonadota bacterium | reverse complement strand
ATGCTAGGCGCGCGAAATCCTGAGGAAGGAGGCGTACTTTTTGGTACGCCGCACTGACTCGGGATGAGCGCAACGCCGCAGATGGGTGTTCTTCAGCGGCCTGTTAAAAGAGACGAGGCTGTGACTTGGATGCCTTTGCCTTTTCGTCCAGCTGCTCCACTACCACCCGCTGTCCCTCGGTCAGCCTTCCCGCGCTAAGCTCGCTGTAGTCGCCGTCTGAGATGCCCACCTTCACCGGAACGGTCGCCAGACGCCCACCACGCGCCAGAACCCAGACCTTTTGTCGTTGGCGGTCTTCTTCCGCGCCCTCCGCCGGTTGAGGCTGTTTGTCCTCGCCGGACGGCTGTGGAACGAAACGCAGGGCGGCGTTGGGCACCTTCAGCACGCCGGGGCGGCGGTCGGTCGTCACCGAGACGTTGGCGGTCATGCCGGGTTTGAGCTTCAGGTCGCGGTTGTCGACGGTCACCACTACGTCATAGGTGATTACGTTCTGCACCTGCTGGGGGGCGTTGCGGATCTGGGCCACCCGACCAGAAAACTCCGCTCCGGGGTAGGCGTCCACGGTGAAGGACACCGGCTGAGCCAGCTTGATCTTGCCGATGTCGGCCTCGTCAACGTTGGTGTCCACCTGCATTTGGGACAGGTCCTGGGCTATCTTGAAGAGCACCGGCGCCTGAAGGCTGGCGGCCACGGTCTGGCCGACGTCCACGCTGCGGTCGACGACTATGCCATCCACGGGAGAGCGGATCACGGTGTATTGCAAGTTGGTCTCGGCCACGTCGAGCGCGGCCTTCAGTTGGCTGACGTTGGCCCGGGCCGCGGCCAGGTCGGCCTTGGCGGTGTCGGCCTTGAGGCGGGCGTCATCGGCGTCGGCACGGGCGATAAGATCGCGCCGGACCATGGTCTCCATGCGGGTGCGGGTGAGGGCGGCGTTCTCCAGCGTGGCCTTCATCTTTTCCACGTCCGCCAGCGCCTTCTCGTGGTTGGCCTTGGCCTTGGCCACCTCCGCCCTGAAAAGGGCGGGGTCTATGCGCGCCACGACCTCCCCCTTCTTCACGATGGAGTTGAAATCGGCATGAATGGCCGAGATCGTGCCCGAGACCTGGCTGCCCACCTGCACCAGGATGACGGGGTTGACCGTGCCCGTGGCCAGTACCCGCTGAATGATCTCTCCGCGCGCGACTGGGAGAGTCCTATACCGGGGGCCGTCTTTGTCTTCGGCAACCAAGGCATAGAGCCCGCCGGCCGCCAGCGCGACCACCACAATGGCAGCGAATAGTTTCTTCAGGGGCTTTTTTGAACCTCTGGCAGGGCATCGTGCGGCCCCGCGCATCTCCCAACGGGGATATTCTATCCGTTGGGTTGGGTTTGCCAAGAGCCAGAAAGGGAACCCGGACCGGCCACCGCGCGTTCCAGGGCGGCCGTGGCGATGTAAAGGTTGTATACCGCCTGGGCCTCGTTGGCCTGGGCGGAGGTAAGGGCCACCTCGGCATCGGTGTACTCGATGGCGGATCCCAGCCCTTCCCGGTAGCGCGCCTGGGCAGGTTGCAGGTTTTCCTGGGCCTGCCCCACCGCGGCCCGCTGTGTCTCCACCTGCCCGTTGGCCGTCTTGACGTCGGAGTAGGCCCGCTCGACCTCGAGCCGAACGTTCTGGATCTGGCCGTCGAGGGAGGCCTGGGTTTGGCGGAGGGTGGCCTTGGCCAGGTCCACGTCGGCCCTGGTTAGAAAGCCGTTGAATATGGGTACGTTCAGGAAGGCGCCGACGTTCCAGCTGTTGGGTAGAGGGAAGCCGCTGCCGGAATAGTTGTAAAAGCCGCTGCCGTTCAGGACCGGGAGGTAGCCCGACCAGGCCGCCGTCACCTGGGCCTCCAGGCCGCGCACGGCCGCCTGGAGCTGCTTGATCTCCGGCCGCCGCGCCAGGGCCTGCTCCACCAGGGGTGCCAGCTCCCCGCAGGTCGGGGACAGAGGGATTTCCTGTACCTCATAGTCCAGCGGTAGCATCACGCCCATGGCGTTGACCAACGAGGCCCGGGCCACAGTGACGCTGCCTTGCTGGGTGATTTGATCGGTGAGACCGGAGGAGAGATCGACCTGAGCGCGGGTGACGTCGATCTTCGGCCTCAAGCCGACCTCATGGAGCGCCTGGGCCTGACTCAGGTGCTGCTCCAGCCGCCGCAGGCTCTCCTGGGCAACGCACAGCAGGGTTTCGGCCTGAATCACCCGGAAGTAGGCGGCCTTGGCGTTGAAGGCCACGTCTGCTTCAGTAGCCGCCAGGCCTTGGCGGTCAGCCTCGAGTTGGTCTCGGGCGGCCGAGACCCGGTTGGAGGTGCGGCCAAAATCATAAATGGTCTGTTGGGCCGTCAGCTCCGCCGTGTACTGGCTGAACTCGCTCACCACCGCGCGGCCGCGTACCCCCCCCACGAAGCCGGAATGCACCCTCTCGTAGGAAAGGCCGCCGCTGATGACCGGGTAACAGGCGGCACGCTGCCGTTCCACCCGCGCGCGGCCCTGCTCCACCACGCTACGTTCTTGTCTGATGGTTGGGTGGCTCAGTAGCGCCGTCCGCACCGCCTCTTCGAGGCCAATGACCCGCCGGGGCGCCGCGGACTCCTCGGCCCTGGCGGCCACGGCAGGCAGCCAGGCCGCCACCACGACGGCCAGCACCAGCATGATGAGCACGCGCGCCAGCCGCGAGAGGCGCCCGCGCCATGAGGGTTGCAATGAGTGATACCAGCGGTTCATCAGGTAGCCTGGTGCTGCAAATGTCAGTTTAACTAAGCTATATATTCTCAACCCCATAATGATCATTGTCAAGGAAAGAACAAGTGTCCGGAAGCCGGGTCGGCAGAGCCTCTTGGCTCTTCCGGCGATGATCACTCCGGCCAACTGGCCGCCGGCAGTCACAGAAATGGTTTGTGTTATATGCTTGTCAAGTAAACCTGTAAATATATGTCCCAGTGCTTGACGCGGCTTTTACTACCGGCCCAAGACCCAGCAGGTAGAACCTCTTAAGGAAACTACTCAGGGGTAGTAGCGGCCGCCAGGGAAAGTACCCTGCGGATTTCGGTGAGGAGTTGCTCATAGGAGAAAGGCTTCGCCAGGAAGCCTTGCCCGCCCGCCTCCAGGGCCGAGCGGCAGATGTCGGGCCTGCGACTTGCCGTGCAGAAGATCACGGGCAGGGAGGCGGTGTCTGGGTCGGATCGCAGCCGCCGGCAGACCTCGAGGCCGTCCAGATCGCCTCTGAGGCTGATGTCCAGCAGCACCGCGGAGAGCCCCTTCCCACTGCCGCGGATGTATTCCAGGGCCTGCCCGCCGTTGACCGCCAAGGCGGTGGTGAAGCTTTCAGCCTCGAGGACCATTCTGGTCAGGAGGCGGTATCAGGATCATCTTCCACGACGAGTATGCTGGCCATGCCCGGTGACGCACCCGACATAAGAAAACTCCGCGCAAAAGAGATGATTCGTGCGTCACCCGAGGGGGAAAAAACTGTTAGGCCTTACCAACCCGCCTGGTCACACATTTGTATAGCCCCAGAAGAGCCAGTATCAGGCCGACCAAGGGTCGTCAATATGAAAAGCAGTTGTTGGAGCTATAATTCCTGGAAATGGTTATATCGCGCGCACGGTATGCTTACGCACGAAGTGGTACGGATGGTAGGAGAGCTTGGAGCGCCGCAGGCCGGCGTCGCCCAAGTCCTGTTCTCTATTGACGAATTCGTACCCCGCCAGCTCGTGGGCCAGGTACTGCTGGTTGATGGCCGTATAGATGCCCTCAATCCCAGGGTTGGCCTTCTCGATGTGTATGACCCCGCAACGATCATTGAGGCTGCCCCCCAGAGTGAAGGCCTCCAGGCGGCCGTCGACCAGAATGGCCCCACCGGTGTAGGCCAGGCGGCCGAAGTTTTCCAGCGCCTCCCAGATGGCCACGCGCTCCGCCTCCAGCCCCAGTTGCCGGGGACAGACGCGGGTCCGGCACCATTCCTCCTCCAACCGCATGCAGTCGGGCACCATCTCCGCCTCCAGGGATTGATACTCCCAGGGGTATTGCGCCTTGAAGCGCCGGAGGTGGTTTCGCTTGGCGCTGTAGCGGTTGCCGGCCAGCCTGATGAGGCTGTCGGTAAGATAAACGTAGTCCGCCTGATCGTGCTCTTCCACGATCCGGAATTTTTCCCCCGGCCGGAGTTCGCAGCGCGCCAGGTCGTGCTCCGATACCCTGGCCAGCAACCCGGCCGCCGTCTTCTCGGCCAGCAGCCGGCGGCACGCGGCGGCCGCCCCCGGCCCGACCGGCGGCAGATAGAAGGGCTCATTGCCGGGAGTACGCCCCGCCACCACCAGGCAGCCGTCCAGCCGCGAAACGTGGAATCTGTAGTGCTGCCGCCAGATGAAGAGGTTGGTAAAGGTGAGCTCCGAGGCATCCGGCCGCGCCTCGAAAAACAGGCGGGAGACCGTCTCCTGGTGTTGCAGCCCCAGGGGCTCGAAGTGTGGGTACATAGGCAGCATGAGGGAAGGATAGCACGCCCCCCGCCCGGTGGGGTCCTTTGACGTTGACCGAAGACTGAGGCAGCGGGTATTTTTTTGTGATATAGGGGAGGCGCGCGAAGGGGCGTTATGATGCAGGCAGGCAAGGTCGTCTATCTGGACAACAACGCCACGACCCGGGTGGCTGACGAGGTCGTGACCGAGATGCTCCCTTTTTTCACCGGGCTCTACGGCAACCCTTCCAGCACCCACCGCTTCGGGGGTCAACTGGAGGGCCACGTCGCCACGGCAAGGGCTCGGGTTGCCTCCCTCCTGGGGGCAAATCCTTCCGAGATAGTCTTTACCTCCGGGGGCACGGAGTCCAACAACGCGGCCATTCGCGGCGCCCTCCAGAGTTACCCCGAGCGCAAGGGCATCGTGACCACCGCGGTGGAGCACCCCGCCGTGGGCAACCTCTGCCGCCATTTGGCGGAGGCGGGCTACAGCGTCTCCGTGATACCCGTGGACCGTGCCGGTCGCCTCGACCTGGACCGGCTGCGCCGGGCGGTCAACCAAGACACCGCCATCGTATCCGTCATGTGGGCTAACAACGAAACCGGGGTTATGTTCCCGGTGGAGGAGGCCGCCGCGCTGGCCCATGCCCAAGGGGCGATGTTTTTTCACACCGATGCCGTCCAGGCCGTGGGGAAGATCCCCATAGACCTTTTCCGCGCCACGGACATAGACCTCCTGGCCCTCTCCGGGCACAAGCTGCACGCCCCGAAGGGGGTGGGAGTGCTCTACGTCCGCCAGGGGACACGCCTCGCTCCCTTCCTGGTGGGCGGCCACCAAGAGGGCGGCAGGCGGGCCGGGACCGAGAACGTTCCGGGTATCGTCGCCCTGGGGAAGGCCTGCCAACTGGCCCAGACCCGGCTCCAAGACGAGCGGGCGAGGATCAGTCTTCTTCGGGGCAGGCTTGAAGCGGGCCTGCTGGAGGCCATACCGGGGGCCATGATCAACGGCGAGGGGAGCATGCGCCTGCCCAATACCCTCAACATCGGCTTTGAATCCGTCAGCGGCGAGGCCGTCGTCGCCAGGCTGTCGGAACGGGGCATATGCGCCTCCTCGGGCTCGGCCTGCAACTCCGGTTCCCTGGAGCCTTCCCCCGTGCTCCGCGCCATGGGAGTGCCCTCCTCCTCCGCCAACGGCGCCATCCGCCTCTCGCTGAGCGCGTACAACACCGAAGAGGAAATCGACTACGCCCTGCGAGAGCTGCCGCGGGCTGTCGCCGACTTGCGCCAGGCCTCACCCTCCGAACGCCAGGCTGATGCCTGCTGCCGTTTCCGCTGACCGATGCTGGCCATATCGAGCGTCTATGTAGGTGGAATGGACAGCGCCGAGGCCATGGCCCGCGCGTTGGCCTCGCTCGGGGTGGGCGGGGTGGAAATAGAGTATCGCCTGAAGGAGCACCTGCTGCGAGCCCTGCTTCCCCTACTTCGGGCAGCCGACCTCAAGGTGGTCTCCCTTCACCACCCCGTGCCGCTGGCCGAAGGCGCCCCGCCACGGGCGGCCTCGGGCGATTACCTGGCGCTGTCGAGTCCTTCCCCCACGGACCGGAAGGCGGGCATCGCCGCCGCCACCCGCAGCCTGGAGTTTGCCTCCAGTCTCGAGGCCGGAGTCGTGGTCTTTCATCTGGGGTGGATACCCGAGGTAGAGCCGTTCTGGGCCGGATTCCGCCGCCTCTATCAAGACAACATGACAGACTCCGAGGAGGCCGCGCGGCTGCGGGCCGAGGCCGTGGAGCGCCGGAGCGGGCTCGTCGGTCCCTATCTCGACCGGGCCATGCTGAGTCTGGACAAACTTCTGGGGCGGGCCGAACGGCTGGGGGTGAAGATCGCCCTCGAGAACCGCTACTACTTCCATGAGGTGCCAAGCGTGAACGAGACGGCCGCCATTCTCGATGCCTTCCGCGGGGCGCCGGTCGGCTACTGGCACGACGTGGGCCACGCCTCCACCCAGGAGCGCATTGGGTTTGCCAGCCAGCGGGCCGTGCTCGAGCGCTTCCAGGACCATCTGCTGGGCGTGCACCTCCACGACGCCCAGGGCCTCGACGACCATCTGCCGCCGGGGGCCGGAACCCTGGACTTTGCCGCCCTGAGCAAGCCACTGGCCGCCGCGCCACTCAAGGTGCTGGAGGTGCGCCCGGCGCCGCCTGAGCAGATGACCGAGGCGGTCGCGCTGCTCCGGGACGTGGGGATTTCATGAAAAGGTTTTTTTTGGAGAGCAGACCATGAGTCAGGTATTCTTCATCGACCTGCGAGCCAGCATTCAGCGCAACCTCTTTGACAAACTGGCCGCGCTCTGCGACGCGGCGGGCCTGCCGGAGGTAGTGCGCCCGCGAGACTTGGTGGCCGTGAAGCTGCACTTCGGGGAGCGAGGCAATACGGCCTTCATCCGGCCCATATTCATCCGGCAGGTGGTGGAACGCATCAAGGTCGCGGGCGGCCGGCCCTTCCTCACCGATACCAACACCCTCTATGCCGGCACCCGCTCCGATTCAGTCTCGCATCTGGTCACGGCCATTGAAAACGGGTTCGCTTACGCGGTGGTGGGTGCCCCGCTCGTCATAGCCGACGGGCTGCGCGGGGCGGCGACCAGTAGTGTGGAAGTGAACCTGGACCACTACCAGACCATCAACATTGGCGCCGATATCGCCGGGGCCGACTCCCTGATCGGCTGTGCCCACTTCAAGTGCCACGAGCTGTCCGGCTTCGGCGGGGCCATCAAGAACATAGGCATGGGCTGCGCGGGCCGCGCGGGCAAGCTGTCGCAGCATTCCACCATCGCCCCCAGGGTGAACAAGGAGAAGTGCAAGGTATGTCGGGACTGCCTTTCGCGCTGCGCGGCCCAGGCCTTCCGCTTCACCGAGCAGGGCGTGGATATTGACCCGGCAGCCTGCACGGGCTGCGGCGAGTGCATCGTCCTGTGCCCTCGGGGAGCCATAGAGATCCAATGGAACGAGGCCATCCCCGCCTTTCAGCAAAAGATGGTGGAGTATGCCTACGGCGTGCTGAAGCACAAGGCGGGCCGGGCCATGTTCCTTAATTTTCTCACCAACGTATCTCCAGCCTGCGACTGTTACGGCTACGCCGATGCCCCCGTGGTGCCCGACGTGGGCATACTGGCCTCGCGCGACCCCGTGGCCCTGGATGCCGCCTCCGCCGACCTGATCAACCTTCAGCCGGGCCGCGAGGACTCCTGCCTGAGCGGCGGCCATGCCCGCGGCGAGGACAAGTTCCGGGCCGTCTACCCTCACGTAGACTGGGAAGTACAGCTCGACTATGCCGCCAGGCTGGGGCTTGGAGAGCGCCGCTACGAGTTGACCAGGCTTTAGCAGAAGAGGACTATGGATAACCAGACCGGCAAGCAGGTGTTTTCTCGGCGGCAATTCCTCAAGGCAGCCATGGCCTTGGCCGTTTCCTGGCCGCTACTGCCAAGGATGGCGGCAGGCGGAGTTTCTCAAACCCCGCGGTCTCTCCCAGGTACCGTTCCCCGTACGGGGGGCTGTCTTCCGCTTGAAGACATGGTCGGCGAGAGGCTGCGCTTCAATATTGCCTTCTGGGTCTTCCCCAAGGCAGGCATCGCCGAAATGACCCTTCGCCCCCTTCAGGGGCGCCCTGGGTTCCACGAGGCGATGTTGGTCGGGCAAACCTTGGGGGTAATAGGTTTTTTTACCCGTTACCGCAAGGATACCTATCGCTCTGTTATGGAACTGGTGGGAGGCCGCCTGAGGCCCCTGGAGTTTCACGAAGAGGTGATCATCGGGCGGGATGTGCGCCGGAAGCGCACTACCTCCTTTGACTACGCGGCCCGCCTCGCGGTGCGCCGGACTTTTCGTGGCACGGGGGAAGAGAGGGAGAACTATCCCATGGCTTCGGGCGTGGTCTACGACGACTATCTCAGCGGCCTCTACAACCTACGGTCCGGGGCCTACGGCCCTCTGCGCGAAGGACGCGCGTATTTTCTGAATATCCCGCGCAAACACGGCCTTATTCGCATGGATATGGCCGGCCGGGAAGAAACCCGAAAGCTGCTGGAGTGGGATCCCGGCACCAGGACATTTCCCAAGCAGTACTTCTCCCGCATCTCGATGGAGAAGCAGGACCTGGGTTCGGGGACGGGAAGGCTGTCCGGCTGGTTTGACCCATGCGGTGTGCCGCTGACGGGGGTCGTGGAAGACGTGGCCTGGTTCGGCGATGTCACGGGAACGCTGTTCAGCCGGGAAGGTGGTCGGCCAATTTAGCTTGACAAATTCATTTCATGAAGAGTATATTGCAATGAGGTTAAGGTAGTATGTCTCGTTATTGTCCATTGTGCCACAAGCAATTGCCCGAGCCCGCAGGTCCGTTTAAGCCCTTTTGCTCGTGGCGTTGCAAGCTGATAGACCTCGGCGCGTGGTTGGACGGCCGCTACCGGTTTGGCGAGAGCGAGCCGGCTGGCAGCGACGAATCGGCGCCAGACACGGAGAGCAAGGAAGCTCCAGAGGCCGACTGAGGACTCCTCGCGGGTTTGTTCGGCCGCAGCGTGGGCCGCGACCCAATACGGCAGATCCAGGAGAACTCCCTTGAATCTCTACAAGATAAGCGAAGTGTCGCTAAAGGTCGAACTTTCACAGAAGCGCATCAGGGAATATGAAAAGGAAGGCTTCATAAAACCTAAACGCCTGCCCGGCAACAACAACCGCCTATACAGTGACTTCGAAGTAGAGCAAATCAAGCGCATCACCTATCTCATTCACTCCAAGGGGTTCACTCTTGCCTGCCTTAAGCAGTTGCTCGTAATGGCTCACTGCTGGGACATATTCGACTGCCCAAACAGCGCGAGTTGCGCGGCTTATGCCAATCCGTATGGGCTCTGTTGGAAGGTGCGCCGCCAGGCTGGCACGAGGTGCGAAGGCGAGTGCAAACGCTGTGCGATTTTCTTGCTGACCAGCCATAAGAAGCGCCGCAAGGAGAAGGTGCTCATCGGCATTGGCTCCGCGAAATCTCCCGAGGCCGCCGTTCATGTCACGAGCAGGCGTCGTGAGCCGAACGAGGAATCGGCCGCAGGCTAGCAGCCCGCTGAAAAAAGGTTCTGCATCCAGGCCGTCAGTCGAGTTCCGCGCGCTCGAACCTGACCAGTTGCAGATAGCCTAGCGCTGCCGTCTGGTCTGCCAGATCCTTCAAGCGGCCGGGCTGGAGGCGGGCCGCTTCGTCCTTGAGCCGCTCCGCCTGGCGGGCCAGTTGCTCGTGAGGGGCGTTGAGATCTTCCGCGCTGGCGCCCCGCTCAATCCGCGACGCGATATTATCCAGCAGATCCAGAACCTTCCCCACGAGTTCCAGGGGCGAGGAAGCCGCCGCCGCGACTGGCGCGGTGCCGGTTTCTTGACACTTTTGCTGGAAGACGCCCTGGAACGGCTGCTGTCCCCCGGCCGTCCGAGAGGGGCGGTCTGCCTGGGGGTTAACTATAGGATTCAGCGGGTTATAAATCTTCACCGAAGTCTCTCCACGCGCGCCCCACACGGGCTGTAAAGAATGCGTCTGCTCCGTGTTAGTTGCAAATATGCGGCCACTTTGACAGTCCGGCACGGGTTCATTGGCCCCGGCTCCCGCGAGGGCGCCGCATGCATATGGACTGGACCCGAGGCGCCGGGGCTATTCTGTTACCCGGAGATTCAGGCCCGATCCCTAATCTCCGGCTAAGATTTCCGTGAAGGGGAATTTGTGCTTTCCGGCAGCGAAGTTACTGGCATAATGGTCACTTCACGATTTCACCCAATGGGTGAAAGGGGTAAAAGGGTCGAACCGCTTGGGCGT
>JAZDOA010000091.1:0-14007 GCA_043799175.1 Pseudomonadota bacterium | reverse complement strand
CTTGACTGCCGCTGTGCGCGGCTGCCCAGCCGGATCGCAGGTCGGAAACGGAGGGATGGTCTTCGGTCGAACATAGGGATTAACCTTATCAGACTCAAACCGCGGATCGCGTCCTTACCCACACCGAATAGCGAGGAGCCTCAATTTTGCCCAATCAACCACAGGAACGCGTGGCGTAGTTCGATTCCTAATGAGAAAAGCTCCTTCTTGTCAACATCAGTTCGGACAAGAAGGAGCTTGTTTACTGAGTCCCCAAACCAAGAAGGTACTTTCGCGTAAAGTAGAATCTTTGCAAGACATATCTTGCCAATACCATTGGCATAAGCACTCCTGATGCCACAGCGAATAAGGCTCTTGCTTCAAAGTGGTTGTCGGCTCTCATTAGCTGGTAGAATACCACTCTGGCAGAACTCTCAAAGAGGGTATGGAATAGATATATGCTCATTGAAAACACACCAACCGTTGCAAGCCATAATGCAATGCTGGTTGGAAAGTATTCTTGGATCTTGTTAGACAACAATAAGCATAATAAGCAGCCCGTCATGCCTGTTGCTAGTTTGATTAAGGTAAGACATCTGTGGCTGTCGCAAGAAGTGGCAATGTGGGCCGGAAGATAACAGATCATCGCCGATGCTACCAATATTAGTGCGCTTGCGAGGAGGGGTTGCTTGCGGTCTAGTCGAACATGATAGGACAATAACACACCAAGAGAAAAGTACGGCAAATTTTCCGATAGCTTGTCCAGGCAGAAGAGATGAGGCATGGGAATCAAAAATATCAGAATGGACAGTAGCAAGATATGACCTGGCTTCTTGACGCACAATTCCAGTGCTGGATAGAGCATGAATATTAGCAAAAGAGTATAGACAAACCACAACATGGGAATATATGAATTCCATGGATCAAGGAAAACATTGATGACGGATGCAGTGGTTATTGGATTTTCTAGTTTGAGATAACAATTAGGCAAATACTTGACGGCCAGGAAAAACAATGCAACAGACAGAAACGGAATTATCAACCGATGGAGTTTGTTTTTCAGATGGTCGCGATATGATCTCTTCTTAAGGCCATGATACAAATAGCCTGAAAGTAAGAAAAACAATGGCATATGGAAAGTGTAAATGCCGGCTCGCAGAGTCGCCCAGTATTCCGGTGCCCCAGGTGGGCGATAATGACCTATGACAACGAGTATTATCGCGATCCCTTTGGCCACGAGAACGGTTTTGACAAGATGTTCAGAGCCCGATTTTTCTGAAGTCATTAGTATATTAGCGAACGCTCTCCTGCTCTGGTCTGTGAATTGACAATTTACTTTAGACAGAACTTATGCGGGAAGTCAGCCGGCAGACCTGATTTTGAGCGAATATAGCCCAAGACGCTTGCCAGATCAAGCAGTGTGCGGAGGAGCTGTGGCATAAAAGATCTCTCCGGGTTGGTGGCCGAGGTGGTGGGCTACAGGGGCAGGATCGTCTTCGACCCCACCAAGCCCGACGGAACCCCGCGCAAACTGCTCGACGTCACCCGGCTGCACGACCTGGGCTGGCGGGAGCGCTGGATGCTTCGAGACGGCCTGGCCGAAGCCTACCGGTGGATGGTGGAAAACGTGTAGCCATTGCCGTTCGCGGGTGTTTGCGCGGCTTGAGAACTGGCTCAGCCAAGCAAGGGCAGTAGTCAGCATGTATTTCAATAGAGGTTTATCCTGCTGTTATGGAGGTATTTATGCTTTGCCGCGATGTCAACCTGAAAGTATCACACTCGCCTGAGTTATCATCGGGCCGCAAAGCTGTGCTTGTCGGAGAGCCAGCCTATCCAGACGCGATATATCTGGCAGGACTCATTGTAATTACAGCATTGTATCTAGCGTTTTTTTTCAACTACTCAGCGCATCCATATGAAGATGCCGCAATGCTCATGCGCTACTCTTCTAATGTAGCGGGTGGACACGGCATAGTCTGGAATATAGGAGACCATCCTGTTGACGGCGCGACAGATTTCTTGTTCATGCTGGTATTAGCGCTCTTGAGCAAATGGGGTTTGTCTATAGAGGCTGCCGCACGGCTGGTTGGGCTTCTGGCTCATGTAGCAACAATAATCGTCGTGTACTTTGGAATAAGAAAACTACATCAATTGCATCAAGGAATAGCCTTCATCTGCGCGGCATACTTGGCGGTTGGGCCAGGCCTTAGATATGTGGAGGCTTATTTTGGTACACCCTTCTTTGCCATGATGGCGTGTATAGCATGGTACCTTGCGCTGAAGCTCACTAACCGCTATTCGTTCACCACTTCCTTGACATTTGCCTTGGTTTCCTTGCTGATGGGCATTGCTCGGCCCGAAGGGGTATTCCTAGCATTCTTTATGTTATTAGCTGTCATCTACGCTAATGGGATTAAAGATTCTCGGTTAATATTGCTGCATTTTCTGCTCGTTTTTGCCATGCTAGGTGGCGCGTATTTCCTATGGAGATGGGCGTACTTCGGTTATCCTTTGCCTAATCCATTTTATAAGAAGGGTGGCGGGAGCCTTTACTTTGGCAGTCTGGCAGCATCACTTAAGCATGTATTTATCCTCTGCGCGCCTTTTACGATTCTTTTGCCTGCAGGCATACGATCACGTACAGTATTACGGAATGCCTTGCTGTCATTCATACCAATCATAGGATTTGCCGTCATATGGGTACTGTTATCAGATGAAATGAATTATGTGATGAGGTTTCAGTACCCTATTCTGCCTATTGCGTTAATGTCTTGGGCATCGTTCATAAGAGGGCTGCACGTCGACTGGAGACTCCCCCATTTCTCTTCCTTTACAGGGCGCAATCGACTAGCTCTGGTAGGCACCGCAGTGGTGATAGTGGTCATGATGCTGTGCTATCCTCTCTGGTATCAGCACCCAATGCAGCACCGGGGTCACGGCGTTGGAGACGGTAGGTACAACGTAGCGCTAATGCTCAATGAGTACCGGAATAGGAATTACACAATAGCAGTTACTTCAGCAGGGCTGCTGCCGTTCTATTCAGGATGGCGGGCGGTTGATAGCTGGGGACTGAATGATCGATGGATCGCGCATAATGGAGCAATCACCGAAGAGTACCTTGATAAGTATAAACCCCATGTTATCATGATGTTTTATAGAGCTCGGCGGCGAGGGGATGATCCACGGTCTAAGATGACAGGGGTCATGCGGAAATATGCAGAGGCGCACCGTTATTGTCTTGCCGCGGCGTTTGGCGTATCTCCCTGTGAGACACATTGTTATTATGTCCGACGCGATTTTCCAGAAAGCAAAGATATTATAACTAGAATCAGAAATATGAATTACGCATGGTTCACGAACGGAAATCGCAGCGTAAACTACGCGACGCTCGGTGGTGACCAGCATCTTTAGCGCTTGCTGGCGAGTCAATCTCGCTGAGGGCAAAGATTCGGCTCCACTGCTGTCCCACGGGAGTTTCGCCGAATCCGGCACGAAATCCACCTAAGAGGTGTTGGGCCTCTATAAGGACGACAGCCCGGCTTCGGAGATGAAGGGATTGCTCACGAAGGTAGTCACCGTGGTGCTGTTGGTGGTGGGTAGCACGGCCGCGGAATAGACTGAATCAGCCAGGAGACGGCGCGCTCTCGCCTCCTGGCCGGCTTATCAGTGAAAACTCGGGTGACCTTGGCCACGCGCCTTGTGGAAATGTTCATACAGCGTCTTCTCGTAGTGTTCGTCCACAGGCACCTGCTCGCGGTATTCCGGGGCGGTGTCGAATTTCTCGGGGCAGATGTCGGCATAGGCTACCTTGGTCTGGATATCCAGCCGACTGATCCACTCCGCGGCGAGCAGTACATTCCGGCCCCCAATCCAGCCCGTGGTCACCACGAAGTAGCGGAGCCTGAAGTCGTCATCGATCAGGGCGTCCTTCACGCGTCCCACGTCGGAGTTCCGAGCCCGCACCGTGAACCCTAAAAGTCCCTTGGTGCTTTTCAGCATCAGTCTTGTACCCCTCGGGCGCTTTCAAAGGCGTCCGGCCTATCTGAATGCCGCGCTGCCCGCTTCCAATGCCGCCGCCAAGTCCGCAACCCGAGGCTTATGTTCCAGGCGGATACACGCGCACCCCAGGCGCGCGGCGGGGCTGGGAAGCGGTTGGGCGCCCCGCCCCGGACGCGCTCAGCGGAAGACCGCTCTGCCCTTAGCGACCGCCCAAATCAGCGTCAGCGCGAATATGGCCAGGAAGACCCAGAAGAGGGCCTCCAGGGCGTCCACGGCTATGCCGGCGCCAAAGCCCAGAATGCCCGCGACGACCCAGATGACGGCCGCGATCATGAGAATTCGCGACAGCATGATTCTATCCTCCTTTGCAGGATAACCACTGGTTTAGCGAAACGCCCAGCGGCCGGTCACGACCGCTACTATTGCCGTGATGAGCAGCAGCGCCAGGAAGACCCAGAAGACGATTTCCAGGGCCACGGCCGCGGTGCCCGCGACACCCGAGAAACCCAGGATGCCCGCGATCACCCAGACTACCAACAGCGTAATGATCAGATTCAACATCGCCGTTCTCTCCATGGTGGATGACCTTCTCTGGAAGCAACTTAAGCACGCGGAAGCGAAGTGCATCGGGGTGGGCGCAAAAAGAGGGGGGTGCGCGCAAGGGGCCTCGCAAGGAAGCGGGTTGCGGTACAGCACAGGGTGGAAGAGCGGTCGGCGGGTTGCAAAGGACAAACCCCCGCTGCCTTCGACAAAGGAGGGGGTCGTCTTCTCGGGGGTTGGCGTTTCTCAACAGGCTGCGCGATAAGCGTTTTTCAACGGGCGGTCAGGTCTTCCGGGAGAAACGCCTCCTGCCGTATTCCCCCAGCCCCGCCAGGCCGGAGGCGAACAACAACAGGGCGGCTGGTACGGGTGTCGGCCGCTGACCCAGGGCCTGGACCTCCGCGATGTACCAGCCGTGGTATTGTCCGCCAAGCCACCAGCTTTCTGTATCGGGATCCCAGGTAAGTTGGTAGGAGGCCAACCCGGTTCTGCCGTCATCGGAATCGGTGACCCAGAGGCTGGTATAGTATTGATCGGCCTCCGTGGAATAATCGTATCCCCATACCGTCAGGGCATGGCCGTATGTCTCTTGGCCGATCTGCTTACAGACGGCCAGTGTCACGCCGTAGCCGTCGTGTAGGAAAGAGTCTACCCCTCGCAGGGCCTGCGCGCCGAAGGTCCAGTCAAGGTAATCCTCGAACTGGTATCCCTCTTTCCAGTGGCCGCCGCCGGGATCACCGGGGTTCCGCAGTCGTGACCAGTCGTCCCCCGGGGTCTCGGCAACTCCGTTGAGCCACCACTGCCAGCCGATGTACATAGTGGAGCCTTCGTTGGTCCAGTGTTGCTTGAAGTCAGTGAAAATCGCGCCTGCCGTGTCAAGCTCCTGGGTGCCCCAGCCGCCCCAGGCCAGTATGTTCGAGGCCGCGGCGGCCCAGCACATGTTGTAGTCGTTGTGCCAGGTCTTGTTAGCGTCGGACCACTGGGTCTTGTTCGGCCCGTCCCAGGAATAGTAGCTGGATGCGAAACTCGGAAGGGCCAATCCCAGGTTGAACAGGAGCGTCAGGGACAATAAGCTGATTGTAATACGGAACTTTTTCATTTTTATGGCCTTGGGTCGCACGGTTTGCGGCACTAACGCGCCGGCCGGGACTAAACACAGTAAAGTAAATTGTAACTTTACGTATATCAGTAGTCAAGCATGAACGAGAGCCGGGGGAGCCGCACTTGATTCTCGGTGGCCTGACTGGAGGAAGGATGGACTATCTGGTCGAGACCGTTTCAGGTGCCGGTCTGTTGGGGTGGCTGATCGGCAGACGGGGACGGAGCAACCCCCGCCACGTCGGGTCAGCGAGGGTGTCCGCGGGGGCGGTGCCATTCAGTCTTAATGAATGGGGCTGCTAAGCCTTCCTGGAGAAACGCCTCCTGCCGTATTCCCTCAACCCCGCCAAGCCGGAGGCAAACAGCAACAGGGCGGCCGGCACCGGTGTTGGCCGCTGACCCAGGGCCTGGACCTCCCCGATGCAATAGCTTTGGTAGTGTCCGCCAAGCCACCAGGTTTCCCTACCGGGATCCCAGGTAAGCGGGTAGGAGACCAATCCGGGTACCTCGCCATCGTAATTGTCATCGGAATCGGTCACCCAGAGGTTGGTATAGTATTGGTCAACCTCCGTGGAATAATCGTATCCCCATACCGTCAGGGCATGGCCGCCTGTTCCTCCGTTCAGCTGGATAGCCAGTGTCACGCCGTAGCCGTTGTGCAGGCAATAGTCCACCGCTTGCAGAGTGGATGCGCCGGAGGTCCAGGAGTAAAAGTAATCTTCGAACTGGTATACGCCCTTCCAGTGGCCGCCGCCGGGATCAGCGGGGTTTTGCGGTCGTGACCACCAGAGGGAGTCGGTAGGGACTTCGGCCACCCCGTCGAGCCACCACTGCCAGCCGATGTACGGCAAAGAGCCGTAGTCGGTCCAGTGCTGCTTGAAGTCGGAGAAAATCTCGCCCGCCGTGTCGAGATCCCGGGTGCCCCAGCCTCCCCAGGCGAGTATGTTCGAGGCCGCGGCGGCCCAGCACATGTTGTAGTCGCCACCATTCCAGGTCTTGTTTACGTCGCTCCATGGGGTCTTGTTCGGCCCGTCCCAGGAATAGTAGCTGGAGGCGAAGCCCGGAAGGGCCATTGACAGGTTGAACAGGAGCGTCAGGGATAATAAGCTGATTGTAATACGGAATTTTTTCATCTTTACGGCCTCTGGTCGCACGGTTTGGTAAACGGAGCATACTAGCCGACTAAGCACGGTAAGATTTGATCATCGTAACAGAACGTATATCATTAGTCAATAAAAACTGAAGGGAGCCGCACTTGATTCTCGGTGGCCTGACTGGAGGAAGGATGGACTATCTGGTCGAGACCACTTCAGGTGCCGGTCTGTTGGGGTGGCTGATCGGCACTGACACTGGCCGGAATGTCTCCCTCGGACGGTGCTTCCCGGCTGAGGGTGCAGTGGCGGTGCTTCAGCTCGTGGGCCAGGATCCGGTCCCGCGCGGCCGTCAGGCCCCAGACCACCCGCTCCTGCTCATCGGCACTCATACCCACAAAGAGGGGAAGGGCCAGGGCGAGACGGTCGGCCATCAGGGAGTTGGGGAATGAAGTGAGTGGGATATGATATTTCCTCTTGTAATACCCCAGGCCAGGCACGGCCCTGGCCGGCTGGTGGCAGTTGACTCCGGCTCTGTGCAGTTCAGCGAGCAGCATGTCTCGGAAACGGCCCGCGTCATCCAGCCCGGTGAATCCGTTGATGTCTATCAGGCAGACATACGGCCCCCAGCCGTTGCCGGCTCCCCGCGGCGCCGGCCGGAGACTCCGCAACCAGGAGAGGGGCTTGAGCAGATTGTGATAGCGGGCCGTCAGGCGTTGGCGTTCGGCGCGCATGTCGGGAAGCTTGTCCAGTTGGGCCGTGCCCAAGGCGCCCTGGATGTCGGTCAGGCTGAAGCCATGTCCGGGAAGCACCAGTTCGGCCATGAGGTGCCCCTCTTCGGTAGGGCGGGCACCGTCGCCGCGCAGAAGGCGGAGAACGTCGGCTAACACGACCTGGTCGGTAACTATCACCGCGCCTTCGCCGGTGGTGATCCAGTCTGCCGGCCCGAAACTGAAGCAGGCGGCCATTCCCCGTACTCCGACCTGGCCGCGCGGACGATCTCCGCCTATGGCCCCGCCGCAGTCCTCTACCACTGGCAGGCGGATCGGGCGGCAGACGTCTTCGAGGGTGGCCATGTCGGCGGTCAGGCCGCAGGTATGGCTGACTATCAACATGGTGCTGAAGGGCGTGAAATGGGGGCGCACCTGGGCCGGGTCAATGGCAAAGGTATCGAGGTCTATGTCGCAGAAAACGGGCGCCGCGCCGCACAGCTCCACGGCATTGGCCGCGGTCGGCTCGCCGAAGGCCGACAACAGGACCTTCTGGCCTGGGCTTACCCCCGCCGCCAGCAGAATCAGCCTCAGAGCCGTGGCGTGGGAGCTGGTGGCGACGCCGTGAGAGGCGCCGACGTGCTCGGCGACGAGCTGCTCGAAGCGGGCCACCTGGGGCCCCTGGGCCAGCCAGCCACGCTTAAGCGGCTCGACCAGTTTCTGAAAATCCCTCCTGTCGAAGAAGGGACGGCTGTAGGGTACCACCGCTGCCTTGGGGCTGGAGACTCTGGTTTGGCTCATGTTTGCCTTAATGGCTGCCGTTGCCGTGAAGGAATCCTGCCGGGTGAAAACGCCGCCTCGTACTTCGGGAGTCCGCCTGATGCCGATGCAATTCGCGTTCCGGTCCTTGACAATGATCTATCCATGCTTACCTGAAATCAGACAACAGGAAAGGAGGGAGCGCATATGAAACTGGCCCTGTGGAACTCCCTGCGGGAACTGGGTTTTCGGGATGATGTAGGCCACCTCTTCGATGATCTCGGCGCCGGCTGGTTGCGGCCGCTGCCGGATCGGGCGTGGATTCCCTCCCTCGACGTTTCCGAGACCGCCGACAGCCTGCTGGTCAAGGTGGAGCTGCCGGGCATAGACCCTCGGAACATTGACGTCAGGGTGGAGGGAAATGTCCTCAGCATCAAGGGAGAACGCAAGCAGGAGAAGGAAGAAGCCGAGGAGAATTACCACCGCACCGAGAGGAGTTACGGCGCTTTCCGCCGGGCGATCCAACTCCCCGTCGCCATTGACCCGGACGGCGTCAGCGCCACCTACAAGGACGGTGTCTTGAAGCTGACGGTACCCAGGAAGGATGGGGCGCACCCCCGGAGGATCGAAGTGAAGGCTGCCTGAAGTGAGTTTTTTGGCGCCACGGGCCGGGGGGGCCTCGGGCTCGTGGCGCCGGTGCCCGTCAGCCGGCGGGCAGGCTTATGGTAAAGGTCGTTCCCTGGCCGGGGGTGGTGTCGACATCCAGCGAGCCGTGGCAGCGGCCGACTATCTGCCGGCAGATGTAAAGCCCCAGGCCCGTGCCCTCCCCTTCGGCTTTGGTGGTGAAGAAGGGTTCGAATATTCTGGAGAGGTGTTCCGGGGCGATGCCCGAACCGGTGTCCGAGACCCTGATCTTCACGACGTCGTCCTCCGGTGCCAGCCGCACTACCACGCTTCCTCCTTCCGGCGTGGCATGGATGGCATTGATGAGCAGATTCAGCAGGACCTGCTTGATCTGATCCCCGTCGTGGCCGATGACCAACCTCGCCTCCGGCCTCTGCCAGACAGCAACGAGCCCCTTGCGAGACATCTGGCCCCGCACGAGCTGCAGGACGTTCTCTATGAGGTCGGCGCAGTCGGCCGGCTCGGTGGCCTGGGATGATTGCTCCCTGGCCAGGCCGAGCATGCGCCCGGCCAGCTTGGCTATACGTTTGGACTCGCCCAGGATTTTTTGCAGGCTGAGCTCGACCTCGGTCAGTTGTGGGTCAGGATCCCGCAACTTGGCCAGGGCCAGCTCGGCAAAGGCGGCCACCGAGGCCAGGGGGTTGTTGATTTCGTGGATGAACCCCGCCGTCATGATCCCGACGGTCGACAGGCGCTCCGTGCGCACCATTTGCCCGCGCAGGCTGGCCATTTCCCGAAGAGTGTCCGCGCGGGCCAGCATGGTCTGGGCGTTGCACGGGGCGCTGTCCGGGGGGGCCTGCTCCTCCATCTCGCGGAAGAAACGCTCCATCTCCAGGTTGAGGCGCCGCCGCTCCAGGGACTTGGCCACGGTTGCCTTGATTTCGGCGATGTTGAAAGGTTTTGTTACATAATCAAACACGCCGTGATGTATGCTCTCGATGGCGGAGTGGAGACTGCCGTAGCCGGTGACCACCACGACCTCGATGTTACGGTCCAGGGCCTTGATCTCGCACAGCAGATCTATGCCGTCCATGCCCGGAAGCCGCAGGTCGAGGGTCACCAGATCCACGGGTTGGGTTCTGACGTGCGCCAGGGCGCGGTCGCCGTCGGCCTCGCAACTGACGCCATACTCGTCCTGAAGGATCATGCGCAGCGATTCCCGTGGCCCCGGTTCGTCATCGACCACGAGAATGTTGGCTTGCTGGGTGGACACGCTCAAGCCTCCGTTGGTAGATCTGGTTTTTTTCAGATCATCGCTCAGTTGTAGGCAAGAGGTGTGCCTGTTGCCTCGGGCCGTGCCGGGCTGCTAGAGTGAAGAGAGCAGAGCTTGCCCATTTCGCATCTGATAAGGAGTGCCCGTGGCGGAAGATAGTCGCTACTACCACACACTCTATGAAGTGGCGCGCACCATCAACTCCAGCCTCGACTCGACCCGCGTGCTCGAAAAAATCACCTCGGAGGTCACTCGGGCGATGAATGCCAAGGCCGCCTCCATCAGGCTTCTGGGGCGCCAGCGCCAGCGCCTCCTGTTGGGGGCCGCCCACGGCCTGAGCCGCGGCTACCTGCGCAAGGGGCCCATAGATGTGGAGAAGAGTGGCATAGACCGGGAAGTCATCGAGACCGGAGAGCCGGTCTCGACCAACAGCTGCACGGTCAACCGCCTCCAATACCCCGGAGAGGCGGCCCGCGAGGGCATCAAGTCCATCATGGTGGTCCCTCTCAAGGTGGCGGACAACGTCATCGGGGTCATCAGAGTTTATGATGAAGAGTGCCGGGAGTACGCCCTTCACGAAGTACAATTCCTGCAGGCAGTGGCTGATCTTTCGGCCCTCGCCATAGAGAATGCCAGGCTGCACGAGGCACTCAAAACAGACTACGAGCTACTGGCGGCCTGGGAGAGCCGGTTGTTCGAGGACTAGGAGGAGGCTGACATGACTACGCGTATAGGCATAAACGGCTTTGGACGTATAGGCAGGCAGGTTCTCAAGGCGGCGCTGGAGCGCCACCCGGAAAGCCTGCAAGTCGTGGCCATCAACGACCTTTCAGACGTAAGCACCAACGCCCACCTGCTCAAGTTCGACACCAACTACAAGCGCTGGCCTCACCTGGTGGAGATCAAGGGAAATGAACTCCTGGTGGACGGCCGCGTGGTGGTCAGCTTCGCGCAGCGCGACCCCCGGCAGATACCCTGGCACGACGTCGGGGTAGATATCGTCATCGAGGCCACGGGTCTCTTCCATACCGGTCCCAAGGCCTCGGCGCATCTGGACGCCGGCGCGAAGAAGGTCATCATCACCGCCCCCGCCAAGGAAGAGGACATCACCATCGTCATGGGGGTCAATCACCTGGCCTATGACCCCACCCGGCATCACATCGTCTCCAACGCCTCATGTACCACCAACTGCCTGGCCCCTCCGGTGAAGGTGATTCACGACCGTTTCCGCATCACTCGCGGAGACATGGTAACGGTACACTCCTACACCAACGATCAGCGCATCCTGGACGTTGCCCATAAAGACCTCAGGCGCGCCCGCACCGCCGCCCAAAATATCATTCCCACCACCACCGGGGCCGCCCGTGCCCTGAGCTTGGTCATCCCGGAGATGCGCGGAAAGATAGACGGCTACTCCCTGAGGGTGCCGACTCCCACGGTCTCCATCGTGGATCTGGCGGCCGTCCTGGAGCGCGAGGTCAGCACCCAGGAGCTGCTCGACAGCCTGCGGCAGGCCGCGGAGACCTATCTCAAGGGGATCATGGGCGTGGAAGATGAGCCTTTGGTCTCCAGCGACTTCGTGGGAGACCCCCGTTCCAGTATAGTTGACATGCAGTTCACCCAATCCGTCGGCGGCAACATGGTGCGGTTGGTCTCCTGGTACGACAACGAATGGGGCTACTCCTGCCGGGTCGTGGACCTGGCGGACTATATGTCCCAGGCGGGGCGCTGAGGGTGGCCCAACGTGTTGACGTAAGCCGAAAAGCTGCATATATCATGACTGAGGGCCAAGTAAGGGGGCCAACCAGAGGTCGGGGGGTAACTAAGAATAACAGGACCGTGCCTTCATGCATGAGCTGGCCGTTGCCGAAAACATAGTCCACATCGTCCGCGAGGAGATGCGGAAGGCGGGCCTGGCCAAACTCAATGTCGTATATCTCAAGGTGGGGGAGTTCACCCACCTGATGCCGGATGCCCTGCGTTTCTGCTTCGAGGTCAGCGTCCAAAAAAACACCCCGCTCCAGGGGGCGACGCTGCACATAGAGGTCGTGCCCACCCTCGTCTTCTGCCACGCCTGCGAGAGCGAATTCCACCTGGAAGGTTGCCCCGTGTTCATCTGCCCCCGATGCGCGGGGACGGACGTCGAGGTGCGCGCCGGCCGCGAGATGAGCATAGAGGCCATCGACGCGGATTGAGGGGGGAGTGATCCGTTTACAAATCCGGTTACGCGCAGGCCGTTCAGAAATGCCCAGATGTTAGGCGCGCGAAATTCTGAGGAGGGAGGCGTACTTTTGGGTACGCCGCACTGACTCGGGATTTTCTTGGCGCAACGCCACAGATGGGCATTTATCAACGGACTGCGAGGGGAGAGGAGACCACAAACGTGAAAGTGCCCGTGCTTCGCAACATCCTGGAGGCCAACGAGCGCATCGCCGCCGAGAACCGCGCCCTGCTCGACCGCCACGGCGTCTTTTGCTTCAACCTCATGAGTTCGCCCGGCGCGGGCAAGACCACCCTGCTGGAGCGGACCATAGACCTGCTGGCCGGAAGCATGCGCCTGGGGGTCATCGAGGGCGACATAGCCTCCAGCGAGGATGCCCTCCGCATCAGCCGCAAGGGCGTCAGGGCCGTGCAGATCAACACCGACGGCGCCTGCCACCTCGACGCCAGCATGGTGCGCGGCGCCATGGAGGAGTTTGATCTAGCCGAACTCGACCTCCTGGTGGTGGAGAACGTCGGCAACCTGGTCTGCCCGGCTGAGTTCAACGTGGGCGAGCACTGCAAGGTCATGATCCTCAGCGTGGCCGAGGGGGACGACACGCCGCTAAAATATCCCCTCATGTTTCATGAATCGGCCGTCCTGCTCATCAACAAGATCGACCTTCTTCCCTATCTCGACTGCTCCGTGGAAAAGATCCGAAGCCGCTCGCTCGCCATCAACCCCAAGCTCCAGATCTTCGAGGTTTCCGCCCGTACCGGCGAGGGCCTGGCGGCCTGGGCAGAGTGGGTTCGGGGCAGGGTGGCAGGGCTGGTTGGGGGCGGGCAAAAGGCGTAGGGGCAAGGCGAGGGCGCGGTACGGTGAAAGCCTGTGCGAGCCACCGTGGCGCCGCCATAAGGCGGCGGGTAGCGGGTGGTGGCAACTACAACGGCAAGGCAAGGCAAAGCAAGGGCGAAGGTGGCGCCGCTATAAAGCGGCGGGCAACCTCGGTGGTAACACAACTACAATTCAAGGCGAAGCTTGACAACGACAGGGCACGGCGGGGGGCCTTGGTGGCGCCGCCACAAGGCGGCGGGCAACCTCGCTGGCAACTACAGCATGGGTGCCGGCTCAATCGCCGCCGGCTTGGCTATGCCCCAGCGCTCTGGAGCTGTAGGTGCCGTTGCACCCACGACGGCACATGCCGATGTCGTGCACTTGAGGCTTCCGCCTTTTGGTAAGTGCACGCCGCCTGCAATAAAGAAGCAGGCGGCCCCTCGGCCTGTGCCTGTGGGTACCCGCAACGGACACCTAAGGCTCTTGCCGCGCGGGGCAGGGATTCTCTCCAGTTCGAGCCTCGGTGGCTGCCGGCGGGGCGAAAGGGTACGTGGGACGCAGAAGAGAGTATGGGGTAGCCTGACACGGGCTGGTTGACGGGCGGGGTGGCGGTGGTGTCCTCATGCGCTGCGAAGGGACGGGATCGGTTGATGATTAACCCACAAATTCTTGAACGACTGGATGAACTCATCCGCGAGGGCGAGCAGCAATGGTGGGAATTTCAGAAAAATAAAAGGCCTGGCGTAATCGAAGACCCCACACGATTTACGCAATGGACAACAAGCTGTCTAAACCTGCTCGACCACCTTTCCATCTCAACAAACCGCTTTGTGGTCGAATTTGAGCCTTGGGCTAAAGGCGCCCCAGGTCGCGCAGTAAACATTGGTGCTGCCTTGGGTG
>JAZDOA010000086.1:0-13295 GCA_043799175.1 Pseudomonadota bacterium | reverse complement strand
ACACCATACTACCAGATGGACTTGGCAGCCTGGCACTGAGGTATCGTGGAAACCAGTCGTGATGACGTAGAAAAAGGAGGTGGCACAGTGGGCCGTTACCCATTACAACCAGATCAGCGTTTGAACAGCCAGAATAACCCGAATTCTTCGTGCCCGGACTGCCGCGCGCTCCAGTAGGACCAGCCGGTGGACACACTGGCCTTGTGGCGGGATTCTTCGCCCGCGTCGATGTTTGACGACCCTCCCAGGGAGGGGGGCCCGGTGGAGTGCGCCAACTGTCGTTCCCAGCGGCAGGCCGCCGAGGGCGCGCTAAGGCAGTTGAGCAGCGCCGCTTCTTCCGGCTGGGGAAGCGGATGGTCGGGTGACAGCGTGACCGGGCCGGGTCAGCGACATGGAACCCAAGACTGCCACCCACACCGCCAACTAACCGAAAGGGAACGTGCGCTCTGGGGCATTGCCATCGCAGCGGGCCTTGCAATAGGCGGGAAGAAGATACCACCACTGGGCAGGGTTGCTGGGGCGTATCCATTTGTGAAAGGTTTCATTGATGCGCTCGGAAAAGACGGGAATGGAAAAGACGAGAAGCCGCCGGCCAAGTAAGCGAACGGTCGGCAGGTTGAGGAGCTTCGAGAGTCGTTCGGAGTTAGGGCAATGCGACTGAGTCCGGAGACAATTAGTGCGCTGGTATGGATAGGGGCAGTCTCAATACTTTACCTTTGGTTTATTCCACCTGTCATCAGGGGACTAACCGGGGTGGTGTTTGGCCTATGGCTATTGGCAGAGGACGGTTTCATGCCGTGGTTGGAGGCGGTTAAACGCCCTCAAGATGTGGGGTGGCGCAAATGGTACAGCCTTATTGGCGATGTTGTACTGATCCTGCTCAGTTTGGCATTTGTCGTTTTCGCCCTGATGGGGCGAATACGCTGAACACGCTGCGGCAGGCTGAAAGACGCCTGTTTCTTTACTTGGTTCCCTGCGTGTGAAGTAGGGGCTAAAAACCGCCGCCAGCGTTTTCAACAACATAACTTCCTCAGCACCCTCGCCGCCATCGGCGGCAAGACGTCTCTCCCCTCAACAGCAGCAATCCAACGACATCGGGCAGCGCCGAAAGGCGTCAGCCGCACCATCGTTGAGATGAAATTGAACTGATAAAAGGCGGTTGCACAATGAACCGTTACAGATTACAACCAAACCAGCGCGGGAACAATCAGTCTTCTTGCCCTGACTGCCGCGCGCTCCAGCAGGACCAGCCGGTGGACACACTGGCCTTGTGGCGGGATTCTTCGCCCGCGTCGCTGTTTGACGACCCTCCCAGGGAAGGGGGACCGGCGGAGTGTGCCAACTGCCGTTCCGCACGGGAGGCCGCCGAGGGCAATATTATGGTTGCAGACGCCAGCAATAAGGTCGTGCCGACACGTAATGCTGCTTTACTCGCAAGTCTCGGTGGAATCGCGGGGAAAGCTAACGACGCGTTCGGCTTGGCCATCGACCCTAGTGGCAATGGGAGCTACTATGGTGGGGCCATTGGCGGTGCTATCGGAAGCGTAGCCGGGTCTCCTGGCGGGACATTGGGAAAAATAGCCGGTGGCGTTGTTGGTACATACATTGGTAGCAGCATTGGAGGACTGTTTGATCCTCCTGGAGCTGGCCAACTCAATTACAAAGAACCAAAGCCGATACCGAGGGAGACTTTCATAGAACAATATGATCCCTTCAAAGGCCAGGAGATAGGACCAGCTTCGACACAGCGGCATGACGGGCGCACTCGTGTGCCGAGACCAAGGGAGACTTTCATAGAACAGTATGACCCTTCGAAGTTCAGGAGATAAGCTTGGACACAGCGACATGACGGGCGTACTCCTGGCGCATTGAGAAGTAGCCGCCCTATGGATCAGTGTAATCGCGGCCTACCGGCACAAGTGCTCTCTGCGGCCTGTTCAAGAACGCCCGGATGCAAGGAATGTAGCCCCTAAATGCGTCCTTGAACAGGCCGATAAGGACTACGGTTGAGCACACGGCGGCACTGGACCAAACGTCATCGCAGGCAAGCCGAGGCTTGCCTCATCTATTGAGACAGGGGAACCAAAAATGCCAGAAATGCCTATGGCCCATGGCACCATCGAGATAGTTCCCGTAAACCTGCGTGTCAGTAGATGGCGCCGATATAGAGTGTTCGTGGATAAGAAGAAGGTGGCAGTCCTCCGTAGCGAGAACGCTATCAAGATACTTGTCACTCCCGGCAGCCATTCGATTTATGCCAAGATGGAGTATGTCCGCAGCAAAAAGGAGCGGTTCACTATAGCTCAAGATGAAACAATCAGTTTGGCCCTTAGTACACCCCAACTGTCATTCTGGAAATACCATGGGAGTCTATTTCTCTCTGTCTTATGCACAACCGTGGGCGTAACATTCGGCCTCCCTGGAATTGTTATAGGGAGTGCACTCGGGGGCGTAACCCATAGTCTCATGACCGAAAAACCAGAGATAAGACAGATACGCGCCTCTGAAGCCCCAAGCGGGTGAAGTGCCGCATATCCTGCTGCGGGAGCCGCCGTTGATTCCGGATGGGATGGACGGGAGACCTGTACCATGTGGGACCAGACGGCTGCCAGGATGTATGAGGGCAAAGGGTATTCAGGCCACGCCGAGGGCGCGCTAAGGCAGTTGAGCAGCGCCGCTTCTTCCGGCTGGGGAAGCGGAGGGTCGGGTGACAGCGTGACCGGGCCAGGTCAGCGACATGGAACGCGAGACTGCCACCCGCACCGTGAGCTAACCGAGAGGGAGCGTGCCTTTTGGGGCGCCGCCATCGCAGCGGGCCTTGCAATAGGTGCCACGAAGATACCCAGGCTGGGGTATGCCGCAGCGGGGTATCAATTTGCCAGAGAGGTAGCTGGTTCGCCGGGGAAAGGCAAGAAGCCAAGGGAGTAACTGATTGATGTCCGGTATCATAAAGGTGTGCGTGATGCGATTGAGTTCGGACAGAATCCGCATGTTGGTTTGGATCGGGGTAGCTGTACTGATTAGCCTATGGTTCATTCCACTCTTTATCAAGGGGCTCACCGGGATAGCATTCGGCCTTTGGAAGTTGAACGAGGCTGGTTTTCTGTCTTGGTTCAATGTGGCGGATGAAAGAAATCCGGAAGCTGTGGGGTGGCCCAAATGGTACAATTTTATAGGTAGCATAGTGATGATTCTGTTCGGCCTGACGTTGATCTGTATTAGCCTCGGCGTGAAGTAAGGGCCAAGGCCCGCCGCCAGCGTTTTCAACAACATAACTTCCTCAACACCCTCGCCGCCATCGGCGGCAAGACGTCTCTCCCCTCAACAGCAGCAATCCAACGACATCGGGCAGCGCCGAAAGGCGTCAGCCCCTAATAACCGACGCGGAGCGTTAAGGCTCCAGCGCCAGGAGGTTACCTATGTTTCAAGACGACCGGCCACGGCCAGGGTTAGACCCGGAAGAGGAGCGGCGGCGAGAGGAACTCGACCGCTTTCTCGCCGACATCGAGGCGCCCGAATGGTCTCCGCGGGAACTGGATCAGTCAGATCAACCAGCCGGCCCCGAGGTCCCATCTCGGGGCCAGGGCGTCGAGGCATGGATGCCCCAGGGATCCCAGGAGGCCAAGATCGGGACAGTGGACCGCCCCAGGTTGCCGGAGACGGTGACGGTGCTCATTGACGGCCAGGAGCGCGAGATCCCCGTCGAGGCCCTCACTATTGCCTACCGGCGGCATGCCCCGCTGAAGCGCAAGTGGCGGGGGGTGATCGATTCCCTGAAGATCGTGGGGCTCTCTGAAAATGCAATCGCCTATCTGCCCCTGCTCCTCGCCAAGGGCATGGAGGCCGTCGGCAGCAGACAGGCGTTTCACTCCCTCGGTAGGGGGCAGGAACACGTATCCCCGGTCGGCCCCCAGGATCTGCTCGGCCTGCCTGAAGGCGACCTGAAGGACCTTCAGACCGCCAACCCCAAGCTCTATCAGGCCCACATGGGGCTTGCCTCCCGGATGGCCGAGCTCATCAACACCCGGCGGGAGGATCAGAGGCGCATGGCCCTCCAGGAGGCGCAACGCGCCGCGGCCGGGCACCAGGAGGCCCAGCACCGGACAATGGCCGCGGCCGTGGACAGCTACAAGAGGTTCTGTGAATCCGTACCCGAGCTTTCCTTCCATACACCCGGCAGCGCGGGCAAACGAGACGCCTTCGCCGGCTTCATAGATGAATACTTCCACCTGCGGCCCAGCCAGATCAATGAGCGCTCCCTGGCCTTCGCTTACAAGGCCTTCACGGCCGATGAACGTGAGGCCGCCGAGCGGGCCAGATCCCAGAGGGCGGCCCAGGAGGCCGGAATGTTCGGGGAGGGAGGCTCAAGCCGCAGAGGGCAGCGAAGGATGAGCCCCAAGGAGAAGGAATTGGCTGAAATGTTCAGCTAATGGTGGCCTGAGAAAAACCACCACGACTCAGCCGCCGTGACACCAGGGAAAGGAGGGTTGCCGCCAAGGACAACAGGGTTGAAAAGACCGGCCGGCCGCCGCCCGCGCCGGACTGAAAGAACCGCCCATGCCCGACAGGAGCCACGGCCCTTGTCGGTCCGGCCGCATTCGAGCCGTTCAAACGATTGGAAGGAGAAAAAATGAGTGTAATTCTAGGCATGCACGCTTCAGATGACTTTGCCGCCGACGAGCGCCCCAAGGACTGGCGCGAGGCCATTCTCTACATGTTCCCCAACGGCATGGTGCCCTTCAATGCCCTGCTCGCCAAGGCCCGCAAGGAGAAGACCACCGACCCCCAGTTCAACTGGTGGAGCAAGGGGGAAACGATCCGCTACAGCCAGATCAACCACGTGGGCGGCTACAGCGACGCGGCTACCGAGATGGTGGTCGATGATGCCTCGGTGTTTCGGGCCGATGACCTGGTTACCGTGGTCAACGACATCAACTCCATCGATGAGGTCATGATGGTGAGCAGCGTTAACACCGGCACCAACACCCTCACCGTGTCCCGCAACTGGGCCGGAGACGGTGCCCATGCCGTGAGCGACAATGATTACGTTCTGGTGATCGGTAACGCCAATGAGGAAGGCGCGGGGATCCGCGAGGGGCTCTATACTCAGCCCACCAAGGATTACAACTATACCCAGATCTTCCGCACGCCGCTGGAACTCACCCGTACCGCCCAGAAGACCAAGGCCTGGACGGGCGAGCGGCTCAACGACGCCAAGAGGGAGGCCCTCTACATCCATTCCTGTGACATGGAAAGGGCCTTCCTCTTCAGCGGACGCCACGAGGCCACCGGCGGTGGCGGCAAGCCCAAGCGCACCACCGGTGGTGTGGTCCGCCACTTCATCCATGCCGACAACGTGGTCTCCTGCAACTCCGGCGGCACCGCCGGCAACCTGGACATCGGCGACTGGGAAACCTACCTGCAGCAGATGTTCCGCTACGGCAGCCAGGATAAACTGGCCTTCTGCGGCAACCAGGCCCTGTTGGTCCTGAACAGGATGGCTCGCAAGGAATCCGAGATGAGCCTGCAGCCCAATGCCAAGTTCTTCGGCATGAAGCTGACGCAGTGGGTAACCCCCTGGGGTACGCTGACCCTGAAGTCTCATCCGTTGTTCAACGAGATTCCGGGTCATTCCCGCTGTATTCTGGCAATCGACATGGATAACGTGGTCTATCGCTTCCTGGATGACACCGACTTCCTCAAGGACCGTCAGGCCAACGACATCGACGGCCAGAAGTCGGAGTTCCTGACCGAGGCCGGTCTCGAGGTGCATCACCCCAGGACGCACTACCTGCTCAAGAACGTCAACGCCTACGCGGCCGAGGCGTAAACCCGAAGGGGCGGGCGACCCCCGCCCCCCCTTTGAGGATGCCATGACTCTGGAAGATCAGATCGCGCTGGTCAAGCGCTACGTCAAACGTACCGTCGGAGACGCGGTGATAAGAGAATACATTGAAATCGCACGTGATCGAGCTCAAGATGCGCACGATTTCAGGTGGGCCGAGGCAAGCTGGGACATAGACCTCAACACCGTGGCCGACGGCAAGTATGACCTGCCCAGCGGGGAAGACCACACCTGCCGGAAGCTGGAAGGGGTGGGCATTGTTTCCAGCGACGCGTCCTATCGTCCGCTCAAGCGGCTCGTCAAGGGCAGACTGCCCCAACTCAACCGCACCGGCGACGCCGCCGACTACCCCACTCATTGGCGGGTGTGGGCGGGAAAACTGGAGCTGCAGCCCGCCACGGACACCTCGGCCATGACCGGGCAGCTTCGCCTCGAGGGCTACAGGAAGCTCAGGATGCCCGCCCTGGACACCGCCGAGGATGTCTTGACCACAGGCAAATGGTACTTCTACGTGGCCGCCATGGCCGCCGCCTACGTTTGGGACGAACTACTCTCTCGACCGGACATCTCTCAGATGTGGTCCGACAAGGCCTTGATGCACCTCAAAGAGGCGGCGACGGCTGACACGGTAGATGAGGAACTCGCGGGCGACTCGCCCGTAATGGAGATGCCATGAAAAGACTACTGCTTATTATGCTAGTCATGTTAACGCCGGCTGTCGCGTGGGCCTGGAGCAACCAGTGGAACCTGTCCACTCCGGCTGGAACCGAATCTCCCGTCCTGGGTGACGACCGCATCCGCGAGATGAAGGTGGCCCTGCACGAGCGCCTCAACCGCGAGCACACCCTTTCAGAGGGCACCGAAGACGACGACTCCGGCAAACACAAGCCCGGCTCGGCCGGCGTTTGTTTCAGCGGAGACACCGCCGCCATAGATGCCCTGGAGACAGGGCACGAAGGTGCCATCGCCTGGGATACCGGCAGCGGCCTTCTAAAACGTTCCACGGGGAGCGCATGGGAGGCGTTGCTGCATAAGGATTCAGTTAGTGTAACCGAGTTCGGGGCTATTCCTGACGACGATTTGAGCGACCAAGCGGCCTTTGTCGCGGCGGCCGCGGCGGCTGCCGGCCGTAAGTTGATAGTGCCGAAGGGGCAATACGAGATCACTGGCTGGACGCCTGGTGTTAAGTGCGACATCGAGCTGGAGCCGGGCGCCATCCTGCACCTCATGGATGGTTCCAATGCCTCGGTGGTTACGCTTTCGGTGGCGGGGTCGTCCATCCGTGGCGGCAAGATTGTAAATAACAGTGCCGGTCAGTCGTCCAATTATCGCGCCGGGGTAAGAATCACCGCTGATGATTGCACGGTAGATGGGGTAGAGATCAGCGACACCTTCACTTCGATCAGAATGTACGGAATCTGGGCGATTAACTGCAACAACCCGCGAATCATCAATAACAAGGTAACTGGCACTGGATATTGCAGCATTTTCTACGAGGTGACTGATAGCATTCCGAGAGATGGAGGAGTGATTTCCCGAAATCTTGTAGACCGCTCAAGTCTTGATCCTGATGCCCTCGTGGAGGGTGGCCTTAAGATACATGGTTACGGTCTAATCAGCGGGGTCAAGTTGTCTGATAACACGGTCAAGATGCCACTTGACTCCGCAGAACCTGAAGTCATTAACGGAGCCTGTATCTGCGTGGAGATATGGGCGCTCAACTCTACCATGTCCGGGGGCTACTGCTACGGTGGGTCCATGGCAGTCAGCGTCGCCGGCACTCATGTTGACGTGACTGGGGTGTCGGCATATGGCCCCGCCCTTTATGGTTATGAAATTGCCGTTGCTTCCTATTGTACCTTGTCTGGGTGCTCGTTGGATGGTGCGGGAATATGCGACACCGGCGTGGGAATAAGCAACCATGACACCGAACACAATAGTGTTGTTGGAAATTCGATCAAAGGTTGCCGCTCCAGAGGAATAAGTCTGGGAACTAATGGCGCCAATAACTACGAAACAATCTCCGGTAATAGTATTGATATTACTGGAGGTTATGGTCTGGAAATAGTCGCTTCCAGCTACATAACTTGTACTGGAAATGTCTTGAATGGCAACGGTACGGCAACGAAGGCGATTGTGCTGAACGCCTGCTCTGATGTCTGCCTGACAGGAAACCAGGCGTACAATTTTTCGCAGCATGGGGTTGCCATGTACTCTACCGGAACAAACCTTAACAGTCTGGTCATAGTTGGCAACGATTTCAAGACCTGTAATGTCGCCATTGGTACTGATTTCAGCGGCGGCGCGGCCCTCGGCACCAGCATCCGGGTGGCGGAGAACGGTGGAGTTGAATATGGCTCCACTAGTACCTTGAGCGGGGATGTAACGCTTACGGTGCTTTCTGCTCACGTTAAAACATTCGATCCGGGTGGTACCAGCCGCGACGTGACTCCCAGCGGGGCATTCCCCACCGGCTTTCAGTTTACTATCGTGAACACCGCCGACGGTTACGAGCATCTGACTTTCGACCCGAGCGGCCTGAACTTGAACGTGAACCAGAACGAGCAAGGAATCTTCATCTACGACGGGACCGCGTGGCGCGCGGTGTTCGTGGGCGCGTAATGGCCGAAAACGTTTTCACCATTCCCCCCATGCTGGGCGGCCTGGTCAAGAGCCGGCCGGACTGGCTGTTGCGGCCCTTTGAGTCCCGTAACCATTCGGGAGTATGGGTCATAGACGGCATCGAGCAGAAGCGACCAGGTTGCCGGCTCTTTGCCGAGGTGCCAGACGAAGGCGAAAAACGCCCGACAGTCAACGCCATACGGCAGTACCCCAAAAATAACGGTGACACCCACGTGGTGGTAAGCACCGAGAAGAAGTTCTACGAGTACACCGGATCCACGCTGGTTGACCGCACCGGGGAAACCGACTTCAGCACACCGGCCGGCGGCCAGGTCAGCACGGCGGTGTTAGAAGATCTCTTTCTCTACACTAACTATTACGACCCCCCCAAGAAATGGGACGGGGTCACGGAGACCATCTCTGATCTGGGGGGGGCGCCCAAGAGGGCCAAGGTCATGACCACCTTCCGTAACATGCTCATCCTGGGCAATCTTTCGGACGGGGTTACCGCTTTCCCTCAGACTCTGGCGGTCTCGGCCATCGGCAACCCGGAGGCGTGGTCCCCCGATGATGAGATTGTCCTGGGCATGACCCCGGACCACATCGTCAACATCAGCCAGATGCATGGTGACCTGATAGTCTACAAAGGGAACGGAATCAGCACCATGCGCTACGTGGGCGGCAGCCTTATCTTCGAAGTGGATGAGAACCGCTTTTACGGCTGCGGGCTGGCCGCCGCGAACTCCCTGGCCCGTGACGGCTCTTACCACTACTTCCTGGGGAGGGAGACCGGCAAGACGGGCTTCTATGCCTTTGACGGCGTAAACCCGCCGCGTTGCATCTCCGACCCCATCTTCTCGGTTCTCAACAACCTTACGCCCAACGCCAGGATGGGCACCTACGGTTTCTACTGGGGCTACTACGGACTGGTGGTCTGGCTCGTGGCCATGGCCCCCTCCACTCAGCCCAACGTCATGCTGGCCTACCGGCCCGAGACGCAGGACGCCCCGGCCGCCTGGTACTACGTTCCGATAGATGCAACCATGTTCTTTCCCTATTGGGAAACGGCGGACGCGCAGTGGAACGAGCTTAGGGCCACCAGTTGGGCTGATTGGGACTGGGCGGCCTGGGATACCGCCTTGGCCAGCGGCAACGCCCCCCTCATCCTGAAGGCGGCCTCCGACGGCAATATCTATCAGGTGGAGGGAACCGACGACAACGGAGTGGATTACGAGGCGTTCGTTGACCGGGGCTTCTTCCATTTCAACGACCAGGATCCCCGCAGCCTCGATTATCTCTACCGCATAGAGTTCGAGACCACGCGCCGGGGCGAAGGCGAGATCCTGGACATCGAGTTGTTCACCGATAACGACCCCGATACCCCGGTGGTTCTCAATGACGCTGGGGACAAGAAGGTGTCGATTACCCTCGATGGAACGGGCAGCGTGGTCCGCAACGCCGCTGATGTATCGGTGGCCGGCAATTCCTTCATGCTGCGCTATGGCAGCAGCAACCCGTTCGCCGTTCACCGCATACGTCTCTTTTGGGACACCATAGGCATGACCTGATGAAGATCGCCAGCACGGTTTATGTACCCAGAGAGCCCCAGGAGCCCGGCACGCACCATGCCGGGCTTCTTAATTGGGTTCGGGGATTCATCCGCATCTTTGTGGAGGCTTACCGCAACATCGCCGAGGCGGTGAACCGCAACCACGTTGCCCTGACCACCACCGCTCCCACGGACGCGCCGGACTACGGCGAGCCGACCATGCGTGTCTATAAGAGTGGCGGCGTGCGGCGTCTGTACGTTTATGTGGACGGAGGCTGGCATTACGTCACGCTGACGTAATGATCCCAAAGTGCCTCAAACAAGCATGTTCAGAACTACCCACTACTGACAATCGGAAGGTGGACACATGGATCGAGATAAGCTATTCCAGAACGCATCGTGGCAGTTGGATGATGATGAGGACGACTACGCAGATGACGACCTCAACTCGCCGCTGTTCAGCCCCGAGATGGAAGCGGGGTTTGCCAGGGCCAGGGACATACTGATGGAGCACCTTCGCGAGAGACAGGCCGAGCGGCAGGCAGGCCCAACCCCGCCGGACACCAGCGGTTGGGGTCAGGCGAGTTCGCTCACGGGAGCGGGGGGCGGTGGCCTGACCGCTTCTGTTTTCCAAGGTTCCCGGCTTCAGTCTGAGCCGCGGTATAGGTCACTGTTTGACAACGACAAGGACACCGCTCCAGGCCGACCGGGCATCGGAACTAAGGACTCTGGGGTGCCGTTGAAGCTGGCGCCGTGGGAGCCCTCCGACCCGAAGTGTTGGGGCCAGGGCCAAGCCCAGGTACACCCGGCCTGGCGTGACACCAGCGTGAATTCGCTGTTTACGAAGTACGATGATGATGAAGAAGAAGACGAGGGCCGGGACCGGTACGAGGTCGGATACGATGCCTCTGGAGTGCCGTTGAAGCTGGCGCCATGGGAGCCTTCCGACCCGAAGTGTTGGGGCCAGGGCCAGGCCAAGGTACACCCGGCCTGGAACGACACCAGCGTGAATTCGTTGTTTACGAAGTACGATGACCACGAGGAAGACACCCCGGAATTCGACCAGAATCGGGCAGGCAGGCATTGGGGCAGCAGCAGCCTGCATTCGATGTTCGTCGATCATTCGAAGCAGCCGAAGCAAGGTGAAGAACGGCCCACGGAAGGGAACCCAATGGCGCATTTAGCGGAGGCGGGGACTTCTCCTGAGGTGCTCCTTTCCATGGGCAATTGGGTAATGAAGCAGGTGGCAAAGAGATTCGGCAAGAAGATTGCGAAATGGCTTGATGAAGGAGAAATTGCTTACCCCGAGCAGCAAAGACAAATGGAAAGGGATACTGACGGAGATGGCATCGTTGACTTCTATGATAAGAATGATGACCGGAAGAACGATAATGCTCCAAACCGAACTCGTTCACCAAGACCAGGAAAACACTAATGTGACTGGAGGTTGAGTATATGTGGCAAGCGTTACTGTGTTTCGGAGTCTTAGGTGCTGCACTGATACTACTCGCGGGATTGCTGCGTTTTGTACTTAAGAAATCCTGGCGAGAGATTATCGAGGAATACTTCTGGCAGCTGTTTTCGTAATGTGTAAAAGTCTAGATTTGATCAGACACTCGTCATGCCGGGCTCCCGGTGTCGGTAAAGTGTGATCGTCGTCTCGTCCTCAGGCAGCCAGGATCTTCTCCTTAGCCAGCGGCAGCCGAGGGACCGTGGTGAGTGATGCCAGCGGTTGGGGGGAGGCTCCCGATGGTGACGCCTCGCCTGGACCCAGCTCAGGCAATGCATGCACGAGCTGTCATCCGAAGCAGCCACAGGTTATGGGGAAGACGCCTCAGCAGGATCAGCAGGGGCAATCAACTCTTGGTAGTGTGGTGAATAAGGCCCTGGGATCCTTGGAAGGGGAAGCCTGGGCCTTTGGCGATGACGTGCACCAGGGCAAACCGGACTCGAACTATGGGACAGAACACTGGGCCAAGGAGGCCGGTGCCTCGCCGGCAATGGCCAGCGAACTGGCAGAACAGGATGCCCGTACGGACTGGGTGAACTCTGGCCATAATCCGTACCCCGTGATAGGAGAACCTGGCCGCCACTTCAACAGCCCCAGTGAAAGAGGCGGCTACGCGGACTCCAGGGATAGGTATGCGGAAGAAGGCTTCCAAAAGGGAGCTGAAGCCTGGAAGCGCGGGAACTACGAAGAGGCGTACAAGCACTGGGGGCAGGGATTGCACGGCAAACAAGATGAAATAGCCCATGGCCAACGGCCGTATGGCTTCCATCCGGGCAGTGTTGACGACTGGCCGGCCCGTAGCAGAGAGGATCAAAAGCGTACCGAGGACGTGACCAAGGACTACGTGAGGCGTATCAACGACGCCATCAGATACTCCCCTTATCCCAAGGATAATCCAAATCCAAAATGGTACAATTGCAAGAAGTGCAAGTGGTAAGACGGTATTTAGGGAGAGCATTAAATGTGCGTCACATCCTCCACGAGGTACGACCGTGCAAGTACTGAGAACAATGGTAGCCATCGTCATTTGGACATGCGTCATCTTGGTGGGAGCACTAGGCGGTTGGTGGTTTGGCATGAACGTGCTCAAGCCACTATGGTTAATCTCTGTTGGCATCTTCGTCGACTACCGCGGAGAAGGTATACCGTATTGGGCCTGGCTGGCGTACGAATACGCCGTGGTCCCTGGACCCGTGTTGGGCATAATGGGAGGCCATGTGGCCTTTTGCCGTTGGTATTTTGGCAAATCACCCATCAAGAATCCAACGTTGAGGCGGATTCTCCACTTCGCGAGCGGCCTGCTTCTGGGAACAATTAGTGGAGGCCTATTGGCACTTGTATGTGGGATTGCGATAACGTTTGGTATCCTTAGGCCCATGCCCCTGGAGGTAGTGGATTGCGTTTGGTCGGGGATGCGTTTTGTGATTGTAGTGCCCGCGCTGGTGGGCGGTGCCATTCTTGGCGTCCGCTGGGCCAATAAGCTGTATCTCCGCAGCCTCAAGAGGGAACAGGAGGCCAGCCATCAAGAGACAGGAGAATAGCCAGCAACCAGATGGAAGTTCTCAAAACCCGGACCGGTATTGAATGCCGGTTCGGGTTTCTTCTGGCTGGGAGTTCCCCAACCTCCGTCGCCAGGGCCAGGCCAAGGTACACCCGGCCTGGCGTGACACCAGCATAAACTTCCTGTTTACGAAGTACGACGATGAGGACCGGCCGGACTTCGGTAGCCCGCGCCAGCAGGCTCGGCCTGTGCCTGACACCTCCCAAGA
>JAZDOA010000080.1:0-2069 GCA_043799175.1 Pseudomonadota bacterium | reverse complement strand
TTTTCGAAGAATGAGGTCGGCATTCTGACCGATTACCGCGGGCTGACCACGGCTGACCTGAACGGCCTGCGGCGCAGGCTGCGGGAAGCCAATGTCGAGTATAAGGTGGTGAAGAACACCCTGGCCCAGTTTGCCGCCGAGCGGGCGGGCATGGCTGAGCTTATTGACCTTTTCAGGGGGCCGGTGGCGGTGGCCCTGGGACGCGGCGATGCCGCCGTTTCCGCCAGGGCCCTGGTCGAATATGTCCGCAGCTCGAAACTGGCCCTGGGTATCAAGGGGGGCTTCCTGGGCAAGAGGCTGCTGACGGCCAGGGACGTGGAGACCCTGGCGACGTTGCCCGCGAGAGAGGTATTAATCAGCCAGGTGATGGCTGGCGTACAGAGCCCTATCGTGGCTCTGGTGAGCGTGCTTGCAGCTCCCATCAGGGGCATGATGGGAGTGCTGCAGGCCAGAATGAAACAACTGGAGGGAGAGTGAAATGACAGATAGTGAAGAGAAAGCCGGTCAGGAGACGGCGGGAGAAGCCGCGGTGGCCGGGGGAGCTGCGGAGACAGAAACCGTTAAAAAGCCGAAGGCCAAGGCGGAAGCCGGCAAGAAGACGATGTCCCTTGATGACCTGCTGAACACCATCAAGGGCATGACGGTGCTGGAGCTGGCCGAGCTGGTCAAGGCCATGGAGAAGGAGTTCGGGGTGAGCGCGGCGGCACCGGGAGCGGTGTCAGCGGCGGCACCAGCGGCGGCGGCCCCGGAGGCTGAGGAGCAGACGGAGTTCACCGTGATTCTCAAAGAGTTTGGGGCGAACAAGATTAACGTTATCAAGGCAGTACGTGAGCTGACCTCCCTGGGACTGAAGGAGTCCAAGGACCTGGTAGAGGGTGCCCCCAAGCCGGTCAAGGAAGGCATCAGCAAGGAAGAGGCGGCGACGGCCAAACAGAAGCTGGAAGCGGCCGGGGCCACCGTTGAAGTGAAATAGTTTGAAACTCCTGTCCCGATGGCATATAGTTAGCACGGGGTATTATTCGTAGAGGAGGCGGTGGCGATGCCTTACGGGGATAGCATAACATTAATGTGTGTGGGTGGGGGATTCATCGTGCTGGGTATCCTTGGTATCCTCTGGGGCAGGCACGAGCAGAAGCGCCTGATGGAGGCCCTGGCCACCCGGCGCGACCTGAGAGAGTTCGTAGCGCCGAACAGCCCCCAGCCGGGGGCCTTGAAGACCGGGGGGCGGATCGCCATTGTGGTCGGTGTCATTCTGCTGGCGGTGGGGTTAGCCCTCTGGATTCTGTCCCGGGCACGGGCGTAACACGGCACCGGTTGGGCTGGCTTTGAAGGAGTCAGCGGGGGGTGATTTAACGGTCGGTTAAGTCCCCCCTTTTTTATTCAGCTTTGGGAAGTACCTCCCCTCCGGCCCGCCGCCTACTCTGACCTCCTGGGGCGGTATTGTATGGCCTCCGCCACGTGGTGGGCTTTAATCGTATCGCTCGCTTCCAGGTCGGCAATGGTGAGGGCCAGTTTCAAGATGCGGTGGAAGGCCCGGGCGGAGAGGTAGTGCTGTTTCATGGCCGCCTGGAGCAGGCCCTGGGCCGCCGTTTCCACGCGGCAGAACTCCCTGATTTCGGCGGGCGTCATCTCGGCATTGCAAGCGAGTCTCGTTTTCTGGAACCTCTGCCGCTGCCGGGAGCGGGTAGCGCTGACGCGGGCCTGTACCTTCCCGGATGGCTCGCCAAGTCTGGTATCGGTCAGCTTTTCATAGGCAATATGGGGCACCTCGACGAAGATGTCCACACGGTCAAGAAACGGCCCGCTGATGCGCCTCTGGTAACGGGAGACGAGACCTGGCGGGCAGGTGCACTGCCGGAACGGGTCACCGTAGTAGCCGCAGGGGCAGGGGTTCATGGCGCCCACCAGCGCCGCGGTGCTGATCGAGTGGTGCGGCTGGCGCACCGGGCGCGTCGCCATCAGGCTCAAGGCCCGCGGCAGCTTCCCCGTCGCCGAGTAGATCCGGGTGGTTTCTAGAGCCTCTTGCAGGCACAGCGGCGGCAAAATGGTCGGCAGACGCTTGGCCAACA
>JAZDOA010000136.1:0-2658 GCA_043799175.1 Pseudomonadota bacterium | reverse complement strand
GCCGCCATCCTTTCCAATATGGCACGCGCTTTCTGTGCCGCCAGTGCCCGGTGACTGATCCGGTTATTAAGGGCCAGGGGCAGCTCCGCCATGGTGCGGTCATACTTCGGGACGTAGAAGACCGGGTCATAGCCGAAGCCGCGATTGCCCCGCGGCGCAAAGATGATGAAGCCGGGACACTCGCCGGTGCAAAGCTCCACCTTGCCGGCCGGCGCGGCGATGGCGATAACGCAGCGGAACTGCGCGGTGCGTCTTTCCAGGGGAACATCCTTGAGCCGGACGAGCAGGTAGCTGACCTTCTCGGTGTCCGAAGCGCCCTCGCCGGCATAGCGGGCCGACAGAATTCCCGGCTCTCCGCCAAGGATGTCAACCTCGAGACCCGAATCGTCCGCCAGGGACAGCAAGCCGCTCTCCTTTGCGGAGGCCACCGCCTTGAGAGTAGCATTTTCCTCCATGCTTTTGCCGGTCTCTTCTACCGCCGTCACGCCCGCCTCGGCCAGTGTCACCAGTTGATAGGGGAGATCGTGCAGGAGGCTCTTGTACTCGCGCACCTTGCCCTTATTATTGGTCGCCAGAAGCAGCCTAGGGGACAAAGGGTTCTCCTCCACCAACACGGATAGTCGGCTCACCGGCCTTTGCTTTAATGATAGGCTTGCCGGGCAGGCTCAGTCAAGATTGATGAGCTTTGGTTTTAGCTTCTTCATCAGCTGAGGCATGGTAGTGTATTCCATCTCGTCCAGAGGGAGACGGTGCGGTTCGAAAGGCCCGTGCCCGCGCATGTAGTCGGCGACCTCGTTGGCCCGCTGCCGCGCCAGGTCGAAGGAGATATCCGCGAACATATCGCGGGGCCCGATCAGCTTGCCCGCGGCCAACTGGAAGCCTGCCGCAGTCACCCTGGGGGGCCCATCGAAGCGGGAAGGGGTGCTGTCCGCCAGGGATACCGGCATCAGCGGCCCATGATGTGAGCCGCGCATCCATCCCTCGACCAGGTGGGGGAAGGTGAAAGGCTCCAGCACCTCGCCTACGGCGGGGAACTGCGACTGGCATCGCACGATGCAGACCGGGTCATCCTTGCCCACGTAGCGGCCGGCAATCAGGGAAAGCCGCTGGGTGGAAGATACGGCCCCGATGTCGCCGGTCTCACGCGAGTAGACGGCCTTGACCGCGTAGCGGAAAGGCGCCCCGATGAACATGAGCAAGTCGTAAATCTCTTCGGGGGCGTTGAGGGTTATCTTCTTGTGCTCCTTGACGTCATGCACCTCAAAGGAGAAACCTGAGTGCATGTTGCTGGCGATGACCAGTCCGATGGTATTGAACGGATCGGCGAACATGCGGTAGAGCGGCAGGTTCCAGGCTCCGGCGGACGTCTTGTCAGCCATGAAGATGACGATCGGCTCCGAGGTGCGCTCTTCGAAATCCATCTCGGCCACGCCCGGCCCCATGCCCTTGACGTTGCCCGAGAAGGCATCCGCGAGGAGGTCCTGTCCGGCCCCGTAAAGCTTGAGCTTCTTGGTCACCTTGGTGCCGGCCACAAAGGTATCCCAGCATAGCCGGTGGACATTTTCATCTTCGATGCCATGCGGGTGAGTGATGATCAGCTGCAGGTCGTCGCCGCACTTGGTGACATGGTAGTCGATAAGCCTTCCGGCCTTCTTCGCCTTCTCCATGCACCCGCAGGCTTCGGCCATGACTTCGGGATGGGACTCGGAATGGCCCACGTAGCCACCGATATCGGCCTTGATCACGCTCAGAGTAATTTTCATGATTCCTTCATTCTTCCCCTTTGCCTAGAATTCGATTCCCTTGCGCGCCAGGACGCCCCTATCGTAAGGGTGCTTTACTTTGACCATGTTAGTGACCAGGTCAGCCAGTTCGATCACCTCGGACTGAGCATACCGTCCGGTCAGCACAAGCTCAACACCGGGCGGTTTGTCCCGGATCAGCTTGACCAAATCTTCTACCCCGATCAGCTTCCAGGCGGCGGCCACGTTCACCTCGTCGAGCACCACCATGTCGTAGTCGCCGCTGAGCATGGCCCGGCGGCCCGCCGCCAGCGCTTTCTGCGCCTGCTCGATCTCTTCCGGCTTCACCTTCGCCGGGTCGGTAAGGCTGGTAAAGCCGAAGCTGGCGGTCGTCACATTGGGCAGCTTCGGCAAAATATTGAACTCCCCATAAGGATAGTTGCCTTTCATGAAGAATACCACGTAGACCCGCAGGCCCTGCCCCGCCGCCCGCAATACCTCCCCCAGCGCCGCCGACGTCTTGCCCTTGCCGTCGCCGGTCAGCACCTGCACCAGGCCGGTGTCCGTTTGCTCCCCCAATGATTCCCGCTCCCCAGCGACAGGCGCAGTCCGGGCCACCCCTCAGGCCTCCTCGTACCTGGCCAGGACGAAGAGAAGATCGGCCAGACGATTAACATATTGAAGAATAGCCTCGTTGTTCATGTCGCCTTTGTCCTGGAGGGTCACCAGCCGGCGCTCCGCCCGCCGCACTATCGCCCGGGCCATGTCCAGGGCCGCCGAGCCCGGATTGGCCCCGGGGATGACGAAGGACTTGGGCATTTCGATCTGTCCCTCGAGGCGGACGATCTCTTTCTCCAAATCATCCGCCATGCCGGGGGTCATCGTTTTGAACTTGGCCACAAGTTTCTCGCGGTCT